>JBAUGX010000001.1:0-8520 GCA_049679965.1 Vicinamibacterales bacterium
TCGTTGATATGGCTGTCTTCTGTCAAATGAGCAAACCCGTCCCGCCTCAGCGTCTTCGTGAGTTCTCCTATGAGCACGTTCGTTCCGTGCTCTTCGTTCTTCAGGTCCGTCTGGTCGGCGACACCGCGTTCTAGCGACGGTTGACGCTGCTGATATCCGCGGGTTGGGTACCGCACAGACTGTGGTTCGTCGCGGAGCTGCCTCGCTCTAGGCGCGGACGTGTCAGCGAGGCTGACGTCCATAACGACTTCGAGGATTCTCCACCTGCCCGCGATGCCGCCGACCTGACGGACCTGCTGCGTGCGCGCCTACGCGGGTGGCGCCGGCACCTCCCGGGCGATCGCCCAGATGAAGCCCGTCAGCTCACGCGCGACGGCCGTCGCCACTTTGGGTTTTGCTTTCCCGCGCGCCACCAACCGACGGAACCGTGACGTGAGCCGGAGCTGCGCTTTCCACGCAATGTCGCACACGGCTTTGGGGAGCGCCTCCTGGCGATAGAGCATCTGCCGTCCGATGCGCGGAACCCCTTGATAGGCCCACGCCGCTTCCGCGAGTAGTCGTCGCGCGTGCGGGTTGCCCGCTTTCGTAATCGCGCCTCGTCGCACGCTTGGTCCCGTCGAGTACTCCGATGGCACCAGGCCGAGGTACGCCATCAGATGACGCGGATGCTGGAAGCGCCGGAAGTCCCCGACCTCCGCCACGAGGCCGACGGCCGTGACAAACGAGACGCCGCGTAACGCTTGGAGTGCCTCGACGACCGGAGCCCACCGCCAGGTCGGGACGAGGTGGCGGAGTTGATCGGTGAGCCGGTCGGTCCGGCGTTCCGTTTCATCGATGGTGTCGCGGTACTCCTGCAGGGCGATGTGCTGCGGGGCCAGCGGGAAACTGAGATCGGCGAGCCAGCGTCGATACGGGAGCGTCCACCCGGCGCGCCCAGGATAGCGGCGTCCCTGCCGCAGGAGGAACGCCTTCAAGCGATGCTTCGCCTGGGTGCTCAGCCCGACCGCATCTTCGCGCGCGCGGACGAGGTCGCGGAGCGCTTCATCGTCGGCCGTCGGGATGTAGATCGCGGTGAGTTCCCCCGCGCGATGTAACCGGGCCAACGCCTGACTGTCGCGTCGATCGGTCTTGATCCGATCGCCACTCCGTTTGGGCATGCTCGACGGGTTCACGACCACGCAGTCTTCGCCCTGCGCCGTGAGGTAGCGATGGATCCCAAACCCGCACGGGCCCGCCTCGTACACGAAGTGCAGGCACCGCTCTGGGGCGCGCAAGGCGCGCACGCTCTTCGCGAGCGCCTCGAGGTCACCCGGGATCACGCCGTAGTGGCGCACCTCGCCCTGCCGGCCGTCCTCGGCCACCGAGATGTCGATTGATTCTTTGTGGACATCCATCCCCACGAACATGCTACGTTTCGCCATGACCTGCCTCCTTTGTTTGTGGCTCTGCGCGACGCCTTCGCCGGATTCGCGTAATCCACGATAACAACGTGAGGCAGGTCTCTCGATTTACGATCTGACAGCCATACTGTCTAGACAGCTGGAACGATCAACGATTCAGGTACCAACAATCTAAAGATCCTCTGGCGTGAGGCCGGTCCGTTTTGCGATGCGGGCCATCATCTTCGGCCCAACTTCTTCATCGTCATGGAAGGCAAATACCACATCGGGCCAATTGGGGCGGGACAACGTGCGGTGGGAGCCCGACTGGCGCTTTATCGTCCAACCAATCTTTAGCAGAGCTCCCAGTAATCGGCGGGCCTTCGCAGAGGGCCAGTTGCTCAAGCGGCTTGGAACGTCACGTTCAGAAATTCGGCGGGTGCTTCACGGTGTTCGAGGCGCTCCGCGATCACTCGAAGGGCCAAGGCCTGGACCTTGGCGACAGCCTCGTCCCGGTCGGCGCCGTAACACATTACGCCAACCAGGTTCGGCACCTCGGCTAGCCACCGGCCGTCATCTTCCCGTTCAAGCTCAATCGAAAAAGTCACGCGGGTACTGTAACATCCGGGCCAGCTGTCTAACAAGGCGCTGCAGCCGACGGCGTTGCGTGTGGCGAGGAGAAACGCCGCGGCTGAGCGCCGGGCGTTAGCCGGACACTGGATCTGTCGACGCCTTGAGGAATCGGAGGATTCTGATGAAGCGATGGGTCTTGCTTATCCTGCTCAACCTTGCCGTTGCGTGCGCTTCAGCCCCGCCTACGCCCTTGGCGACGCTTCCTCCACGACCTGCCACAACCGACGTCGTCGACATTCGCGGCATCTGGCTCGATACGCGATTGGAGCCGACGGGAGCGGCGGCGCGCGGTCTTGACGTCAGTCAAATCGTGACGCCGCGAAAGACTCGGAACGTGGCTCCCGTCTATCCAGACCAAGCCGTGAATGCCAGAATTACGGGAACCATCGTGGTGGAATGCGTCATTGACCTAACGGGCGAGGCGAAGGACTGCGTGGCGATCAGCGGACCTCCGCAACTTCGAAACGCCGCCTTGGACGCAGTGAGTGGTTGGCGGTGGCAGCCTCTCACGGTGAGTGGCATTCCGAAGCGAGCGTTGGTACACCTCAATGTCGACTTCAGGCTGGGCTGATGGGGACCACGGGATACGTGAGAGTGCCGTCACTGCGAGCGATCTCGCGCGCGTTCGTTGCGAACTCAGGGGCGACTTTCTGGGCTGGAGCGTCCATCGTCGAGTCTCGTTTATTTGCTGGCAAATGGTTGGCTAACATCGGCTTGGAGCCGTCGCGGCTTCTGTCTCGTGCGATCATGTCACCGTGCCGCGCGGCTCAAGCCGCGCGTTAGCCGGAATTGAAACGACCTTTCAGCTGATCACGCGGCAGACAACTTGGCGACACGGAGCTTCTTGCGGCGTCGTTCCACGTGCCAGAGGTCGTGTTGAATCTGCTGGTTCATCCAACTCTCGGCCGACGTGCCGAAGGCGAGGGACAACCGCACGGCCATCTCGGGGCTGATCCCGGCACGACCGTTCAAGATGCCCGACAGGGTCTTGCGGCTTACCCCGAGCGACCGAGCGGCGTCGGTGACGGTCAGGTCAAGCGGCTTCAGACAGAGTTCTCGGAGAATCTCACCAGGGTGCGGCGGGTTGTGCATCTTCATCGGTCAACCTCAGTGGTAGTCTTCGTAATCCACGTACTCGGCATCCTTGCCGCCAAACCTGAACGTCACACGCCAATTGCCGCTGACTTTGACCGCCCAGGTGCCTTTTCGAGCACCTTGAAGTTCATGGAGGCTCAGGCCAGGCAAATTCATATCCTTGGGGTTCGTCGCCGCGTTGAGGGCGCCCAGAATCAAACGCAAGCGATCCTCATGCTTGGCTTGAATGCCGCGTTTAGTGCCGGCGGCGAAGAACTGTTCCACCCCCTTATGCCGAAATCCCTTGATCGCCACTGGAATGAGTGTAACGTATGCGGTTACAGATCACAATCCGGCTAACCACCGCTTGCAGCCGACGGCGGCCGGCGCGATCATGAGGCCGCCGCGGCTGAAGCGGCAACGTTCGGCCGACGATCGACAAATGCAAAAAAGAAAAAGGCCGAGCCGCGAAAGCGGAAACGGCCTTGAGCCTGCCCAGACCGGGCCGGACTATGGGAAGCGGTACGTGACCTCCCCGCCTAACTTCGCTGGCACCCACATGCCATTGATTCTGACCACCAACTGACCCACGGGTGTCTGGCCTTCCTTGGCTGAAATACTGAAGCCGACGTCAGGCCCGGACAGGACGATATGGGGATCGATGCGCTGTGGCCTTACCTGAGCCGATACCCATGTCCCGGCAACACCCACGAGGATTCCAAGGCAGAGCAGCAGGACCATTCGCGCTCGGCTGGACATACATTCCTCCACACCATCAGACGCCGCGTTAACCGAGTTGGGGCTATCTGGCCGATAGCTTACACTTCTCGTGGGTTTGTTAGCGCGCCAATTACCAAACGGAATTGGCCACAATCTGACGTCCGTCCTAAATGGCGCGCCTTATTTTCGCGCTCATCTTCGCGGCGATTGTAGCCGCAGCTCTCGGGGAGGGTTTCTATCGGTCCCTCAAGAGCGGCGTGATTTCAAACCGGTACGGTACTTCACGCCGCGATCGCGAACAGTGGGGCTATTGGACCGGAATGAGCGCTATGGCATTCGGCTGTGTCGTGCTGGTGTCGGGCATCCTTCTGCTGGTAATCATTTGGGCCTGGTGAGACACCGCCCGATGTCGCCTTACGGCTCGGTGGAGTTGCGGTCTGCCAATTGCCGGCTTGGTGCCAAATTCAGGGAACAATCCGAACAGTGCTCAAATACAACCAGCGGCCGAACATCGAAATGGAGCCGACGCTTCTCACGGTCTGTGCGATCATGTCGCTGCGGCGCGCGGCTCATTTCGGGCGTTGATATGACTTCGGAAGTCAAGTAGGTGAAGGCGGAGGAAGACACCTCTGGCGTCGTCGCGTATCAGCGCTCTTTTCGTTCCTCTCTTCTCTTCCCTGCACGCTTCGAAACACTCGGGTCAGCGCCGAGATGGAGCCAGTCACACCGACGGTTGATCCTGCTGAGATCCGTGGATTGGGTACCACCTGACTGGGAACCGTCAACGCGCCTGCCTCGATCTAGGGACGAGGATCGGCCGGAGCCGCCTCTTAACGTCGACGAGGGTTGCGCGGCATACCGGGGCCGCACCCCGACGCCGACCCGAGACCGGGTGGACGACGCTTAGGTCGTGATCGGCACCTCCTTGGCAATCGCCCACATGAACGCGATGAGTTCGCGCGCGATGGCCGTGACCACGACGTTCGGATGCTTGCCGCGCGCGACGAGCCGACGAAAGCGCTTGCACAACCGGACCTGGGCCTTCCAGCCCATATCCTGAATCGGCTTTGGGAGCGTGTCGATCCGGCGCTGGAGGTGTTCGGAGACCTTCGCGGGATGCCGATACGCCCAGGCGCCTTCGACGAGCGCGCGCCGGGCGCGGCCGTTGCCCGTCTTGGTGATGGCGCCGAGCCGGCGGCGGGGGCCGCTGGAATCCTCCGACGGCACGAGGCCGACGAACGCACCTAGTTGGCGCGGCGAGTCGAAGCGCGTGAGGTCGCCGAGTTCCGCGACGACGGTGATCGCGACCAGGAATTGCACGCCGCGCAAGGCTTGCAGGGCTTGGACGACCGGATAGAGCCGCCAGGCCGGCGCCCGCTCGAGCAGCTCGGCGTCGAGGCGCTGCACCCGATCCACTTGCTCATCGACGGCGCGGATCGATTCCTGAAACACGATCTGTTGCGTCGGCGTGGGACACACGACCTTCGCGAGGTACCGCCGGTGGGCGTCGGTCCAGTCGGCCCGTCCGACATAGTGCCGCCCGAGCCGGAGCAGGAAGGCCTTCAGTCGGAGCTTGGCGTTCTTCAGGGTGAGGCGGGCGGCATCACGGGCCCGACAGAGATCACGGAGCGCTTCATCGTCGACCGTCGGCACGTACACGCGCGTGAGATCGCCGGACCGGAGTAACCGTGCGAGGGCGACCGCGTCGCGCCGGTCGGTCTTGACCTTGTCGCCGGGCTTCTTCGGAATCAGCGACGGCGCGACGACCTGACAGGTGAACCCGTGGCCGGTTAGATAGCGATGCAAGCCATACCCGCACGGCCCGGCCTCGTACGCGAACACCAGCTCGGGGCTTTTTCCTTGCAGGCGCCGGATCAATTTGTCGAGGTCCGCCTGCCGCGGCCCGATCGCGCCGACAAACACGGGCGGATCGGCCGACTGGCCGTAGGCGTGGGCGACAGCGATCGAATCTTTGTGGACGTCCAGACCGACGAACAGCGGAGTAGACTGCACCATGGCTGACCTCCGGGAACACAGCGCCGCGATCCATGCGGCGTTGCGGCTCTGGCCGCTGAGGCTAACCCGCGATCAACGCTTGGGGGTCAGCCATCTGTACCGAAGTCATACTGTCTAGACCGCGAAGGTGTAACAACCCCGACGCAGCTGTGGAGTGAAGCGCTCATGTGCAGCAGACATGTCATCACCGTTTCGTTGCTCGTCGCGATGGCCTGTGTGGGATATGGATGCCCGAGCGTGGGTTTTGGTAACTACATGAGAGCCGACGTCGATGGCGTCACTTACAGTAGCTTCGATGAAACGGGTTTCAGAAGCGCAGCAATCAACAACGGCATCCTCCAGATCAACTCGACACTTGAGAAAGATCCCCGGGTGTCGGTTTCTGTTGCCGTTAAGGTTGCGACCGTTGCCGCACGCGGCACCGAGACGATCGGAGCGAGTGGGGTCGCATCCTGTGAGGTCTCCATACCGGGGCAGCCTGCGGTGTGGAAGGCGTCCGGCTCCATGGGCAGCGGTTCCGTCACAATTACTTCTCTCTCTGTGGAGAAGTACGGGTACGGTGAGACGAACGTGAAGGGGACACTCAACTGCGCGGCGCCGCCGTTTTCAGGGGGCGCAACAGGCACCAAGGTGGTGACCAATGGTAGCTTCAGTTTGAGCGTCAGCTCTATCGGTAAGTGAAGTGCGAGCTTCTTCACGATTCTGGTGCGCTCTTTGAAGTCTCTTTAAGATCCCTCACCCGTTGCTGTTGTGTCCGCGCGGCTTTCTTATGCGTCACGCATTAAGCAACATGCCAGGCGCGGTCTAACTTGCGCTGGAGCCGTCGCGGCCACTGTCCGTGATAGCCTGTCGCCGTGGCGCGCGGCTCAGCGCCGTCGTTGGACGGACGGGCGAAAGACGAAGACTTCGGATCACTTTTCGGAGGACGACGGATCGGGCGGCGGGGTCCACTCAGCACGTCGGCGTCCGTTTCGAAGAACGGGGCACTTTCGAACGGCGGCGCGCGGTCGGCTTTCCACTCGGTCGGCAGTCCTCGAATCTGGGTCCGGCCATCGCCGAGCGCTCGTCCCCGCGTGAGTTCGACCAGTGTGGTCATGCCGTCGGCGGCGATCAGTCGAGCGCGGTACTTCACCCCTCGGTTCTGGGTCGGACTTGGCGAGACCGCGCGCCGCTTGACGGGTTGTTCGCACGTCTTGGCTCTCGCGAGCGTTTCTGCGGGCGATCGCTCAGTCGAGCGGCCGTCCAACATCGAAATGGAGCCGACGCGTTTCACGGTCTGTGCGATCATGTCGCCGAGACGCGCGGCTCATTTCGCGCGTTAGGCAGACAATTCCCCGGAGGGTCGGATGCTCTGGAGACTCCTCCTGTTCTATTCGGCGATCGTTCTTCTGGTCATGGCTGTTCTGGCCTATCGACTTCTGGGAAGTATTCTCACCGGATCATTCAGGACTGAGCAGTTCAGCCTTTTCGGACCTCCTCCCAAATGTCCCTTCTGCGGCGCTCGAATTCATCTACTCCAGTGGCCAACTTGTCGTGCGTGCGGAAACAGCGTCCAACTTCGGCCCAGTTATCGGGCCGCGATGCTCGTTGTCACGTTCCTGCTGTCGGGCTTAATTGCGTTTGCTGTCGGGGCGACGGGCGACGTCTGGCTATGGACCACCCTCTTGGGAGCGCATCCGTTAGGGGTTGTCCTTTATTTTCTAACGTGGCAGCTCCTTCCTCCAGACATTGAACCCACCGGCGACTACAGGTCGATCTTGTACGAGAGCGGTCGCTCGAAGGACCAGGAACCAGATGGTCCTGGTGGAACATCGAAGAAAGTCTAGGTTCCAGCTTCTTACGATTCCAGCATGCTGCCTAACCTCGCGCTGGAGCCGACGCGGTGTTTCGTCTGTGGTAACGTGTCGCCGAACCGCGCGGCTCAGCGCGGGCGTTAGGCAGGCAACAAAACAACACAAGCAATCTAAGAGGAGAACGCAGTGCGACGTATTCGCTATTCGGTTGCGATGAGTCTCGACGGATACATTGCCGGACTGAACGGCGAATCGGACTGGATCATCATGGATCCATCAATCGACTTCACGGCGCTGTTCTCGCAATTCGACACGGTTCTCGTTGGTCGGCGGACGTTTGAGCCCATGGCGCGCGCTGGGCGAGCGACGATGCCTGGCATGAAGACGGTGGTGGTGTCGACCACGCTCCACCAGAAGGACTTTCCGAACGTCACTATCATCGGGGCCAATGTTCACGAGCAAGTGGCCTCGCTCAAGGCTTCATCCGGCAAAGACATCTGGCTGTTCGGCGGCGGCGAATTGTTTCGCGGGCTCCTCAAGGCCGGCCTCGTGGACGCGGTCGAGGTCGCGGTCATTCCCGTGTTGTTGGGTGGCGGCATTCCGCTCCTTCCAGCCCCTTCGAAGCAGGCCGGCCTTCAGCTCACTGGGCACCATGTTTATCAAACGGGGATCGTCGCCCTGGAGTACTCAATAAACGCGGCTGCCTAACCCCGCGCTGGAGCCGTCGTGGCTTTTTCGTCTGTGGTAAGGTGTCGCCGAGCCACGCGGCTCAGCGCGAATCGTTGATATGGCTGTCTTCTGTCAAATGAGCAAACCCGTCCCGCCTCAGCGTCTTCGTGAGTTCTCCTATGAGCACGTTCGTTCCGTGCTCTTCGTTCTTCAGGTCCGTCTGGTCGGCGACACCG
>JBAUGX010000002.1:0-6374 GCA_049679965.1 Vicinamibacterales bacterium
GGCCTGACGGCAGCGGAGGCCGAGCGACGGCTAGCCCAGTACGGACCGAACGAGCCGGCGCCCGTGAGGCGCCTCTCCGCCGTGGTCCAGTTGCTGCACCTGTTCGCGAATCCCCTGGTGCTCATTCTGCTCGTGGCCGCGGGCATTTCCGCCTCGTTGGGCCAGCGCGTTGACGCCCTCATCATCGCGACGATGGTGCTGCTCGGCGTGTCGATCAATTTCTGGCAGTCGTATCGATCGCAGCAGGCCGCCGACCGGCTGCGTGCGTCTGTCACGCCGACGGCCACGGTGAATCGAGATGGCGCGTGGCAGGAGATCACTCCGCGCAACATCGTGCCCGGGGACCTCGTCCGGCTCTCGGCCGGCGACCTGGTGCCTGCCGATGGGCGCCTGCTCGAAGCCCGCGATCTGTCGGTTCAACAGTCCCTGTTGACCGGCGAGTCGTTTCCCGTCGAGAAAGTGGCCGGTCCGCCCGAGCCCTCCGCCGACCCGAGCCCTGACGACCGTCGCCTGGTCTTTCTTGGGACCTCCGTGGTGAGCGGAACGGGCGTCGTGCTGGTCGTCGCGACCGGCGCGCGGACGCTGTTCGGCGACGTGGCCGCTCGCCTCGGGTCGCGCGCGCCGGAGACCGAGTTCGAACACGGCTTCCGGCGATTCAGCACGCTCATTCTGCGGACGACTGTCGCATTGGTGTTGTTCATCGTCCTGATGGGCATCGTGCTGAGGCACGACCCGCTCGAGTCGCTGCTCTTCGCGGTGGCGATTGGCGTTGGACTGACGCCGGAGTTCCTCCCGATGATTACCTCGATCACGCTCACGCAGGGCGCGATCCGCATGGCGCGCGAGCAGGTCATCGTCAAGCACCTGCCGGCAATTCAGAACTTCGGCAGCATCGACGTGCTCTGCAGCGACAAGACGGGCACGCTCACGAGCGGCGTGATGCAGGTCGACCGGGCGGTGGATCCCCTCGGCCGGCCGTCCGAACGGCCCTTCGAGCTGGCCGCCGTCAACAGTCGGTTCGAAACCGGCATCCGAAGCCCGCTCGACGCGGCCATCCTCCGGCGGAACGCCGTCGAGATGGCCGGGTACCGCAAGCTCGACGAAATTCCGTTCGACTTCGAGCGGCGGCGCCTCTCTGTGGTGGTTGAGACGCCCGACGCTCAGGGCCGGCGCCGGCTCCTGGTGACCAAAGGCGCGAGCGAGTCGATTCTGCCGCTGACGACCGCTCTTGAACTCGACGGCCGCGTGGTCCCCCTCGACGCCGCCGCCAGGACGGCGTGCGGTGCCGTGCACCAGCAGCAGAGCGCGGAAGGCTTACGGGTTCTTGCGGTGGCGTACCGAGTGGTGGAGCCGCGCGAGGCGTACTCGCGCGTGGATGAGGCCGATCTGGTGCTGGCCGGATTCGTGAGCTTTTCCGATCCGGTGCTGGCCGACGTGGCGGACACGCTCAAGGAGCTCCGGCGCGACGGCGTGACGGTGAAGATCCTGACCGGGGACAACGATCTCGTCACGGGGCACGTCTGCCGCGCGATCGGGTTCGACGACCGGCGCATCGTGACGGGCGACGAGATTGCGCGTCTCGACGATGCGGCGCTCGGTCACGTGGCCGAGCAGGCATCGGTGTTCGCACGCGTGTCGCCGGGCCAGAAGAACCGCATCATCCTGGCGCTCAAGCATCGGGGTCACGTCGTCGGGTTTCTGGGCGACGGCATCAACGACGCGCCGTCGCTGCACACGGCCGATGTCGGCATTTCCGTGATGACCGCCGCCGACGTGGCCCGAGAGGCGGCGGACGTGATCCTGGGGAAGCCGGGTCTTCGCGTCCTGCATCGCGGCATCCTCGAAGGGCGCCGCGCATCCGGCAACCTGATGAAGTACCTGCTGATGGACACCAGCTCGAACCTTGGCAACATGTTCAGCATGGCGGCCGCGTCGTTGTTCCTGCCGTTCCTGCCGATGCTGCCGACTCAGATTCTGCTCAATAACTTCCTCTACGACCTGGCCCAGGTGACGATTCCAAGCGACAATGTCGATGCCTCGTACCTTCGGCAGCCACAGCGATGGGACATCCGCCTGATCCGCGACTTCATGGTGCTCATCGGACCCATCAGCTCGGTGTTCGACTTCCTGACCTTCTACGTGCTGATGCGCGTGTTCCAGGCGAACGAGTCGCTGTTTCACACCGGGTGGTTTGTCGAGTCGCTGGCGACGCAGACGCTCGTGCTCTTCGTGATTCGCACGATGGGGAACCCCCTTCGGAGCCGGCCCAGCCTGCCACTGACGATCACGACGCTCGCCATCGTGGCCATCGGCATCGCGTTGCCCTTCACACCGCTCGCGGCGGCGTTAGGATTCGTGGCCGTGCCGCCGGCGTACTTCGCGTTCCTGGCAACGGCCTCGGTGGCCTATCTGCTGCTGGTCGAACTTGCCAAAAGACGCATGGTCGCCCGCCTGGGCCTCGCGTACCGCTGACCCCTTGGCCATGGTGACAGGGCGGCGACGATCGCCGAGATAGGCCGCGACGCGTGCAGGGACGAGGGTGTTACGCAGAACTGTCTAATCCGGGATCCGTTTCTCGTCGGTTTGCGGCAAGTCGTGTCGCTGTCACCACTTGCCGAGTAATGGGTTTGCGCGCGGAGGGTGCTAGACTGCGCCGGTGGTTGAAGTAATGGATTAGGCGGTTCTGTTTGCTGTTTGTTCGGCTGACTGATCGAAGAATACGAGACGATTCAATAAGGGACAGGGTTCTCAAACAAGGGCGAGATGGGCTGTGAAGAAACTGGTCGACGTTCGAGGACTGGCCATTGGCGGCACCTTCTGGATCGTGATCGCAGTTGTCGGTTCACAGTTCTTCGGAATTAGGCTATGGCAGGCGTTAATCGTCGGCTTGGTGTCCATGGCAATCTTGGGCGTGGTCGCGGCCTTTGAACGATGATCTACGCAAGTAAGAGCAACGGACGCAACTTGCTCCAATAACAAATGCAGCCGAACATCGAAATGGAGCCGACGCTTCTTCCGGTCCGTGCGATCATGTCGCCGCGGCGCGCGGCTCATTTCGGGCGTTAGGCGACCAAGGGAGCAAGCGATGCGTGGAACACTGCCAGGAGTTCCCCTCCTACCCGATAGTGCAGCTGCCGTCCTCACATCGGTCGCTCGCCGGAGGCGAGCTCGTTGCCATGGCCTCGGCACTTCGCTCCGCCTCGACCGGCAATGTTCCGAGTTCCGCCCCAAGGAGGAGAGATCGTCGTGGACGCCGAACACCTGGCGGCGGAGCCGGCCATGCGCGTCGATGATGACCGTGGTTGGCGTCCCCTGCATCGCGTACGCCCGCATCGTACGGGGCATCGGGTCACCGTCGAGGCCCGGCACGTCGACGCCGACGGGAAAGCGAATACGGTACTCGTGCAGGAACGCGCGCAGCGACTGGAGCCCCATAGCCTCGTGGTGCTCGAAGACTGTGTGCAACCCGATGACCGCCACCGGTGCACCATTGAAGAGCTCCGCGACGCGCTGGGCCTGCGGCAGGCCGCGCGCGACGCAGTCGGGACACAGCATCTGGAAGGCGTGCAGCAGCACCACGCGCCCTCGAAGGCGTTCGAGGCTGAGGGGCTCCGCGGTGTTGAGCCATGTCGTCGTCTGCCACTCGGGGGCAGGCTTCAGCTCCATCAGAAATCTCCGTCCTTCACGTACGGATGGCTCCACAACGTCACCTGTAGGAGGCACGACTTGACCCATGCGGCGTACATCTTCTCGACGTCCTCGGCCGAGTGGCCCTTCCTGGCGAGGAACGGCTTGAGCGTGAGCGTCACCGGGAACACAAGGGCGAAGAGGTCGCGGAACGGTATGTGGTCGGTCGAAGCCGCGCCATCCGTGCGGTTCTTCCTCGTGCGATGGTGACGGAGGCCAATCTCGTGCTGGTAGTCGAGCCACTTCTGGTCGTACTCGGCGCGGGCGGTGTCGAGGATCCACTGTCCAAAGCGCTTGCGGACTGCGCCGAGGTAGTTACCAAGCGGCTTCCCGTCGCTCTTGCCAGTGAACGACGCGAGCAGGTGCGGGTTCGAACCAACGAACCCGTACCAGACGTCGAGGATCGCCTCGACATGGTCCTTCACGACGTCATGCGAAAGACGCAAGTACGTCACGTCCTCATCGCCAAACAGGACGCTCTTCTTCATTAGCTCGAAATCGGCGGGCGTCACGGGGGACCGCGCGACCGCAGCAGTGCCATAGGTATAACCGGGGATGCTCAGCTCGTCTTTCATGGGTCAGATCCTTTCGTCTTGTGGAGTTCGGGAGACTCGTCTTTGATCCACCGCCGCGAATGCTACGCGGCACGCAGGCTGGTGTCAGGAAGGCACCTTTCGGTAAGGTAGTTACGCAATGGTTCAGAACGACGCATCAGGCAGTGCGGCACGCGAGTCGAAGGATGGTATCTCCATCCCCGTCGCATCGATGGTCGAGAGCATCGTCGGATGCAAGTGGTCGGTCCGCCTGCTCCAGCTTTGCGCCGAAGGTCACAGCCGGCCCAGCGCGTTTCTCCGCGCTTGCCCAGGCCTGTCTGCGAAGGTGATGAACGAGCGTTGGCAAAAAATGCTCCGCTTCGGCATCGTGCGGCGAACCGTGTTCGGCGAAAAGCCTCCCGTCGAGGTTGAGTACCTGCTAACGCCCATTGGCCGTCGCTTCTTGGGGATTCTCGACGAGGTGCGTCGGCTTCAGGAAGCCGTTGACAATGGGGCCGTCGCAGAAACTGGCGAGACACAGAAGCAGGCGAAACGCAGTGAGCGGTCGGGAACATAGGTAACAGATCAGTCCGGGGACATGGGTAACACTTTTCGGACGGTTCGCCCCTTGTGATCGGCGATCCGAAGAATGCGTTCGTCCATCCGTCCGAGCTTCAGCGGTCCGAAGTATACGTCCCACAGCCCATCGCCCACTTCTTCGAGGCCGACGTATTCGCCCGCCAACGTGTGCGTCACGCTGACCCAGCGCTTCTTCCAGCGGATCCCGCTGTTACGACTGACGAGCCGGACTTCAAAGTGTCCGGGGTATTCCAGAGGCGCGAGCTGCCGCGGCAGCCAGCGCCTTGACGGTCGGAAACAGGGACGCCGGCGTCTCCTGATTGAGGGCTTCGTGTGGACGTTCGTCGTTGTACTCGTGCCGAAAGCGATTGAAGCGGACTTGCTGGGCCTGGAGCGTGCCGCTGGGCGGGCGCGTGGCCTCGGCCTTGAGCGTGCGATGCATCCGTTCATGGCGTCCGTTCTGATACGGGGACGCCGGTTCGATCAGCTCGGGGAGGATACCGAGCCGAATCCACCAGACCGACAACGTGGAGAGGCGGCCGAGGGCGGTGGTGGCAAACGACACGCCGTTGTCGGTCCGGATGATGTCCGGCGGGCCGTACTCCTGAAACAGCCGGAGGAAGATCGGGCGCGCCAGGAGGATCCGGGTCGAGAGCAGGCCCTGACACGCCAGCAAGTACCGGCTGCACCCATCGACGATCGTCAGGGGATAGCAGTAGACGCCATTGCGGGTTTTGAAGTGGCCTTTGAAGTCGGCGGTCCAGATCCCCGGACCGAACCCCCGAACAGGCTAACCCGCGATCACACCGAAGGTCAGCCGTGTTCTGTCGCTGAAGTCATACTGTCTAGCCGGACAGGACTCAATCCAAGATTGATCGTTCTACTGGGTCGGAGTAGGCTCTTCTCATGACGACCGTTGCACAGATTACTGGCGCCGTTCGGCGTTTGCCCAAGCGGGAACTGGCTAAATTCCGCAAGTGGTTCGCTGAATTCGACGCGGCTGCTTGGGATCGTGAATTCGAGGAAGACGTGGCTGCGGGCCGGCTAGACGCGTTGGCCCGTGAGGCTTTGCTTGATGATCGCGCCGGCCGGACCACGGAGCTGTGAAGCATCGGGCCAGTCCGCGGTTCTGGAAAGCGTACCGCGGTTTACCTCGAGAGGTTCGGCAACTCGCCGATCGCGGTTATCAACTCCTCAAAGCCAATCCCACTCATCCATCGCTGCATTTCAAGAAGGTCGGTCAGTTCTGGTCTACGCGGGTAGGTCTTCACTATCGCGCACTTGCAGTCGAATCAGGCGAGGATCGCCTCTGGTTCTGGATCGGATCGCACGCAGAATACGACAAACTGTTGGGGCGAAAGCCGGCTAACAGGCGTTTGCAGCCGACGGCGGCCAGTAGCGAACCGAAGAAGCGTCGAAGAGGTAAAGGCCGCCGCGGCTGAAACGCGATCGTTGATATGGCTGTCTTCTGTCAAATGAGCAAACCCGTCCCGCCTCAGCGTCTTCGTGAGTTCTCCTATGAGCACGTTCGTTCCGTGCTCTTCGTTCTTCAGGTCCGTCTGGTCGGCGACACCG
>JBAUGX010000003.1:0-2928 GCA_049679965.1 Vicinamibacterales bacterium
GTGCAGGATACGGGTGTCCCAGCGTTGGATTATTTGATACGTACGTGAGGGCTACCATCGATGGCGTGGCGTATTTCACTGGCTATGACCGTTATAGGAGTGCCAGCATCAAGAACGGTGTCCTCGAAGTCACCGGGAACGTTGCGCCCTCGCGGGGATCGGGTATCGATGTCGAGTTGGCAACGGTCGCCTCTCGTGGCACCGAGATGATCAGGTCGGGGGGACTCGCATCTTGCGAGGTCCGCGTGCCAGGGGGCCTGATTTGGAAGGCAACAGGTTCAGCAGGCAGTGGCTCGGTCACGATTACGTCGCTGAACGAGACGAGTGTCGCGGGCACGTTTAACTGCAGGGCGGAGCCGTTTTCAGGAGGCGCAACGGGCACGAAGGTGGTGACTGATGGCGCGTTCAGGATCAAGTTCTAGCTCCAGTGCTTCAAGTCCATGGCGTATCCATCCCCAGGCTGTTGGCTTATGAGGCGATGATCATCCAGATGCCTAACTTGTGCTGGAGCCGACGCGGCTTTGTCGTCCGTGGTCACATGTCGCTGAGCCGCGCGGCTCAGCACAAACGTTAGCCAGACATCACAATGCAATCTGACGGCGGTTACAAGTACCCGGGAAATACCGTGTGTGCCGTGCTGTCGGTTGTAGCAATAGCGGTGGTGCTAATCGTATGGACCGTTGTTCAAATGAACTTCGCCAAGGGCCTGTCGACACTCATGAGCGTCGAGGGCACGGTCTTGTGGGCTTCCTCTCTGACTCCTAAAGGGTTACTACCCCCTCCTAGTGGTTTTCGCGCGCGATGTGCCTGGTTCTGTCGCCAGCAGGCTGGCGTGATGTTCAGCTTGAATCAACCAATGTTCTTTGCCGGAATTTTGTTGGCGATCATCGGTGCCATTGTTGGCTCGGCTGGCTAACAGGCGTTTGCAGCCGACGGCGGCTAGTGCGATCATGAGCCGCCGCGGCTGAAACGCGGTCGTTATACGGACAGAGATGTTGAGGTGAAACGTGAGAGTTCCCAACTGGCTCATGCCGGCCTTTTTATCCTTCGGTTCCCTTTTCATGACCATCGGGCAACCAACCGAGACGCTCGGACAAGGGCTACGGGCGCTCGGTGGTGCCGTCATGCTTTCGGCCGGGCTCGTTACTCTCTTGCTCAAAGTTGCGAAGCTTGAGAAGGAAATCGACACGTTGAAGGCGCAGGCAAAGGCCTGAATTTGAAAATCTGGCTGCTCGGGCCATCGGGGTCATTCGGATCAGTCGGTATCGGGCGGCGAGGCAACAGTTCTCTCTAACAACGTCGCGACGGTGCACGTAGTTTGGCGAGCACTTGGCCCAGTGGTCGTTCGCCGAGCCTGGGCGGCGTGACCGTCGTCGCTCGTTTCGGTGGCACATCACTTCATCGTCTTGGGTTTACGCCGTCCGTTGCTGACGCGCGGCGCTTTACTGGTGATTCGCAGGGACGTCGCACTGTTTGCTGTTTTGTGTGACGAGGGCTCATTCGCCTGTGCCGTATAACATCGCGCTGGAGCCGGCGCGCTCCTGTCGGTGGTAACTTGTGCCGCAGCGCGCGGCTCAGCGCGAGCGTTGGGCTGACGAACGAAAGAACATCACCCCAAGCGACTCTTCCAGTATCCGGGTTTCCGACGATCGTGGGCGACCGCAAGAATTCTGAGGTGGCTGGCTGTCGCAAGGTAGACGACGTGGTACGGGAAGCGGCTTACCGGTAGGCGTCGCACTTGGAGATCGGCAGGCACGCGGGGCACTGCGGATCCGGAGCGAGGAAATTCGAGAATCTGGGCAATGGCCGCATCAACGGCATCGAAGAACTCGAGACCGAGCTGTTCTCGACGAGTCTCGTACCAACGGCCGGCGAGACGGTACTCAATATCCGCCTCGTCCTCAAAGCGAACGCGCGGGTTCACTGCTTCCGCAGTTCAGCTTCGGCTCGGCGTCGGACGTCTTCCCAAGGAACACCGGCCGATTCCCCGCCGATCACGCGGCGGGCGCGTTTCTCGATTTCAGCGGCCCACGCAGCTTCAACTTCGGCGGGGTTCTCAGCGGCGGCATCATCGAGGCTGGCGAGCAACTCAGCCGCCACGTCCGCTCGCTCGTTGACCGGAAGGGTCAAGGCCTCTCGAAGCACCTCTTGCGCTCGATCCGTCATGTGCTCATTCTATACCTCAACACGGCAGCCCAACACGCGCTGCACCCGACCGGCGCTGTTTGGTATCGTGAGCGCCGGCGGGTGAGCGCTCACGTTAGGCAGATTCTCGGGATCCGATTGAGTTGTAGACATGAGGCCGGTTGAAGTCGCACGGCGTGCCCTCCTCTACGTCGGGCTAGCTGTCGCCTCCCTGGTTATCTTGTCTGGCCTTCTTGCGTCAAGCATCTACACCGGAATTTCGGTTCCGGAAGTATGGGTGGCCTTCATATTCTGGACAGTATTCCTTTGCTTGGTTGTGGTGAAACAGGCAGCGGCGTACCGAACCAAGGCAAAGTTCTGGCTAGCAATGGCGACTCTGCTGCTTACACACTTAGTGATCTTTGTTCCTATCTTGCGGCTTTACCCCGAATGGCGTCCGATCTGGTTTGTTCCCGTCGTTGTCGTAGAAGCAGGTCTTTGGGACATTCTGCTTAGCGCGACGGTTCTAAGACGGTCGTAGTTCTGGTGGATCCGACCTCAATGTTTCAGGACTTGTCCCATCGTGCTCTTTGCGGCGACTGCCTAACCAGGCGCTGCAGCCGTCGCGCCTGACGGTGTCGTGTTAACGTGTCGCTGTGGCGCGCGGCTGAGCGCCGGTCGTTGATATGGCTGTCTTCTGTCAAATGAGCAAACCCGTCCCGCCTCAGCGTCTTCGTGAGTTCTCCTATGAGCACGTTCGTTCCGTGCTCTTCGTTCTTCAGGTCCGTCTGGTCGGCGACACCG
>JBAUGX010000004.1:0-5954 GCA_049679965.1 Vicinamibacterales bacterium
GGCCTGATAAGGCCCGCCCTACACATCAGTCTTGTGACGTTCACACGCCAGTGGGCGTGGGGACGTCGGCTGGGACGCTCGGCGAAGGCACGCGCGGCGCAGCCGCGACGGCTCCCTGAGGCGTACCGACCTTGGCGTCGGCGGGCTTGTGGGCCGCGCCGGGCTTGGGCATCCGCTCTTTCATCAGCTCTTCGGCGCGCGCGAAGAGGTCTTCCTTGCTGATCTTGCCCGCATCCACGTCCGCAAGAATCGAGCGCTGCGCCTTGTACTCCCGGTTCTCGACGCCGGCCTTGCTCTGCAGCATCCGCCACGCCTTGCGGCGCTCGACGCAGAAGAGCACGAGCTGGCGCGAGATCGACCGGTACTCGACGACGCCGTCCGCGCCCTGCACCTTGATGTAGACACCAAAGTCGGGCACGTACGAGCGGTGCCCCTTCACCAGGTAGCGGCGATACACCACATCCTGCTGCGTGATGCGGACCAGCATGTTCTCGAGCGGGATGAGCGTGGCCGCCGCTTCCTTCTTGATCTTCTTCAAGTGGTTGCGGAACCGCGCCTCGGTGTCGCACCAGTGGGCCACCGTATACCGGTACGGCTCGTTCGTGCTCTTGAACTTCGCCTCGTACCAGTCGAGGTCGGACGAAGGATTGCCCTTGATGTCGAGGGCTTCCGGATACGTCTCGCCAAGCCGCGGGTTGAACACGAACTCCGGCGCCCCACGCGAGTCGCGCACGCGCTGGGCCTGGGTGAGCGCCATGTCGTCGGCCACGCCGTGTTCGGGCTGGCAGGTCGTGAAGCATTGCAGGAACGCCGTTCCGCGGTACTCGATGCCGTCGAGGATGGCCTTGTAGAGCTTCGGCGCGTTGGCGATCGACACCTGGGCCACAAACGGCGACCCGTGCCCGGCCAGGAACGTTTCGGCGACGGTCTTCTTCTCGACGTTCTTGCCCTGCGTGGCGGCGCCAAACACGTTCATGTCGTTGCCGCCGAGCATCGGCGTGGAGTCGGAGTTCTGACCGCCGGTGTTGGAGTACACCTGGGTGTCGAGCATCACCGCCTTGACGTTCGGGCGGTTCTGCAGCATCACCTTCGACATGTTCTGGTACCCGATGTCGCCCATGCCGCCATCGCCGCCGACGACCCAGACCTTCGGCATCTCGATGATTTCCTGATCGGTCATCACCGCGTCGCTGAAGTGCAGGTACTCGTAATACTCGCGCGGGTTGATGACGTCCTTCTCGCGATCTAGCAGCGCCGCGGCCAGCCGCTCGGGGACCACCGACCGGCGGCCGTGGTCGACGATGAAGCTTTCGCCGATGAGCCAGCCGACGGTGATGCCGTCCTGGAAGAGCGAGTTCATCCACGGATAGGGGTGCGGGTTGTTCGGCGGCGTGGATCCGTACACCGTGTTGCAGCCAGTGTGCGCGGCCATGGCCATCACCGACATGCCGTTGGGGAGCCGCCCGTCGATCGCTTGCAGGTCCTTGTGGTTGAACGCCTCCTGCCGCATGACCATCGTCAGCGCATCAACGAGTTCCTTGTCGGCAATCGGTCCGTGCGCACCCTCGTGCGCAGCGATCCGCGCCTTCGTGTCCTTGTCGTCCTCACCGCCGAGCCCCATCAGCAGATGGGCCACGGCCTGGCGAAGCAATGTGTACTCCTCGACGTTGCGCGCCTTCAGCTCGGCGAACTTCTGGACGCCAATCTGGTCGAGCCGGTCGGCGGTGGCGCGCAGCCGGTCCGCCTTGGCGTGGAACACCGGCCGCATGTACGCCTCGGTCACGGCGGCCGCCGCGCGGAGGATGCTCTTTTCGCCGCATCCGGCGCACGCCCCGTCGCCCGACACCAGCGCGTCGTAGTTGCGGCGCACCATCAGCATGTTGCGCAAGGTGGCGGTCTTTGAATCCTGCGGCCGCGCATCGTTGTAGAGGCCGAGGTACTTCTGCGCCGTGTCCGGCAGCAGGTCCAGGAAGGCCGTCCCGGTTTCGTGCTCGGCGTTGACCTCTTCGGTCTCCTGCACCATGCGCAGGGCCTGATGCTCGCCGCAGGCCGTGACGCACGCCGCGCAGCCCTTGCAGAGATCCGACACGAAGATGGAGAACACACCGCCGGCGCCGGGCGTCTTCTTTTCCGGCGTGGCGAAGATGGCGTTGGTCTTCTGGTACGCCATCGGCACCTTGGCGAGGACGTCGAAGAACTGCCGCTTGGCCTCGGGCGAGAAGCCGTTGACCTCGTTGGTCACCTTCTGGAGGATCTGCTGGAGCGGCGGTGGATCCTTCACGAGGCCTTCCCGCATCATCGCCCGCGTGCGCTTCTCGATCTCGGGCATCAGCTGGAGCATCTTCTGCCGCTCGCTCGCGTCGGTCACATAGTTGGTCACCGCCGTCCGCAACACCGTATCGAGGTCCTGCGAGCAGTTGGGGAGTGCCGTATCCGGACAGACGGCGATGCATTCCATGCACTGCGTGCAGTTTTCCGCAATATAGAGCGGCGTCTCGCGCCGGGCCACGTACTTCGACGCGGTGTCGCCGCTGCCGGCCGCCATCACGCCCATCGCCGCATAGGCGTTGGCCGGCTGGTTGTACCCAAGGCCCGCGCGGAACATGTCGTCGAAGTTCTTGACGCGCGTGACTGGCGTGCGTTCGAGCTGCCCCTCCGGGATTTCGTGTGATCGGCACGCCGACCCGCAGCCCTCGCCGTCCCCGTTCGGGGCCTTGGCAACCATCGGCAGGAGCGCCTGGCCGCGCATGGTGGACCGATCGGCCGCGCTGAGCTCGCCGATGGGGATCTCGTGCACGCGCTCGAAGCCCTGCGTCATGACCTCCATGTTGGAATTCACGACCGCGTCGCCCAGCCGTCCGAACTTCTTCACGTACTGGTTCTTCACCACATCCCGGAACTGCTCGGGGGTGATGCGGAATTCCTTGAGGAGCGGCGACACGGCGAAGAACGCGCCGAGGAAGGCGTTGCCCTGCATGCGCAGCTGCAGGTCGCCGCGGTCGGTCGCCTTGCGCGCGATCTCGAACCCCGGCAGCGTGTAGACCCTGATCTTCTTGTCGATGATCTGCTTGCGAGCCCAGAGCGGCAGCCGCTCCCAGGCGTTCTTGCCCGTCTCGTCTGACTCCCAGATCAGGCAGCCGCCCTCGGCCATCCCGTCGAGCGGGTTGGTGTGGGTGAAGGCCTTCGGGTCGCAGCACAGCACGACGGTGACGTGCCGCAGATCGCAGTTCACGCGAATCCGCTCGGGCGCGGCGACCATGAAATAGGCCGTGGGCGCGCCTTTCTTCTCCGAGCCGTACTTCGGATTCGCGCTGACGTGGATGATCTCCTTCGGATTGCCGAACTCGTCCACGACGCGGTCGCGCTCGTAGAGCAGATCGTTCAAGTCGCCGATGATGGCCCCCAGGTTCTTGCCGGTCGTGATGGCGCCCCACCCGCCGACCGAGTGGAACCGGACGGCGACCGCCTTGTCTGGCAACAGCGAGGGCGTGTCGTCGGACTTCACCTCGTAGGGGTGGTCCACGCCGAGCACCATGAAGGACACGCCGTCGGACGCGCGCTTCCCGTCCTTGCGCGCGCGCTGGCCGATGGCGAACTCGTAGGCGCCGATCGTGTGCTCGGGGCGAAAATCTCGAGAACCGAGACCGTAGATGCCGCCAAAGAGGCGCGGCATCTGGTCGGCCGTGATGGCCGGGAGGCCCTGCACGCCCTGCAGCGCCTTATGGAGTGCGGTGCGAATGTCACGCCCCATGGGGTTGTCGCCGGCCATCGGCTCGTCGGTGCGCTCGAGGATGATGACGTTCTTCTTGCCGGTCAGCGCCTTGATGACGGCCGCCTCCGGGAACGGACGGAAGACGTTGATGTGGACGGAGCCGACCTTCGCGCCCCGCTTTTCGCGCAGGTAGTCCACGCCGGCTTCGATGTTCTCGGCCGCCGATCCGAGCGCGACGAACACGGTGTCGGCATCGTCAGTCTTGTACTGGGTGACCAGGCCGTAGTAGCGGCCCGTCAGCGCGCCGAATTCCTCGTAGGCCTGCTCGAAGAACTGGAGAATCGGCTCTGTAAACTCGTTGCGGCGGGCGACGACGCCCTGCATGTAGTGCTCTTGGTTCTGGACCGGTCCGAGGAGCACCGGGTTGGTCAGATCGATCATGCGCGGCACGCGACGGCGCTTGGGGCCAAACAGCTGCCGCTGGCTCTCGGTCGGACACTCGATGAGGTCGTCGGGCGCGCCCAGGAACCGCCGGATCAACTCGGACTCGTGCTTGTAGAACGTCCGCTCGAGATGGGACGTGAGGAAGCCGTCCATGACGTTCATCCCGGGCGTCAAGCTGAGCTCGGTGACGCGGCGCACAATGAGCGCCTGGTCGGCCGCCTGCTGGGCGTCCTTGCCGAAGGCCATGATCCAGCCGGTGTCGAGCGCGCCCATCACGTCGTCGTGTCCGCAGTGGACGTTGAGGGCGTGCTTGGTCAGCGCCCGGGCGGCCACCTCCAGCACCATCGTCGAGCCCTTGCCCGGCGCGTGGTAGTACTGCTCGAGGCCGTAGACGACTCCCTGGCCGGAGGTGTAGTTGACCACGCGCTTACCGCAGACCGAATGGGCGATGGCACCGCCCTGCGCCGCGTGTTCTCCTTCGGCCTCGACCGCGATGGTGTTGCGGCCGAAGACGTTGAGCTTGCCCTCCGCGAACGCCTGCTGGTAGAGCTCGCCGCCCTCGGTGGAAGGGGTTATGGGATAAAACACACCCGCATCGGCGATGCGTGTCTCGGTGTGATAGGAAACCAGCTGGTTGCCGTTGGCGGTGACCCGAATTCCAGGATACTGAGGTCTGCTCTTCATAGTCTGTGCACCTCTGCGCCCAGGGACATGACACCTCGAAGGGTGCCTAAGACAAACCGGTGGAAGCCTTTATCTCGGGCATCCTACACCGTTGCCGGAAAGGCGGCAACAAGCCCTGATCGAATAGTTTCTTTACGACCATGACAGAGGTTCGCGACTACTACGACCTCAACACCGCCCGGTGGTTCGGACGACCACGCGAATCCGACGCCATCCACCGGGCCGTCTGGGGTGAAGGCGTCCGATCGGCAGCCGAGGCCTTTCAATACATCGACCGGCTCATTCTGGGCGAGCTGCAGGTTCTCGCCGGCACCTTCCCGGCGCCGCTGCACGTCCTCGACCTGGGGTGCGGCATTGGCGCCAGCCTGATTTTTCTCGCGTCGCACGCTTCGATTCGTGGCACGGGCATCACGCTGAGCGGCGTGCAAGCCCGATTCGCAGCACAGCGAATCGAACGAGCGGGGCTTGTCGATCGGTTGACGTGTCTCGAACACGATTTCCTGCACCTGCCGCCCACGCTCACGCCTGCGCACATGGCCTTCTCCATCGAGGCATTCGTGCACAGTCCGGATCCCCAGGCGTACTTCGCCTCCACGGCCGAGCATGTCATCCCGGGCGGACTGCTCGTTGTGTGCGACGACTTCCTCACCGAACGCGCGCGCGGGCCCTTGTCCAAACGGGAAATACGGATGCTCGACGAAGTGCGGAGTGGCTGGCTGGCACCCTCCGTGATCACCGTCGCCCAGGCCGACGCCTTCGCGCGGCGTTTCGGATACCGACAGGTCAAGAACATCAATCTGACGAAGTTGCTCGACCTTCGCCGGCCGCGCGATCTGTTCGTCGCGGCGGCCGTGGTGTTCGGCAGGCACTTGCCCATGTCGGGTTATCGATGGCGGAGCCTGGTAGGCGGCAATGCCTTGCAGGCAGCCCTTTTGGCGGGGCTCATCGAGTTCCGGTTCGTGGCCTGGGGGAAGACCAATCCGCGCTAGTGGGGCCGCCTCGTGCAACCCCCTTCACTGGACGTGGCCGCAGCCGCAGGCGGCCGCGGCGCGACGTTCGCGACTCGTGTCTACTGCCCCCGTGCGGGCGGCGCGGCCGGGCCGCCGCCCTGGCG
>JBAUGX010000005.1:0-2812 GCA_049679965.1 Vicinamibacterales bacterium
CGTACGTGGGGTCCGGCTTTAGCCGGACCGGCACCGGCCGGACCGACACCAGCCGGACCTGTCTCCGCGATCGCCTGCATCGCCCGCGCGGATTTTTCCATCGCCAGTCGCCGCACGTACGCCTGGGCTGGTTCACCCGGCTGGACCGTCTCGTCGAGATCGACGGCCAGGATCTCGAATTCGAATCCCGCCGCGCGCAGCAGCTCGGCACGCCGCGGCGAGGCCGACGCGAGGATCAAGCGCATGGTAGATTGTAACCGTGCGTCCCATCGCGCATGTGGTACCGGCGGCCCTGGTCGAGCTGCTGCGCACGACGCCGCTCTCGGAGGGCAAAGTCGGGTTCGCCTGGCGCACCGTCGTCGGCCCGGCGATCGAACGCGCGACCTCCGTCAAGCTTGAAGGCGACGTCCTCATCGTCGAGACCTCCAGCTCGGAGTGGGCGAAGGAGATCAGGCGGTCGTCGGCCACGATTCTCAGGCGCCTTGAAGCCTTCCTCGGCAAGGACGTGGCGAAGAGCATCTCGCTGCGCCAGCATCATCGGTAGCGCGCATGCCTCCGAGCGTCATTGTCAGCGCCGTACGCACGCCCACGGGAAAGTTTCTCGGCGCGCTCAAGAGCTTCACCGCGCCTCAGCTCGGCGCGTTGGTGGTGGCCGAAGCTGTCCGCCGTGCCGGCATTGACGCCACCGCTGCCGACGAATGCATCTTGGGCAATGTCCTCGCCGCGGGCCTGGGGCAGAATCCGGCGCGCCAGGCGGCCCTCAAGGGCGGACTCGCCGATCACGTCGCCGCGCTCACCATAAACAAAGTCTGCGGCTCGGGCCTCAAGGCCGTCATGCTCGCGGACCAGGCCATCCGTCTCGGTGATATCGAGATCGCCGTCGTCGGCGGGATGGAGTCGATGAGCAACGCTCCTTACCTGCTGCCTCGGGTGCGTGAGGGGTTGCGCATGGGCCACGGCGAGGTCGTCGATTCGATGATTAGCGACGGCCTGTGGTGCGCGTTCGAGCAGTGCCATATGGGCCAGGCCGGCGAGTTCGTCGCCGAGCAGTACAGGGTCGGTCGGCTGGCGCAGGACGACTACGCCGCCCGAAGCCACCAGAAGGCCGCCGCGGCCGCCGCGCAGGGCTTCTTCAAGGACGAAATACTTCCGGTGTCCATCCCCCAGCGCAAGGGTGCGCCCGTCGTCGTCGACCGAGACGAGTCGATTCGGCCCGACGCGACCGCCGAGGGGCTCGGCAAGCTTGCCGCGGCCTTTAAGAAGGATGGATCGGTGACGGCCGGCAATGCCTCGGGCATCAGCGACGGCGCGTCCGCGCTGGTGCTGATGGCCGAAACCCGTGCGCGCTCGCTCGGTCTTGCCCCAATCGCGCGGGTTGTGGCCCAGGCGACAACCGGCCTGCCGCCAAAACTGCTGCTGATGACGCCGGTCGAGGCCGTTCGGCGCGTTGCCGGGAAGGCCGGCTGGAGGCTGCCGGATGTCGATCTGTTCGAAATCAACGAAGCCTTCTCGGTGCAGGCCGTAGCCGTGCTGAACGAGCTTGGACTCGATCCGGCGCGGGTGAACGTGCATGGCGGCGCCGTCGCGCTCGGCCACGCCATCGGCTCGAGCGGCGCCAGGATTCTGACGACGCTCATCTACGCGCTGAAGCAGCGGAACCTCTCGCGCGGTATTGCGGCGCTGTGCCTCGGTGGTGGTAACGGTGTCGCCCTGGCAGTCGAGCGGATCTGAAATGCAGCCACGAAAACACGAAATCACGAAAGAGAAATCCTCTTACTCATGATCAAGGCGATCGGCGTGGTTGGTGCGGGGACGATGGGCAGCGGTATCGCGCAGGTATTCGCGCAGGCCGGCTTTGCCGTCTATTTAGTGGACGTCTCGCAACAAGTCCTGGACCGAGCCCGCGCATCGATCGACCAGAGCCTCGCGAAGTTCGTCGAGAAAGGCAGGCTAACCGCCGCCGATCGCGATGTGACGCGCGGCCGTCTGACGACGGCGACCTCCCTCGATGCGCTTTCCAATGCCGACTATGTTGTTGAAGCGATTGTGGAAGACTCAGAGGTAAAGCGCGAGCTGTTCGCCAGCCTTGATGCCGGCCTTCGTGCCCACGTCATTCTGGCGTCCAACACGTCGTCGATTTCCATCACGTCACTTGGCGCCGCCACGACGAGACCTGACAAAGTCCTCGGCATGCACTTCATGAATCCCGTGCCGCTCATGCCTCTCGTCGAGATGGTCCGCGGACAGACCACCTCGGATGAGTCGATGCGCATTGGGTCGGAGTTGTGCGTCAAGCTCGGCAAGACGCCGGTCGAAGCGGCCGACTACCCCGGCTTTATCGCCAACCGCATCCTGATGCCGATGATAAACGAAGCCGTCTACGCCGTGATGGAAGGCGTCGGCACGCCCGAAGCGATCGATACGGTGATGAAGCTGGGGATGAACCATCCCATGGGGCCGCTGACGTTAGCCGACTTCATCGGTCTCGATGTCTGCCTCGCGATCCTCGATGTGATGCACGAAGGACTGGGTGATCCCAAGTACCGGGCATGCCCGCTGCTTCGGCGTCTGGTGACAGCCGGCCATCTCGGGCGGAAGTCCGGGCAGGGGTTCTATAAGTACTGATTGCCATTCGCCAGGCGTTGGGTATGGCACATTCTGCAAAGACATCGGCGCCTAGGCGAAAGTGCCAATAATCTTTAAATAGCTAATATATATAGTCTTATATTACAAGTAACCCCGATTGTGCTCTTGACTTTCGCCCGGCACGTTCCTAGAATAGCCCCGCTTCTGTTTCCGTCCGGCTGAAGCC
>JBAUGX010000006.1:0-2471 GCA_049679965.1 Vicinamibacterales bacterium
GCCGTGCTCGACCAGGCGCAGGTCACCGCGCTCACATCGGTGGCCGGGCGCGAGCCGACCAACCCCAAGCCGCGTGTCGATCTCGCGAACCTGTATTTCGACGCCGACCGGTACGACGATGCGATCAAGTGGTACAGCGAGGCGATGAAGCTCGCGCCGAACGATGTCAACGTGAGCACCGACCTCGGCGTGTCGTACTACTACACGAACCAGCCCGATAAGGCCCTCGAGCAGTTCGCCCATTCGTTGAAGCTCGACGCCAAGCATGTGAAGACCCTCCTCAACCTGGGCATCGTCAGGGCGTTTGGCAAACAGGACCTCGACGGGGCGACGTCGGCTTGGCGGCAGGTGATCCAGATCGCACCCGACAGTCCCGAAGGGCAGGCGGCCAAGCGCGCCCTCGACACGCTCCAGTCGGGCCATGCGGCGACCGCCGGGGCCCCTCCCCCTGCGGCGAGACCGGGTGGGTAGATGCTGCGGCTGGTTCTGATCTTCGTCCTGGCGGCCATCGCCGCGCGCGCGTTCTGGCGGCTGGTCGATGGTGTAGTGGACGGGTTCAGGGAGCGGGCCCCTGGCGGCGCGGTTCCCCAACGGGGCGTCCACATGGCGCGCGATCCGGTGTGCGGCACGTACGTGATTCCCAATCCCGCCCTCGCGCTCGGTGACGGCTCGCGGCAGGTCTTCTTCTGCTCGGCACGCTGCCGCGACCAGTACCGGCCCTCGACAAGCTCGGGCCGCCCTGAGCCTGTCGAAGGGCGCGCCAGAACTTCATGAGCACAGAATCCTCGCTCCGCGCCGACATCGTCGAGGTGGGGCGCCGGATGTACGCGCGCGGCTATACCGCCAGCAACGACGGCAACATCAGCGTGCGGCTGGGCACCGATCGGCTGTTGATGACGCCCAAGGGCGTGTGCAAGGGCTTCATGTCGCCCGACATGATGTGCATCACGGATCTCGATGGGCGCAAGCTGCAAGGCGATCGGGACCCGTCGAGCGAGATGCTCATGCACCTGGAGGTCTATCGGCAGCGCCCGGACGTCGGCGCGGTCGTTCATGCGCATCCGCCGACCGCCACCGGCTTTGCTGTCGCCGGCATCCCGCTCGATCGCGCCGTTCTCGCCGAGGTTCTGGCGACGCTCGGCAGCATCCCGATTGCCGACTACGCGACGCCGTCGACCAAGGAGCTGCCGGAGGCGGTGCGCAAGTACATCAAGGCGTACGACGGCATGCTGCTCGCCAATCACGGCGCGCTGACCGTCGGTCCGGATCTGTTCGCGGCGTACTACAAGATGGAGACCGTCGAGCACTTTGCCCAGATCAGTCTCGTCGCTCGGCAGCTCGGGCGCGAGAACCTGATCGCGCGCGAGGAACTCGATCGGCTGCAGGCGCTGCGAGGCACCTACGGCATCAAGGCGCCGGCACCGCTCTGCCCTCCAGACGGGCAGCCGGCCGAGGACGACCCAACCTGCCAGTTCGTCCAGGCGCCCTCAGGGACCGGCCTGCGCCTCGTGCCCGACCTGATTGAGACACGCGGTGCGGCGGCGCCCGCCGCTGGAGCCGCTGGAACGGCCGCCGCCCCTTCGGTGAGTAGAGCCGGTGACGAGGCGGAAATTCGGTTAACATACCGCGAACTCTCCGCGCTCATCGAAGACGCCATTCGGAGTCTGAGGTAGTAGGTTGTTGGAAGGAGATCGTAATGGGTGAGGCGTTAGGCATGGTCGAGACCAAAGGTCTCGTCGCGATGATCGAAGCGGCCGATGCCATGGTCAAGGCGGCCAAGGTCACGCTGGTGGGCTGGGAGAAGATCGGGGCCGGATACGTGACCGCCATCGTCCGGGGCGACGTCGCCGCGGTGAAGGCGGCCACCGATGCGGGCGCCGCCGCCGCCCGCCGCGTCGGCGAGCTCGTCTCGGTGCACGTGATTCCGCGGCCGCACGCGAATCTCGAGGACACGCTGCCGATCGGCAAGGCGACTGTCGGCAAGGCCTGACGGTGACTGGTGACTGGTGACTAGTGGCTGGTGTTTGGTTGCCCAGTCAGGAGCCACCAGCCACCAGCCACCAGCCACCAGCCACCACCAGGGGACTGTGCTTCTAGCCAAAATCGTGGGGACCGTCGTGGCCACCCGCAAGGATCCGCGGCTCGTCAGCAACAAGCTGCTGGTGGTCAGGCCCATGGATCCCCGCGGCAAGCCCGAAGGCCACTATCTGGTGGCCGTGGATACCGTGGACGCCGGCGTGGGCGAGACCGTGTTGGTCGTCAGCGGCAGTTCGGCGCGGATGGCTTCTGGCCTGAAGGACTGTCCGGTCGATGCGGCCATCGTCGGCATCGTCGACGCCATCGAGGTCAACGAATAGACATGCAACTCGCCCGCGTGATTGGCGACATCGTCATGACGCGAAAGGACGCCAACCTGGCCGGCCTCGCGCTGCTTCTCGTGCAGCCGCTGACGCCCGAGCGCGAAGCGGTCG
>JBAUGX010000007.1:0-3588 GCA_049679965.1 Vicinamibacterales bacterium
GGACCCGATAGGGTCCGCCCCACTCATGATCAACGGACTTCAACACGCCAAACGCCTGATCAAGATTGTCATGGGCTTCACGTTGCTCGCCGGCGGTGTGGCGATGCTGGTGCTGCCTGGACCTGGCATCGTGGCGATCATGGCCGGGCTGGCGCTCCTTTCCGAGTTCGTCTGGGCGCGACGGCTCTTGGATCGGGTGAAGGCTGGAGCTCGCGACACCATAGACGCCGTTCGAAAGAGGACCGGATGAAGCGCCGCGCCTCGGTGCTTTTCGCGATCGCGGTCTCCTTGTGTGGCGTGCCCTCGTTTGCGCAGACGGCCTCGTCGGCCGAGAGCGATACGATGGCGGCGTACCGGACGATCGCAGCGTTTGAACTGGACGGCGGCAGCGCGACCGTCTCCAACCTGATCGTGTCGCGCGACCGCGTCGAGATGACCTTCACGGGCACGTTCTACTTCACGAAGCCCGTAATGGGACGAATCACCGGCGCCGTGTTCGACGGCCAGGGAACGTTCCGGGCGGAGCCCCCGCCGAGCCTGTTCGAGAAACAGAATCTGGAGCGGCTGCTCAAGGCCGCATCCGTCGAGTCTGACTTCAAGACAGCGGTGCTGCGCTTCACCGATGATGCCTCCGATCTCATCGGCCCCAGACTGACGAGCGGCGCGGCAGCTCCGCCTGCCATCCAGGAGCTGGCCTCACAATTCGGGCCGCGGATGCTCAAGGAAACTGGCGCGAACACCGCCAGCCGCCTTGTGCTGTCCCTCCGTGAGCACGAGACGCCTGGCGTCTTTCTCGCCCAGTTCGACGGAGGACGAAGAGGCCGCTTCACCTTCCTGATGGACTATCAGGGCCGGATTCCCGCCACGAACTTTTCGATAGACGGCGGCGAGAAGGGACTGATCTTCTTCTACGAGCGCCGTCTGTTCGCCAACATCGTGTGGCTGGCGTTTGCTGCGCTCGACGACTATCAACACGAAGGCATCCCGTACTCCGACGCGTTCGATCTGGTCGACGTCCCCGCATACCGGTTGACGGTGGACCTGCGCGAGCCTCGGAAGGCCCTGAAGATCAGCGGGCGGATCGACATGCTCGCCAAGGCGGCCCGCGTGAGCATGATTCCGTTCGCGCTCACCGAGAGTCTCAGTGAATACGACAACCAACGCCTCAAGAAAGGCATGCGGCTCAAGTCGGCGCGGATGACCGACCGGCCGATCGAGTTCATCCAGGAGGACTGGGAGGGCGGGTTCACGCTGCTGCTGCCGGCGGCGCAGGTCAAAGGCGACGCATTCTCGGTCGAATTCGAGGCCGAGGGCGATTTCGTCAACGAGGTCAACGATATCGAGTGCTACTTTCCGCTCATCAACGACGAGTGGTACCCGCGGCACGGCGTACTCGGGCGTTCGACCTTCGAGATCACGTTTCTGCATCCGAAGCGATACACAATTGCCAGCGCGGGCGTTCAGGTCAAGGTCAGCGGCGCCGAGACCGTCTACCAGATGCAGCAGCCCATCGCCTTGGTGACCTTCGCGATGGGCCCGTACAAGCTGTATTCGGACACGTTCAAGCAGGCCGCCGGCGACGTGCCGCTGGAGTTCTTCTCGCTCCCCAACTACCCCATCAAGGAAGGTTTCATGCTCACGGAGATGGGGCGGTCGGTCAGCTACTTCAGCGACATGTTCGGCGCCTATCCCTATCCGGTCTTGCGGGCGGCCTTTCATCCCTTCGGATTCGGACAGTCATTCGCGTCGATGCTCCTGGTTCCGAACGTCGATAGCGCCACGAAAAACACCTATCGGTTCCTGTCGCACGAAGCCAGCCATCAATGGTGGGGCAACATCGTCGGCTGGCGATCGTATCGCGACCAATGGTTGAGCGAAGGGTTCGCCGTCTACTCCGGCATCCTCTACACCGGACAGCGTGACACACCGTCGGCGGCTCGAGACCTCATCACGGCGGCACGGAACACATTGAAGGAGGCTCCCCGCACTTTTCGCGGCGGCGGAACGGGCACGCAGACCGGTGTCGGCGCCGGGTCGGTGACCGACATCGGGCCTCTGGTTCTTGGGCACCGCCTGGCCACGGTCGAGTCGACCAACGCGTACGAACGCCTCATCTACAACAAGGGCGCCCTGGTCCTGCGCATGCTGCATTTCCTCTTGAGCGACCTCGGCGCCGGGGATGACCTGCCGTTTTTCAAGATGATGGAGGATTTTGTCGGCCGCCATCGCAACGGTTCCGCGACAACCGAATCATTCGTTGAGGTCGCCAACGAGCATTTCGCCCGCTCGCCGATCGCGCAGCAGTTCGGCATGAAGGGCCTGGACTGGTTCTTCAATCAGTGGGTGCGGCAAACGGAGGTGCCGACCTATCACCTCGACTACACGCTCGAGGATCAGCCTGGCGGCGCGGTGAGCGTGAAGGGAACGATCGTCCAAGAGGGCGCGCCGGAGTACTGGACGATGCCGGTGCCGGTGGTGTTCAAGTTCGCCGGCGGTAAGACCGAGCACGCGACGATCCTGGCTCGCGGTCCCAGGCAGCCGGTGAGCCTGACGCTATCGGCCCGGCCGCAGTCCGTGGAGCTCGATCCAGACATGTGGGTGCTTTCCGAGAAGACATCGGCGAAACGACACTAGGGGCTGGGGGCTGGGAGTGCGTGGGGTCCGCCTTCAGGCAGACCTTTGATCCAGCGCGATCGCCTTGCCGATAACGTCGATGGTCAACTCGGCGACACCGTGGCCGGCAAGACCGTCATACTCGACCCACAGCACATCATCAGCATCCGACCCTGCGGCCGCTCGTCCGCCGGCAACACGGCAGAGGTAGTCGATGATCACGAAGTGATATTCGGCACGGCCCGAGGCGTCGCGGTGGATCCGGTCGACCACTTCGACCAGGGGCCCGACAAGGACGTCGAGGCCGGTCTCTTCCTTGACCTCGCGAGCGATCGCTTGCTCGAGCGTTTCACCCACGTCAACTGCCCCGCCCGGCAGGCTCCATTGGCCCTTCAGCGGCTCGCGGCCGCGCTTCACGAGCAGCACGCGGTCGCCATCAACGATGACCGCGCCCACGCCGACGATTGGCCTCTCGGGATACGTTCTCAGATTCCCATCACCTTGACAACCACGCGCTTCCTGCGTTGGCCGTCGAATTCGGCGTAGAAGACCTGCTCCCACGGACCGAGGTCGAGCTTGCCGTCGGTAATCGGCAGCGTGACCTGATGGCCCATGATCGTGCGCTTGAGGTGCGCGTCGGCATTGTCCTCGCCGGTCTGATGGTGGCGGTAGTCGAGACCCTCCGGCGCGAGCTTCTCAAGCCAGACACCGAAGTCATGAATGAGTCCGCTCTCGTTGTCGTTGACGTACACACCAGCCGTGATGTGCATCGCCGACACGAGCACGGTCCCTTCCTTGACGCCGCTTTTCCTGACGATGGCGGCAATCTCGTCGGTGATGCGGATGAACTCCTGGTGCTTCTTGGTGTTGAACCAGAGGTAATCGGTGAAAACAATCATGGTCGGTGCGTAGGTGCGGCCGTCAGGAACATGCCTATTCTAGCCATGTCGGTGCGTAGGTGCTGGGGTTCGTAGG
>JBAUGX010000008.1:0-4130 GCA_049679965.1 Vicinamibacterales bacterium
CGCGCGGCGCGAGCGGATGGCCGCGGCGGCTCGCGTGCTGGCGCGGCCCGACGCGGCTCGGGTCATCGTCGATCGGGCGCTGGAGTTGATTGGAAGGTCAGGCTAAAGCCGGACCCCACATCTGAGAGGGAGAAGCGGCTCGTGAGTAAGAGGCGCGGCGTGCGACCACCACGACAACGTCGTACGTGGGGGCCGGCTTTGGCCGGACCTGTGGGTCGTACGTGGGGGCCGGCTTTAGCCGGACCTGTGGACCCGTGCTAGGGAAGACGCGGCGGGTGCACTTTGTCGGCATCGGCGGGATTGGCATGAGCGGCATCGCGGAGCTGCTCGCCAATCTGGGGTACGTCATCAGCGGATCGGACGAGCGGCGATCGGCCGCGACCGAGCGATTGGCGACCCTCGGCATTCGCGTGGCGTACGGACACGACGCGTCGCACGTGGGCGACGCCGAGGTGGTGGTCGTCTCGTCGGCCGTTCGAGCGACCAATGTCGAGGTCTGCGAAGCCGAGCGGCGGCAGATTCCGGTCATCCCGCGAGCCGAGATGCTCGCGGAACTGATGCGGCTCCGCTACGGGATTGCGGTCGCCGGGTCGCACGGCAAGACCACGACGACCTCGATGATCGCGCTGATGCTCGAGCGCGCCGGACTGGACCCGACGGCCGTGATTGGCGGACGGGTGAGCGCCTTCGGCAGCAACGCCCGGCTTGGCCGCGGCGAGCTGATGGTGGCGGAGGCGGACGAAAGCGATCGCTCGTTTCTGAAATTGTTTCCGACACTGGCCGTGATGACCAATATCGACCACGAACACCTCGAGAATTACGGCGGGTTTGGCGACCTGCAGCAGACGTTCGTGGAGTTTGCCAGCAAGGTCCCCTTCTACGGCGCCGTCATCGCGTGCGTCGACGATCCGCCGCTCGCCGCCGTGCTGCCGCGGATCAAGCGCCGCATCGTGACGTACGGGCTGAACGTGCCTGGGGCCGATATCGCCGACCTTGCCGCAAGCGACATCGAGCTGGGTCCGTTGATGGTGAAGGCGACCATCACGGAGCGCGATCGGAGCGATCGGCAGAGGGGCGCGCTTGCGAAGAGGACCACCCTCGGCACGCTGTCGCTTTCGGTGCCAGGCCGCCACAACCTGCAGAACGCGCTGGCGGCCGTCGCGGTCGGCCTGGAGCTCGGCCTGCCCTTCGACCGCATTCGGTCGGGATTAGAGGACTTTCGGGGCGCCGAACGACGATTCGAGGTCCGCGGCGAGCAGGGCGGCGTCCTGGTCGTTGACGACTACGGGCACCACCCGACCGAGATTGCCGCCGTCCTCGAAGCCGCGCGCGGCCTCAACCGGCGGGTGATCGTCGTGTTCCAGCCGCATCGGTACACGCGGACTGCCTCGCTGATGGACGCGTTCGGCCCCTCGCTCGCCCTGGCCCAACACATCGTCCTGACCGACATCTACGCCGCCGGCGAGGAGCCGATTGCGGGGATCACCATCGAGGCGCTGGCCTCCGCGATTCGCCGCAGCGTCAGCGCGCCGGTCGACATCGTGCCGCGGCTCGACGACGTCGTGCCGGCGGTCGTCCGGATTGCGAAGGCGGGTGATGTGGTGATCACGCTGGGCGCGGGATCGATAGGGTCGGTGCCCGAGCGGCTGGTGGCCGCACTGGCGGAGCGCCCATGAGCCACGTGGCTGCTCCGGCCGATCGACGCTTTCGCCGATCGCACGTCAAGCCGGCGCGCCGAGGATGGCGCTGGCGCACCAAGGCCGCGCCGCTCGCTCGCTATGCCGTCGTGGCACTCGTCCTGGCCTATGGCGCGTATCGCGGGGCGATCGCCACGGTTCGCGCGCACGTCCTGCAAGTCAACCGCATCGTCGTGCGAGGCAATGAACGGCTCTCGCAGGGCGAGATTCTGGCGCTGCTCAACGGGTTGCGCGGCCAGAACCTCGTGTGGGCCGACCTCGGCGCCTGGCGCGCGCGGCTGCTGGCGTCGCCGTGGGTGCGCGACGCGGCGCTTCGGCGGTCGCTGCCGTCGACGGTCGAAGTGATCGTCCTCGAACGGCAACCCATCGGCATCGGACGCATCCAGAACGAGATGTACGTCATCGACGATCGAGGCGTGATCATCGATCAGTACGGGCCGCCCTATGCCGATCTCGATCTGCCGATCATCGATGGCTTGGCCGCCTCTTCCGGTCAAGGCCGCTCGCTGGCCGATGGAGCGCGCGCGGAGCTGGCGGCGCGCGTCATCGCGGCGCTCAAAGTACGGCCGGAAATCGGCCGCCGCCTGTCGCAGATTGACGTGTCTGACCTGGGCAACGCCGCCGTCATTCTGAGCGGCGACTCCGCGGTGATCGAGCTCGGCGACGACCAGTTTCTCTCGCGGCTGCAGACGTATCTCGAGCTCGCGCCCGCGCTGCACGAGCGCGTGCCCGAGGTCGACTCGGTCGATGTCCGGTTCGACAACAGGATTTATGTGCGGCCGGCGATGAAGTCGGGAAAGAAACGCTAGAACCGGAGGGGTCGTGGCGCGCATGGAGCGGTATCTGGTCGGACTCGACGTGGGCACGTCAAAGGTGGCCGCCGTGGTGGGCGAGATCCTGGACGGCGGTCGGCTCGAGATCGTCGGGATGGGCGTCGCCGAGTCCCGGGGCATCCGGCGCGGCATCGTCGTGAACCTGGAAGCAGCGGTCGAGTCGATCAAGAAGGCCATCGAGGAAGCCGAGTTGATGGCCGGCGTGGAGATCGATTCGGTGCATCTCGCGCTGTCCGGCCCGCACATCAAAGGGTTCAACAGCCGGGGCGTGATCGCGGTGGCCGGCAAGAATCGGGAGATCACGCGCGAGGACGTGCGGCGCGCGATTGATGCCGCCAAAGCGGTCTCGCTGCCGGCCGGCCGCGAGATTCTGCACGTGCTGCCCCAGGACTTCGTGGTCGACGACCAGGACGGCATCGGCGCGCCCACGGGCATGACGGGCGCGCGGCTCGAGGTGAACGTCCACATCGTCACCGGCAGCCAGAGTTCGACCCAGAACCTGGTCGCGTGCGTGAACCGAGCCGGGGTGACGGTCGCCGAGACGGTTGCCGAGCAAATCGCGGCGAGCGAGTCGGTGCTCACCGAGGACGAGAAGGAGCTGGGCGTGGCGCTCGTCGACATCGGCGGCGGCACGACCGGCGTCGCCATCTACGAGCGCGGCAGCCTGTGGCACACGTCCGTCATGGGCGTCGGCGGCGATCACTTCACCAATGACATCGCCGTCGGCTTGCGCACGCCGGTCCCAGACGCGGAGCGGATCAAGCGCAAGTGCGGCTGCGCGCTCTCGGGCATGGTTCACGAGGACGAGACGATGGACGTGGCCAGCGTGGGCGGCCGCAAGCCGCGCGTGATGGCACGCCGCATTCTGTCCGAGATCCTGCAGCCGCGAGCCGAAGAGATCTTCCACCTCGTGTGGGACGAGATCCGGCGCGCCGGCCACGAGAAGAGCCTTAATTCGGGCATCGTGCTGACCGGCGGCGGCTCGATTCTGGATGGCATGCCGGAGATTGCCGAGCAGATCTTCGATCTGCCGATCCGCCGCGGTTCGCCGACGGGCATAGGCGGGCTTGCCGATCATGTCAACAGCCCGACGTTTGCGACCGGCGTCGGGCTGGTGCTGTACGGGTATCGGAACGCCGCCGAGGAGTTGGCGCGTGCGCCGGTCGGCGCCGGCGCCTTTGTGCGCGTCGCGGGACGGCTGCGCGGGTTATTCAGGGAGTTCTTCTAAACACTGGTTTTCACTACGTCGTGTCCGTCCCCAGCCGGACCCGGAAACAAAGGAGTGCGTGCATGGCTGACAACAAGATGCCGAAAGTCGACAACCGAGAGGCCACCCGGCTTCGGCTGCAATTGGCGGACGAGGCCAGTCCAGGGGCCCGCATCAAGGTGGTCGGCGTGGGCGGGGGCGGCAGCAACGCCGTCAACCGGATGGTTCGCGGGGGCCTCGAGGGTGTCGAATTCATCGTGGCCAACACCGATTTGCAGGCGCTTCGCAGCAACGCCGCGGTTGCCAAGGCCGGTGATACCAGTAATCACGGAATGCAGCAAAATCTCTCTTACTCCAATCAGGTGGTAGGGTTACTCGAATAGTGTTGGAGGT
>JBAUGX010000009.1:0-7763 GCA_049679965.1 Vicinamibacterales bacterium
AGCGTAGACTCTCGGCCTCGCATGGAAGGCGCATGCGTTATCTTAGCGTATGCGTCGCGTGTCGCTCTGGTTGCCGCCGCTGGTGTACATGATCCTCATCTTCCATTTCTCCTCGGAATCGAGCCCCATGCCCGACGTGACCGATCGCGTCTGGGACAAGCTGCTGCACGCGACCGAGTATGCCGGTCTCGCGTTTCTCGTCTGTCGTGCGCTGATGGGCGAAGGCGTCGGCTGGCTTCTCGCGGCGTGTGCGGCGCTGCTGCTCACGAGCGCGTATGGGGCGAGCGACGAGTGGCATCAGGCGTTCGTCCCGCTGCGAAGCGTGGACGTTCGCGACTGGCTGGCGGATACGATAGGGGCGGCGCTCGGCGCCGCGATCTACGTCACCGGCCTGACGAAACGGAGACGAATGGAGAATTGATGATTGAGGATTGTTGATTGATGATTACGGCGTGCTGATTCCAATCCGCAATCAACAATCCGCAATCAACAATTCACGTTACGCCGCGGGCGATGGGTGGAGGTTGGCCGGGTCCCAGCAGCGTCTGCCGCTTCGGATGCTGTTGCGGCGATCGCGTACGGCCGGGTTGCGACGATCCTGCGGCGGCAGCTCGCTCTGAAGGTACGCGCCGATCGCGTGCTTCAGGGCCTCTTTCGGTTCGTAGAACGCGCCGGCGCGTTGAATCTCTCGAGCCAGCGCCGGATCGTACTCGTCGGTGTAGACGAGCGTCCGTGCCGGCAGTTCGGCCGCGGCAGCCAGGTACACCAGGTGCAGCCCGTTAAATGCCTTGAGGCGAAGATTGGTCACCACGAAATCAAAGGGCATCGTGAGCAGGTGCGTTCGAGCCGTCTCGAACTGGGGATGCAAATGCACTTCGGCTATGCTCCGTACAGCTTCGTAGAGGACGCTGGCCTGCGCCTGATCCGGTTCGACGAGAAGGACACGTTTGAGCATTACCGTGGCGGCCGGAGCACACACGAGTGATCGGGGGAGTGTAACACCACACCACGGCCAGCAACGCAATTGACACTGTTTTTCGCGCGGGGTGGAAGAATGATTTTTCCCCTGCGGAAGGCTTCTTCGGGGATGACTTTTGCCGGCTGGAGCCCGGGGCTCAAATCAATAGGGTTTCACGTCCGCCGCATCGACTTCGACCGAGACGGCCTGGCCTATCAAGCTGACCGACAGGACGAGCCGCGCTTTCACGATATCTTTTCGCAGCAGCCGGCCGACGACGCCGCGCAGCGGCCCGTGAGCCACTTCGACCATCATGCCTTCCTGAATCATCGGGCAGGGATCGTACTGCAGCTCGCTCGCAACCAGCACTCTGATGCTGTCGAGTTCAGAGGCGGGAATCGGCGCCGGCCTGCCCTCGAAGGACACGATGTTCACGACGCCGGTGCACTTCAGAATGGGCAGCGAGTTGGCGGCATCGAACTGCGCAAAGCAGTAACCCGGAAACAGCGGCCAGTCGATCTTCTTCTTGCGATCCTTCCACCGGCTCCACCGCGTGATGGTCGGCAGAAACGCCTGAACGCCCTTCTTCTCGAGCTGCTCGCGCACGACCTGCTCGTGCCGCGAGCGTGTCCAGATGGCGAACCACTCAAGAGAGGGATCGGTATCGGAGGGCTGGTCGGACACTACTGACTGCCGGCTGCCGACTGGGGGCCGCCGACGGCTTGCTGCTTCAATCCTTCGTCGAAGGCCTTTTTCACGTCCGGATTCTTCCACTCGATGATGGCCTGCGACCGCAGCTTGTCCATGTACTTCAGAAGCTCTTCTTTTCGTTTGTCCGTGAACACGCGATCGCTGATGCGGTCGCGTGCCTGCTCGAAGCTCAGGATCTCGGTGGGTGTGGAGGCCTCGAGCTTGAGCAGCTGGTAGCCGCGCGTCGTGCGCAGCACGTCGCTCACCTCGCCGATCTTCAGCGCCTCGACAATCTGCCGCAGCTCGCCCGTCAGGTCGCTGACGCGGATGCCGGTCACGAGGCCCCCGCTCGCGCGCGAGGGCGCTTCAGACGCCTCGCCGACCAGCTGTTCGAAGTCCTCGCCGGCCTTCACGCGACTGCGAATCTGCTCGGCCCGCGCCTTGGCCGCCTCGTCTGCCGCGACGTTGGTGCCCCGCGCGTCGGCGGGAATCGCAATGAGAATCTCGCGCAAGGTGACCGTCGCCGGCGTCGTGAACTCGCTGAGGTGGCTGTCGTAGTACTTTCTGGCTTCCTCGTCGGTCACGCCAACCCGGCCGAGCACCTCGGTCTGCTGCACCCGCTGGTAGATCATCTGGCGTTCCAGGTTCCGCCGCAGATCGACAAGCGTCAAATTCTCGTTCTTGAGGGCCGCCTGGAACTGCTCCTCGGTGTCGAGCTTGTTTTCCTTCTTGATGTCGTCGAGGACCTTCTTGAATTGCTCGTCGCTCAGCGTGTACCCGAGCTCTTTGCCACGCTGGACGATGACCATCTCGTTGATGGCGTCCACCATGAGCTGCGGCATCATGTCGTCGAGCAGCCTGCGCAGCTGCAGATCGCTCGACGCGCTCTTCAGGTCAGGGGCCTGGCCGCGCTGGCGCAGCGTGATCGCCTGGCGATCTTCGAGGTCGGTCTTGGAAAACACTTCGCCGTTTACCTTGACCAGGATCTGCTCGATGACCTGCGCGCGCGCAACCCCGGCGGCGGCCAGAACGGCACCAAGGAAAATGACGCGATGGACGAGGCGGTGTTTATTCATGGATAACTTGTTCAAACGTCGTATCTTACCCCCGATCGAGCAGCTCGCTCAACACGGCGCCGACCTGCTCCAGCATCCCGCCCGGCGCTCTCGGATCCTCCTTGGGCGCCGCCCCTGCGTTGCGGTCGAACTTCGCCCAGGGACTGGAACCGGGATTTGGGATTCGGGATTTGGGATTCGGGCGGGATTTGGAGCTTGAAGGAGGGACTTCGCCGACGCCCCGAACCCCGAATCCCGAACCCTGAATCCCGTCCAAATTGACCCGAAGAGCCGCCGGCGGGACGAGTGCGAGGCCCGGTCGCTGCCGCACCAGCGATACGAGCCGCGCCGGGTCGAGCTTCGCCTGCGGCCTGAACCTTAGGACGACGGTACGGCCTTCCCGGTCGATGGTGTCGATGCCCAGCCGGTCGGCCATCACCCGGATGCGGCCGTAGTCGGCCAGGTTGAGCAATGTCGCCGGCATGGGGCCATAGCGATCGGCCGCTTCTTCGAGCACGCGATCGATCTCGTCCTCGCGGCGCGCCTCGGCCACCTTGCGATAGAGCATCAGCCGCTGGTTCACGTCCGGCACGTACGATTCGTCGATCCGCAGATCGACCCGCAAATTGACGGTCGCCCGCCGGTCGTCTTCGATCGCCTCGCCTTTGAGCTCGCGGACGGTCTGTTCGAGGAGCTTCATGTACATCTCGAAGCCAATCGCATCAATCTGACCGCTCTGTTCGCCGCCCAGGAGGTTGCCGGCGCCGCGAATCTCGAGATCGAGCGCCGCGACGCGAAAGCCGCTGCCCAGATCGCTGAATTCCTTGATCGCCGCCAGCCGCTTCTTGGCGACCGGCGCGAGATTGTCGTCGGGCGGAATCAGCAGGTACGCGTACGCCGGCCGATCCGACCGACCTACGCGGCCGCGGAGCTGATACAGCTGCGACAGCCCGTAGCGGTCGGCGCGGTTGATGATGATCGTATTCGCGTTGGGGATATCGAGGCCGTTCTCGACGATCGTCGTCGCGAGCAGCACGTCGAACTTGCGCGCCACGAAATCGAGCATCGCGCGCTCGAGCGCGTCCTCCCCCATCTGTCCGTGCCCGACGACGACGCGCGCTTCCGGCACCAGGCGCGTGATCAGCCCGCCGATCGAGAAGATCGACTCCACGCGGTTGTGGACGAAGTAGACCTGCCCGCCGCGCGCCAGCTCGTTACGGATGGCACGCCGGATGACTTCCTGGTCGAACTTGACGACGTTGGTCTGAATCGACAGGCGGTCTTTTGGCGGCGTTTCGATGATCGACATGTCGCGGATGCCGATGAGCGACATGTTGAGCGTGCGGGGAATCGGCGTGGCGCTCATCGTGAGCACGTCGACCTTCTTCTTGAGCTGCTTGATCTTCTCCTTGTGCGCGACGCCGAACCGCTGTTCTTCGTCGACGACCAGCAGGCCCAGGTCGTGGAACTGCACGTCCTTCGACAGCAGGCGATGGGTGCCCACGATGATGTCAATCTTGCCGGCCGCCAGATCGGCCAGCGCCTGTTTCTGCTCCGCTTTGCTGCGGAAGCGGCTGACCATATCGATGCGCACGGGAAATCCGGCGAAGCGCTCCCTGAGCGTCTTCTGATGCTGAAACGCCAGCACCGTCGTCGGCGCCAGAAAGGCCGTCTGCTTGCCGTCCATCACCGCCTTGAAGGCGGCGCGCATGGCGACCTCGGTCTTGCCGTAGCCGACGTCGCCGCACAGCAGCCGGTCCATGGGCGTCGGCGACTCCATGTCGCGCTTGATGTCGGCGACCGCGGAAGCCTGATCGGGCGTCAGGTCGTACTCGAACGCATCCTCGAACTCCTGCTGCCAATGCGAGTCGGGGCTGAAGGCATGGCCGGGCACCGCCTTGCGCGCGGCGTAGAGCTTGAGCAGCTCTTCGGCCATGTCGCGCATGGCTTTCTTGACCTTGGTCTTGGCGCGATCCCACGACGTGCCGCCCAGCCGGTCGAGCGGCGGACGCGTGCCCCCGGTGTACTTCTGGATGAGGTCGAGGCGCTCGACCGGCACGAACAGTTTGTCGTCGCCGGCGTACCGCAGTTCGAGGAATTCCTGCTGCGCGTCGCCGACGCCGATCTGCGTGAGCCCGGCGAACGCGCCGATGCCGTGGTCGACGTGGACGACGAGGTCGCCGACCTTCAGATCGCGCAGGTCGGAGAGAAACGCCTTGGTGACCGAGCGGCGAGGCGAAGGCGCGCGCCACTCCTCTTCGAAGACGTCGGCCTCGGCATAGATCTGCAGACCGGCCTCGGGGAGCCGAAATCCCCGCGAGAGTCCGCCGGTCGCAACGAGCACGGCCGCGAAGCTCGCGTCGTCGGCCTGGGCACTGTCTATCGGAGTCGCGAAGACGTCGTACTCCTTCAGCAGCTCGACGGTCCGCTCGGCGCGTCCCGTCGTGGCCGCGACAAAGATCGTCGTCTCGCCAGCTTCTCGAAGCCGTCGGATGTCCGCCACCCAGTCGGGCACGCGCCCCTTCAGTTCGACGGTCGGCTGACAACGCACGTGCGTCGATGAAGGCGGACCCCACGTCTGGTCGGTCGAAGCATCAGCGTCCAGGTCCAGGGTTACGAGATTCGTCACCTGAGAGAGCTTCGCGCCGATTGCGTCCCAGTCGGCAAGAAGGTCCGACGGCGACGGGGAATTGCTGATTGCGGATTGTTGATTGTTGATTGCTTGCGTGGGGTCCGCCTTCAGGCGGACCTGCCTGTAACTGGCCTGGACCTGCTCGACCAGCTTGACCGCATTGGCCTCGACTTCGTCGCGCTCCGAGACGATGATGCGGGACTCCCTGGCGCGCGAAAGATAGTCGATGACCGTCGCGCGGCGATCGCCGCCGAGCGCATCGCCAAGCGGCACGATCATCACCTGGTCGACGGCCGCGAGCGACCGTTGCGTGGCCGGGTCGTACGTGCGAATCGACTCGATCGTGTCGCCCATGAACTCGAGTCGAACCGGCTCGGCGGCCCCGGCCGGAAACACGTCGAAGATCCCGCCGCGGACGGCGAATTCTCCATGCTCGTCGGCCGGTTCCTCGCGGCTGAATCCGGCGTCCACGAGGTGCTCGGCGAGATCGGTCGGCGAGATCTCGTGGCCCGGCTTCAGATGCAGTGATGCGGCAATCAGGTGGTCCGGAGCGCTGACACGCGGAAGAAGGGCGGCCGCCGAAGCGACGACCACGCGCGCCTCACCGGTGGCGATCGCGTGAAGCGCCCGCGCCCGCGCCGAGGTCACCCCGACGTGCGGCGCCAGACCACGGTACGGATCAATCTCGTGAGAGGGCAGCGGCAGCACGGCGCGCGCCGCGGCGGAAGGCGACGAGCCCTCGAGCGCCGACAGGAAGAACCCGACATCGGCGACGGCCTGCTCGAGATCGCCGTCGCCGGCGACGACGTACAGGACGATGCCGCGCGGCAGCGCCTGCGCCGCGTTGGCGACAAACAAGGCCTTGGCGGACGAAGTGAGGCCCGACACCGCGCGGGCAGGCACGTCCATGCCGCTCCGCGCGATCGCGGCCTTGAAGAGGGCTCGAAGACCGAGGGAGGTAGAGACAGTCACACGTTAAGTCTCAAGTCTGAAGTCTGAAGTCTGCCACACTCGAGACTTGAGACCTGAGACTTGAGACTTCAATAGCGCTAGCTACGCATCCGAGCGCGAGTGGCCACTTGCAGCCGGACGAGCGACTTGAGCAGCGCAATGCGGGCCCGCTCGAAATCCATGTCCATGGTCGGCTTGGCGAACCGCTGCTCGGCGCGCTTCTTCGCGGCTTCGGCGCGCGCGGCGTCGATTTCGTCCGCCCGCTCCGAGCTCTGGGCGAGGATCGTCACACGGTCGGGCTGAACCTCGGCGAATCCGAAGGCGATGGACAGATAGTGCGTCTCCTGCCCTTTGCGGTACCACAGTTGCCCGACACCGAGCGAGGCGAGCAGCGGCGTGTGGCCGGGGAGGACGCCAAAGTACCCCTCGGTCCCCGGGATCTCGACCTCGTCGACCTGCTCGTTCACGAGGCCGCGCTCGGGGGAGACGATTTGCAGTTGCAGGGTTGCCACGTTTCTCAGTCCTTGTCGTGGGGTCCGCCTTCAGGCGGACCAATCCGCCTGAAGCCGGATCCCACATCTCTCGAAATCCAATCCCTCAAACCCCAAATCCCGAATCCCAAATCCCAAATCCCATCTTCTCAGGCCGCCTGCCGCTTGCGGAAGCGCTCGACGACCTCGTCGATGCCGCCGGCATAGGCGAAGTCCTGCTCGGGAATCTCGTCGTGTTTGCCATCGACGAGTTCCTTGAAGCCTCGAATGGTGTCGGCAATCGCCACGTACTTGCCCTGAAGGCCCGTGAACTGGCTGGCCACGAAGAAGGGCTGTGAGAAGAACTTCTGGATCTTGCGCGCGCGCGAGACTGAGAGCCGGTCGTCTTCCGAGAGCTCGTCGATGCCGAGAATCGCGATGATGTCCTGCAGGTCCTTGTAGCGCTGCAACACCTGCTTGACCTGGCGCGCCACCGAGTAGTGCTCCTGCCCGATGATGCGCGGATCGAGAATGCGCGAGCTCGACGCGAGCGGATCGACGGCGGGATAAATCCCCAGCTCCGCAATCTGCCGCGACAGGTTCGTCGTCGCATCCAGATGCGCGAAGGCCGTCGCCGGCGCCGGATCGGTGTAGTCGTCGGCAGGCACGTAGATCGCCTGCACCGACGTAATCGATCCCTTCTTGGTCGACGTAATCCGCTCCTGCAGCTCGCCCATCTCCGTCAGCAGCGTCGGCTGATAGCCCACGGCCGACGGCATCCGGCCGAGTAGCGCCGAGACTTCCGAGCCCGCCTGCGTGAACCGGAAGATGTTGTCGATGAAGAGGAGCACGTCCTTTCCTTCGGCGTCGCGGAAATACTCGGCGACGGTGAGGGCGGACAAGCCGACGCGAAGGCGCGCACCTGGCGGCTCCGTCATCTGGCCGTAGACGAGGGCCGCGCGCGACTTGGCGGAGTCGTTGACGTCGATGACGCCGCTCTCCTGGAA
>JBAUGX010000010.1:0-7532 GCA_049679965.1 Vicinamibacterales bacterium
GGTCTTGGCCGCGCCCCACGACACGCCCAGGCGCCAGGCGTTGGCCGACGGGCTCAGCACGCCGTGCGAGAGGCGATGATTCCCCCAGATGATCTGGCGGCTCCAGGCCGGATCGAGCGGCAGCTTCTTGCCCGCCTCGGGCGTCGCGTAGAACTCTGCCAGGCTGACCGCGCCAGCCACGTTCATGAAGCCGGCGCCCTGCCGCAGCGCACTCACGCCGGGCCGGGCCGTCGCCGTGTACTGCAGAATCCCCTTGATGAGGTTCGGGGTCAGCGTCGGGTTGGCCTGCAGCATCAGCGCGACGGCGCCACTGACAAACGGCGCGGCCATGCTCGTGCCCGACAGGCTCACATAACGATTCTCCGGCCCCATGACCCAGGGCCGCGCTGCAGCGATGCCAAGCGCGTAGAGCTCGCTGCCCGGCGCCGCGAGCGAGACGATCCCGACGCCCGGGGCGCAGAGGTCCGGCTTGGCCGCGAAGTCAATCGCCGTCGGCCCTGCCGAGCTGAACCGCGCCATCGCATCGTCGGCTGGGTTATAGGTGCCCTGCGTGCTGAAGGCGCAGACCGTCAATACCCACGGCGCGATGCCCGGCGAGGTGATGCCGCCCCACTGCAGCTCGCCCTGGGCGTCCTGGCCGAAGTTGCCGGCCGCCGCCACCACCGTGATCCCCTGATCGACGAGAGCCTTGGCCGCCAGCGTCAGCGGGTCGGTGAAATACGACTCGGTCGGCGCCGCGCCCACCGACAGATTCACGACGCGGATGTTTTCGCGCCGCGCGTTCTTGTACACCCAGTTGAGGGCCTTGATGACGTTGGCTATCGAGCCCTGCCCGCTGTCGTCGAGCACGCGCAGCGAGACGATGGACGTCCCGGGCGCGATCCCCGCGTATTTCGCGGCCAGGTGGCCGGTCCCCGCGACCACGCCCGTCACATGCGTGCCGTGACCGTTGCCATCGCTCCGGATCCGGTTCTGCGGGTTCACGAAATCCACGAACTTCCGGACCCGCGGGTCGGCCAGATCCTCGAACTCGGCATTGGCGAGCCCCGAGTCGATGACCGCGACCGTCACGCCCGTTCCGGTGTATCCATACAGTTGCTGGTTGACGCCGTGGTCGGCATCGACCGCGTTGCCCTGCACCGCCACCGACGAAAGCGCGTCCTGCTTCTTCGCGAGCCGGCTATGCTGCACGCGGTGGACGCCCACCTGCGCCCCGAGGCTCGGCAGCTCGCTGACCGGCACCCGCGACAGCGCGTAGCCATTGATGAGGTCGAGCTTGCCGTCCTGCTCCACGTACCGCCGATACGCCCGCGGCAACTGCGCGCCGGGCTGGAGCGTGACAATCAGGCTGACCGTTTCCTGGACGCGGCCGCTCCGGACGCGCCGCGACAGCTCGTCGTCCAGGCGCTGGCTCGTGGCCCGCGTGCGCTCCCGATTCTGGACGAGCGCACTCGCTGCCCCCGGCTTGACCTTTGGCGCCTGCTTCGTGTGCCGACCGGCTGCCGTGGCATTCAAAGGGAGGCCAAAGAGGAGGCACGAGATGATGAATGAAGAGACCGCGAGCGAACGCTTGGGTCCCCAGACCGCCTTCCGCCTGGGCTGGGCGCCGGCCGCGCGAGTGGTTTCGGACTGGACAGACTGGATCATGACGCGAACTGACTTAGCAAACCCAAGGCCACTATTGTGTCATATAGACTCCCAATGAATACAGTGAATTTCAGTGACCTGAACCGGTTTTCCACCCCCTCGGCAGACTCACAGCTGTCATATTTGGAGACTTGAACAGGCGATATTACGGCGAAATATGACAGAAATACTGCTGTAATTAGCCGTAATTGGCCTATGTTCCGTTGTGAATCATGAATCTCAGGATTGAACACTCTAGAAGGCTTGAAAGTACTGACATGTACTACAAGTTCCTTCTTTGGGCCGACTACTAGGCCTAAACTGTCATATCTAGACCTATATCGTCCTCTGTGGGCCGGTGTTGGCGGCAACGCTAACGGCGGGCTGGCTCGTAGGACAGATTGGGGGCAAGCCACCGTTCGACCGCCTCGACCGATTGGCCTTTGCGGCGGGCATAGCTCGAGATCTGGTCTTCACCCAGCCGGCCAACCGTGAAGTACCGGGCCTGCGGATGGGCGAAGTACAGACCGCTCACGCTGGCCGCCGGCAGCATCGCGGCGTGCTCGGTCAGCGTGATACCGGCGAGCGGAGCCTGCAGCAACTCGAAGAGCTTGAATTTCTCACTGTGATCCGGGCACGCAGGGTAGCCGAAGCCGGGCCTGATGCCTCGATGCGCCTCCGCGATGATCTCGTCGATATTCCCAGGGCTCGTTTGGCCACCGATGCCCCACTCCTCGCGCGCCTTGGCATGCAGGTACGCCGCAAACGCCTCGGCGAGCCGGTCAGCAAGCGCTTTGACGAGGATCGCCGAGTAGTCGTCGTTGTCGCGCTCGAACCGACGGGCAAGGGCGTCTGCACCGAGGCCGGCGGTGACCGCAAAGGCGCCGAGATAGTCGGTGCGATCCCCTGGCGCCCCTGTCCGCGGCGCAATGAAATCGGCGAGCGACAGATTGGGCTTCCCGTCCGCGACCGCTTCCTGCTGCCGCAACATGTTGAACCGGGTCAGCTCGCCTGAACGCTCCCGATCCCGATACACCACGATGTCGTCGCCCTCGCTGACCGCCGGCCAGAAGCCGTAGACGCCGTTGGCCGCCAGCAGCTTGTCGCGCACGATGCGATCGAGGAGCGCCCGCCCGTTGTCGTACAGCTCGCGCGCGGCGCTGCCATATTGCGGGTGATCGAGGATGGCTGGAAACCGCCCCTTCAGCTCCCATGCGGTGAAGAAGAACGTCCAGTCGATGTACGGCACGATGGCCTCGAGCGGCACATCCGTCAGCGCCCGACGGCCTATGAACCCCGGCTCCGGCAGCGACTCGCGCTCCCACTCAATCTGCAACCGGTTGGCGAACGCGGCCTGGTACGACAGCAGTGGCCGATCCTGCCGGGCGCGATGCTGATCGCGCAGGCGCGATTGGGCCTCGCGGTTCTCTCGCTCGAACTCCGGCCGTCGCTCGCGACTGAGCAGGCTCGAGACCACGTCGACCACGCGCGATGCGTCGAGCACATGCACGGTGGGGCGCTCGTAGCCTGGCGCGATCTTGACCGCCGTATGCTGGCGGCTCGTCGTGGCCCCGCCGATGAGGAGCGGCAGCGTGATGTGCCGCCGTTCCATTTCCCTGGCCACGTACACCATTTCGTCAAGGGAAGGGGTGATGAGACCGCTCAAGCCCACCAGGTCGGCATGCTCGTCGATCGCCGTCTGGAGAATCCGATCGCACGGCACCATGACGCCGAGATCGATCACCTCGTAGCTGTTGCAGCCAAGCACGACGCCGACGATGTTCTTGCCGATGTCGTGCACGTCGCCCTTGACCGTGGCCAGGACGATCTTCCCTTTTGCCTTTTTAGTTTTCCCTTTTTCCTTTTCTTGATCCATGAACGGCTCGAGGTATGCGACGGCCTTCTTCATGGCCCGCGCGCTCTTGACCACCTGCGGCAGGAACATCTTGCCCGCGCCGAACAGATCGCCGACCACTTTCATGCCGTCCATCAACGGTCCTTCGATGACGTCGAGCGGTCGCGCGCACTGCTGACGCGCCTCCTCGACGTCCTGCTCGATGAAGTCCGTCATGCCGTGGACGAGCGCGTGCGACAGTCGCGCCTCCACCGTGCCCGCGCGCCATCCCAGGTCCAGCTCCCGCTTCGTGCCGCCGCCCTTGATCGTGGCGGCCAGCTCGACCAGCCGCTCGGTGGCGTCCGGCCGGCGGTTGAAGATGATGTCTTCGACGTGCTCGAGCAGCTCGCGCGGAATGTCCTCGTACACGGCGAGCTGCCCGGCGTTGACAATGCCCATGTCGAGGCCCGCGGCAATGGCGTGATACAGGAAGGCGGAGTGAATCGCTTCGCGGACCTGATCGTTGCCGCGGAACGAAAACGACAGATTGCTGATGCCGCCGCTCACCTTCGCGCCGGCACAGGTGGCCTTGATGATGCGCGTCGCCTCGATGAAGTTGATGGCGTACTGGTTGTGTTCCTCGAGACCGGTGGCGATGGCGAGGATGTTCGGATCGAAGATGATGTCGGTCGGATCGAAGCCCGCCCGCGTGGTCAGCAGCGCGTAGGCGCGCTGGCAGATCGACACCTTGCGCTCGACCGTGTCGGCCTGCCCCTGCTCGTCAAACGCCATCACGACGACGCCCGCCCCGTAGCGCCGGACCTGGGCCGCCTTGCGCAGGAAGTCCTCTTCGCCTTCCTTCAAACTGATCGAGTTGACGACGGGCTTGCCCGGCACGCACTTGAGCCCCGCCAGAATCACCGACCATTTCGAGCTGTCGATGACGAGTGGTACCCGCGCGATCTCCGGCTCGGTCGCGATGTAGTTGAGAAACTCGGTCATCGCGCGCTCCGAGTCGAGCATGCCTTCGTCCATGTTCACGTCGATCAGGTTCGCGCCGCCCCGCACCTGCTCGAGCGCCACCTGGGTCGCCTCGGCGTAGTTGTCGGCGCGAATCAGCCGGGCGAACCGCGCCGATCCGGTGACGTTGGTGCGCTCGCCGATCATCTGAAAGTTGGCATCGGGTCGGATCGTGAGCGTCTCGAGGCCAGCAAACTGCGTGAACGTGGCGGCCGGGGCCTGGTGGCCGCTGGCCCGTGCCGGCCGCGGCGGCAGGTTCTTGACGGTCTCGGCGATGGCGCGGATGTGATCCGGCGTCGTGCCGCAGCAGCCACCGATGATGTTCACGAATCCGCTTTCCGCGAACTCGCGCAGATATGCTCCCGTCTCGTTGGGCTGTTCGTCGTACTGACCGAAGGCGTTGGGGAGCCCGGCGTTCGGATAGCAGCTGATGTAACACGGCGCGATCGCCGCCAATTCGGCCAGGTACGGCCGCATGTCGCGCGCGCCAAGGGCGCAGTTGATGCCGACGCTGAACGGCCGGGCATGCGCCATCGACGTCCAGAACGCATCAATCGTATGCCCCGACAACGTGCGCCCACTGCGGTCGGTGACGGTCACCGAAATCATCACGGGCAGCCGGCGTCCGAGCGCCTCGAAGACCTCTTCGATCGCGACCAGGCCCGCCTTGGCGTTGAGGGTGTCGAAGATCGTCTCGAGCAGCAGCAGATCGCAGCCGCCCTCGACGAGGCCCCGCACCTGGGTCGCATAGGCCTCCCGCAGCTCGTCGAACGTCATGGCGCGAAACGCGGGGTTGTTCACGTCCGGCGAGATGGAGAGCGTCCGGTTCGTAGGCCCGATGGATCCCGCCACGAACCTCGGCCTTTCCGGCGTTCGCGTCGACCACTCGGCGCAGGCGGCCTTGGCCAGGCGCGCGCCTTCGACGTTCAGCTCATAGGCGAGCGACTCGAGCGCATAGTCGGCCTGCGAAATCGCGTTGCTGTTGAACGTGTTCGTTTCGATGATGTCGCTGCCTGCCTCGAGATATTGATGATGGATGCCGGCGATGATGTCCGGCCGCGTGAGCACGAGCAGATCGTTGTTCCCCCTCAGATCGCGCGCGTGGGTCTTGAACCGCTCACCTCGGAAGTCAGCCTCGGAGAGCACGTGCCGCTGGATCATCGTCCCCATCGCGCCGTCAAGGATGAGAATGCGCCGTGCCAGGAGTGCATCCAGTTGCGCTGAGAGGTCTTGGGGCATCGTTACGAGATCTCTTTTTCGTGTTTTCGTGTTTTCGTGGCTGCGCTGGCTTTGGTCCCTGAGGCAACCAGAACCGTGAATGGATCGCCGGCCTTGCGGGCGCCCACGCCGACGCGCACATCGCGCAGCCCAGCCGCCGTCAGCAGGTGCTTCAGCTCCTCGTCGGTGAAGCCAAGGACCCGATCTCCCAGTTTGCCGCGGACCCACACTTCGTTGTGAGCCCGCAGGTCGAGCAGCAGCACCCGGCCGCCGGGCACCGTAATCCGCGCCGCTTCGCTGACCGCACGGGCCGGATTCTGGGCGTGGTGCAGCGCCTGCGAAAGCATGGCGACGTCGACGCTCTGGTCGGCGACGGGGAGTTTTTCGAGCTCGCCGCGCTTCCAGATGACGTTCGAGACGCGCCGCCGCCGCGCGAGGCCGCGCGCGCGCCGCAGCACGATCTCCGAGCGATCCACGGCGATCACGTGCTCGGCCCAGCGCGCCGCCTCGACGGTCAGGTACCCTTCGCCGCAGCCGAGATCGGCGACCCTGAGCGGCGGGAGCAGCAGGCCGAGCGCCCGCGACCAGGCCGCCCAACTCCGGCCCGGCACGAGCTGGCGCGCGTCGCGCGTGTCCGGACCGCTGTGCGTCTCGAAGTTCTCCTTGCGCAACCGCAGAACCTCGTGCAGCCTGGCCTGGTCGGCCCGTACAGCCGGGTCGTCGGCCGACTCGGCAAACTGCGCGTCGAGCATCGTACGCAGATGGCCGCCGGCCTCCCCGACGGCGGGCGCCAGCTGGTAGTAGCTGAAGCCGCCTTCTTTCTCCTCCTGCACCAGACCGGCTTCCTTCAAGAGCCTGAGATGGCGCGACACGCCGGACTGCGCCAGCCCGAGCACGCCGGTGAGCTCCGTCACGTTGAGCCGCTCGCGCGAGAGCACCCGCAGCAGACGCAGCCGCGCCGCGTCGCCGAGCAGCCGATAGAGGCCGGACGCCGCTTGCATATCGACAAATCTACATGTATAGATTAGTATCGTCAACCGTGGGAGTTGGGACGCGCGATATACTTCTTTCGTTCTCTGGAGAATGACGATGCCTACTGCGACTGCACAACTGCATCCCTTCGCGGCCGCCAAGACCGCCGGCCGCGAGCCCTACAAGGTCAAGGACCTGTCGCTCGCCGACTTCGGCCGCAAGGAAATTCGCCTCGCCGAGCAGGAGATGCCCGGCTTGATGGCCCTCAGGCGGCAGTACGGCAGCGCCAAACCACTCAAAGGCGCCCGCATCATGGGCAGCCTGCACATGACGATTCAGACGGCCGTGCTCATCGAGACGCTCGTCGAGCTCGGCGCAGATGTGCGCTGGGTGTCGTGCAACATCTTCTCGACGCAGGATCACGCCGCGGCGGCGGCCGTCGTGGGCCGCCCCGAAAGCGGCGGCACCGTGCAGAACCCGAAGGGCACGCCCGTCTTCGCGTGGAAGGGCGAAACCCTCGAGGAGTACTGGTGGTGCACCAGCGAGGCGCTCGAATGGCCCGACGGCTCCGGCCCCACGCTCATCGTCGACGACGGCGGGGACGCGACGCTGGTCGTGCACAAGGGTGTGGAATTCGAGAAGGCCGGCAAGGTGCCGGCGTTCAATCCGGACAAGGACCCCGAGGAATGGGGCGTCATCCTCGATCTCATCAACGCCTCGATCGCGAAGGATAAGACGCGCTGGACGCGCCTCGCGAAGACGATCCGCGGCGTCAGCGAGGAGACGACCACCGGCGTGCACCGCCTCTATCAGATGATGGAGGCCGGCACACTGCTGTTCCCCGCCATCAACGTCAAAGACT
>JBAUGX010000011.1:0-16654 GCA_049679965.1 Vicinamibacterales bacterium
CCTTGATCGCCTGGGTGGACGTCGTGACCATCCGGACCGACCCGATCGCATCCGTCGTGACGTCGTACATCGTGCCCGTGCTCTCGGCCCAGGCGATCAGCCGATCGCCCGCGTAGACATAGTCGCGGGTCAGCGAGCCCTTCTTGTCGCTCAACAGGGCCCCGGCCGGGCCGCGCACCGCATACGTGGTCGTGCTCCCGATCGTCGTGCGAACCCGCCAGCCGTCGGCGTCGTAGTAGTAGCTGACACTGCCCGTGGCGGTCGCGATCCGGTTGTCCGGTGTGTATGTCAAGGTCAGGCTCGGCAGCGACTGCGTGAGGAGGTTGCCGTTGGCGTCGTACGTGAAGGTGACGGTGGATTGCTGCGTGAGGCGGTCGTTCGCGTTGTAGGTGTAGGTCGTCCCCCCGCAGGCCAGCCGGTTCCCGCGCGCATCGTAGAGATAGCACGGGGCGCCGTACTTGCCGGTCGCGGTCGCCAGCCGATCCAGGGCGTCGTACGTGAACGTCTGGTTCCAGGTGGGGTCGCGCCCGTTCGACGTATCGGTGATCGTGAGGACGTTCCCCGCCCCGTCGTACGTGTAGCCCAGGACAACCGATTGCCCGGCGCGGTGCAGGCTGCCGTCGTGCACGCCGTGATCGCCTGCACGCGGTACCGGCCATCGTAGGCGAACTGATGGACCAGGCCGTACCGGCCGGTGTACTGCGACACGGCCCCAGAGGCGTGATACGTGAACCCCGACGCGTAGTCGGCGCCCGCGGTGCAGTTGCCCTGCGCGTTCTTGCTGCACACTCGCGTGATCCGTCCCTCGCTGTCGTACTCATAGCCGACCTTCCGGCCAGCCGGGTAGGTGAGCGTGATCAGCTGGTCCAGCGTGTCGTAGGCGAAGAATTGATCGAAGGTCGTGCTGTTGACGACGTCCCGGCGCTGACTCAGCCGGCCGGTCGCAGTCTCGTAGGTGAATGTGGTTGCGGACCCGCCCGTGACACTCATGGTCGCGCGATTGTCCGACCCGACCTCGTAGGTGATGGAGGTCACCCGGTTCGCCCCGACGGTGGGATCGGCCGTGATCGTCAGGAGGCGATCGTTGTTGTCGTAGGTGTGCGTGAACACGGTCCCCCTGGCATCGGTCTTCGTCGCAAGCAAGGTCGTCCCCGCCACGTAGGTGTAGGTGACCGTCCCCGATTCGGGCTGGAACTCGCTGATGAGGCGATTGCTCGTGTCGTACGTCCATGTCCGATCGCTCCCGGTTGGCGGATGGACCCGAGTGAGATTTCCGAGGGCGTTGTAGGTGTAGGTCCAGGTATTGGGACTAGCGAGGGCGTCCTTCACCCGGGCCAACCGCGCATCACCAGGATCCGCGAAGGCTTGCAGTGCCTGCTCCGTGACGTGAACGTTCTCATCCTGAATCGCGACGGTCAGGGCATCAGGAACCGCTGCAAACATGAATTGCACGTTCGTCGCGGGCGTGTCTGGATTCGTCTTCCTGGTGAGGCGTCCCAGGCCGTCGTAGGCGAACGTCGTCCAAGCGGTCGGTCCACACCCGAGACCGCAACTCACGACCGGCAGGCTCTCACGCGACTTGCGGCCCTCGGCGTCGTACTCGGTGCACGTCAGCACGTTCAGACTGTTCGACGCGCAACGCGGACGGCCGAAGCCGTCCAGACTAGTCGTGGTCTGTGACACAGGGGGGGCAAAAGGACTGGCCCTGCGCGAAACAGTCACGAACCACCCATTGACGTCGTAGCTCGTGCTCGTTGCCAACACGCCACCCGGTGGTTGAGTCCACACCAGCCGGAAGAGACCGTCGTACGAGAACGTCGTCATCCTCGCATTCTGCCCGGAGGGACCAGAGCTCGTTTCCTCCGTCACCAGCCCTGCCGGGTCGATCGTGCGCACCACTTTGTTGCCATTCGGCAGCGTAAGCTGCTTGACCACGCCGTAACTGTATTGATACGTCGTGGTCTTCTGGCCTCCTTGGCCGCTCCGCACCATCGTCGCCACGTTGCCGCACGAGCCGGACGTTATCCCGACGCAGACATCCGGCGTGAACGTCGTCGTGAGGCCGTAGAGCGTCTCCGATGTCATGAAGCCGTAGTTGTTATAGATCCGCGATTTCGTGAACGATTCACTGCCAACCTGGACGGTCTCGCCCGTGAGCAGGCCGACGATGTACGCTGGGTAGATTGGCGGCTCGTGGTGTTCGAACGTCCGTGTGGTCGTGCGAGTGAGATCGCCCGTCTCGTTGATCTGATACGGACGGTGGTAGTCCGCGAAGTTTGTGGAGCTGAAGACGAACTGTGTCGTGTAGCTCCGGCCGTTGCGCGTAATGGTCCGGCTCGTCAGCTCCGGCACCAGGCCGATCGTTGCAGATGTGCAGGCCCACGGATTGCAATAGGACGCGCCGCGAAAGACGACGCTCCGGTACGCACGCGATTCAGTCTCCAGTACGCTCAGTACGGTGCCCACGGGGAACTCCACGGTCCGACTTGTGAGCATCGCCCATCGCCCGCGATACTCGTCATATCCGGCGCAGCAGACGCCGCTGCCGCCGACGGGGCTGCAATTGTAATTAGGACTGGCGCATGCGTTGTCGCTCGGCAGAATCCCGTAGACGTACGTGGTCTTGGTCCCGTCGGGTGCCGTGATAGTGCTGCTCCTGGCGAGGCCGTCTCGATCACCCGGAAAGTCCGGGGGAAACTGGTATGCGTACTGCCAAGACGCCGGCGCAATGTCCCGCCCACCGACCGTCTTGTTCGTCACCACGCGCGTGGCCCAGTAGAGCGGAAAGCCGTTGCCGTCGTTCTCTCCCGTTGGAAACTCGCGCCACTCGAAGGTGTACTGGGTCGTGCCGCCATTGGGTGTCGTCACCTGCATCCATCCGGGGACGGCGTGAATCTCGACCGTCGACGAGGGCCCGACGGGTGGGGTTACGGTCCAGGTCCAGTCACTGACGCTCCCCGCGCTCTGATAGGTCCATGTGCGTCCCCCATAGGTCAGGGAACCTGAAGAATTTGTGAAACCGAGCCCGCCGCCCCAGTTGTCCACCGTGACCACGCGCTCCTCGCCGTTGCCGAGCGCTTGGGTGACGGTGACCGTCGGCGAGCCCCAGCCGCTGAGGGTAATCCGATTGCCAAACGGATCCTGGTACGCGGTCAGGTATCCGCCCGAGTCAAACTCGAGAATCGAGCCATCGGGCCAATAGAGCCGATGCGCCGATCGATCGTACTTCCAGAACTTGTCGTTCGTCACCCATCGGGTGCCTTCCAGATCCCCTTCATTGGCGGGCGGACTGAGAAAGACCGTTGCAGTGCGTGAACCGTCCGCTCCAACCAGAATCGGCAGGGGACAATACACCGGTGTCGATGGAGACGCGCAACCTGCCGTCCACCCGGATGGCTCTTCCACACTCATGACCAGCCCAGCGATCCCAAGCGTCCACGTGGCCTGGCTCGCGCCTTTGAGATTGAAGGTCCGCTGGAACCGCACGTCGCGTCCGGCATTGCCGGGCAGCATCAAGTCGGTGAACTGGAGCACAAGACTGCCTGTGAGCGGATCGATGTGCTCGCCAGGTGCTTGTGAGAAGTAATCCCGATTGGCCTGCAGCCCCGCGGCGTCGCCCACTTGCGCGCGCGCCAGCGATGCGCTCGCAGCGACCAGCAGCAGCGCGAAGGTGATCCGTCGGAAGGTCTTCAGCATCTTCATAGCGTCCCCATCAGAAGGCTCGGTCATGGCGCGACCGTCGGAGTGTCCGACGGGATGGCGCCTAAGACAATGCAGAAACGGCCGGAAAAACAGCCGGAATTTCAGCCGACCAAACGGTCGAAGGCCGCTCTCCTACTCCGGTAGGTCGAGCAGGCGTTTCGTTGCCGCGATGAGCGTGGGGAGGACGATGAACTCTTGATTGCGAAGAAAATCAGCCGGAAAGGGAATCCCACCGCTGGCCCGCAGCCCTCCTCGGGCGAGGAACTTGCGAAGCGTGCGGCTCTCGATGATCCCAAGCCACTCGTACCAGTTTTCGTACGTGACGGCTTCGCCCCCGTGCCGGAGCGCGATACGAAGGCCTCGTCCGAAATCCAGGGAAGCCGAGGCCGTCACGTCGGCGGCCGCGCACCAGGTCTTCAGCGTGGTGAGCGACTTGCCTACCGCCCGGGCCCAGGCCACTTCCGTCGGCACATCCTCCTCGGCGCGCGCGACTGGAACCACAATCGTCGCCCACCGTGTCGCGGCGCAGCCTGGCGACCCGGTGTCGGCCGTAACAGCCGGGCGGTGTCGCGATCCAATGTGCCGTTCGACGACCGCTAGAAGGTCGTCGCCCCAAAAAGGTCCACTGAGGAACCCCGCCGCACCGATTCGTTTGGCCGCCGCCTCGGCCTCGATCGTGGCGTACGCGGAGTACATCACAGTCGGAATGGCAGTGGGATATCCGCGGATCGCCGCCAGCATTTCGAATCCCGACATGCCGGGCATGCGCATGTCGGTCAACACCAGCCCGAGATCGGCCACATGACGTCGAAACAGCGCCAATCCCTCCTCGACGCCCGACGCGACGATCACATCGTAGCCAGCCTTTGTCAAAATCACACGATACGTCTCGAGGGCCGACGCATCGTCGTCGATCACGAGCAGCCGCGACCCGGTCGTCGCCATGGTCCGTCCGATTGGACAACCTCCCGAGACGGGAGTCAAGTCAACAGAGCAAGCCAGGGCTATCGAATCGTCACGTGCACGGACCGGACGTCTTCGGACTGTCCGGAGCGCTGCAGGAACACAACCCCCCGCAGGTCGTAATCTCCTGGCGCGAGCGTCGTCGCCAGGCTGAAGCCCGCCTGCCCGAACGTCGGACCAAATGCCTGTGCCACATCCGGCCGCGACACGTCCAGTCGCGCCGCCCCAAGGAAGATTGGCGCCGCCACCGAATTCCGCCGGTAGGCGTACACGTGCACGGCGTCAACGCCGCTTCCCGTCGATGCCTCGAGGTCGACGGCCCACCCGCTGATTGTCACTGGCCCGGTCGATATGATCTCTGCCGGCCCATCCAAACCGACGCGGATGCCGCCCGCGCCACCAGAAGGCCGAGTCGTCACGTCAACGGGGAGATGCGCTCCGCCCTGCAGGAACTCCAGACGGTAGGTGCCCAGATAGGCAGGTCCCGGCGCCCAGCTGAATGTTCCTGTCGCCGGATCGATCCGCGAACCCGGCGGCAGGTCCCGCAGCGATCCATTCGCCACAAGATACCCGGCGTCGACCGATCCCAGCCGTAGCTCAACGCGACCCATCACGGGAATCTGCATCTGCAACACGCCGTTCGCGTCCGGGACGATGACATCAAGCGGCGACTCGACATCGAAGCCGGCTCGCCCCCAGACGACGCCCGTTGCGGCGGCGAAGTCGTTGAGCACCGGCTCAGCAGCCCGCGCCTCAGCGGGACCGTTCGCCAATGAACTCACTCCACCGTTCTGCACGAGCAGGCTGCGCGTCCCCACGTTCGCCGAGCGGCCAGCGCTATCGGTCACGTTCCAACTGATGGTGTGCGGGCCGTTGCTGAGTGGCGTGGTGTCGAGGCTTGCGACCGCGATCGCCCCGCCGCCCGCATCGAGATTTCGATATCTCGATGGATTGCCCGTCTGCACCATGACTGGCACTGAGGTGGCAACGCCGTCGACAAACAGAGTAAACGCCGAGCCTGTGGGAGGAATCATCACGCCGCGGCCGTCATCCGGTGTTGCTGCCCATCCGGAAACGTTCACCGTCCCACTGACTGTGGCGTTCTCCGCGGGTGTGTCAATCCAGCCAAATGGCGCCACAGCACGATCGTTGTCGACCGCGATGGTCGTCGGCGTGTGGTCCACTGGCGCGCGGCCGAGCAACGTCACGTTCCCTTCCAAATCGGTCGCATACACGAACAGCGTGAAAGTGCCCTGTCCACCGACGAGCCCCTCGCCGGGCACGTGGGGCAGCGTGTTGGTCAGCAGCACGTAGGCCCAACCCGCACGATTCGCGCCCGGATAAGCCGGGAACGCCGCTTCCACATCGGGCCGTGCGCCGGCGACAAACGTCGCGTCACCGAGATACGCGACGTTCGCGCCACCCAGAGTCTGACAATTCGCCTGGTTCTCGAACGTGACGCAGTTGCGATACACCTTCACGCCGGCCACGCCCGGGCCGGCGTCGTCCAAGGCCCAGCCGCTGATGGCGATCGTGCCCGTGAGGCCGGTGGCGCCCTGGACAGGCGTATCAACTTGTCCGAATGGCGGCGCCGTTCTCACCGCGTTCGCGGCCGCGGCCACGCGCTGCGGCCCCAGAAGCATTGCGCTGGCGGTTTCCTCGCTTGTGGTGACCGACCCGCCTCCGGGCGGCGGCTCGCCCCTGCGGATGCTGTTGTTCAACGCATCCGCCACGTAGAGCGTCCCCGTACTCTCAACCGTGACGCTCGTCGGCAGGAAGAATCGCGCTTCCGTCCCCGTGCCGTCAGCGCTGCCACTCGTGCCCGCCAAGCCACCGATGGTGCTCACGACACCCGCCGGTGTGATCTGCCGGATCGTGTGATTGCCGGCGTCGGCCACGAAGACGTTGCCGGCGCCGTCCACGGCCACGCCAAAGGGAAAGGTGAAGCGCGCGGCAGTACCTGTTCCGTCCGCACTGCCGCCGGTCCCGGCCACACCAGCGAGCGTCGTCACGACGCCTGCCGATGTGATCTTCCGGATGGTGTGACTGTCGGTATCGGCCACGAACACCGTGCCCGATCCGTCCACCGCCACGCCGGCTGGATAGACGAATCGTGCCGCCGAGCCGGTGCCATCCGCACTGCCAAAGTTGCCGACCGACCCGGCGAGCGTCGTCACGACGCCGCTCGAGGTGATCTTGCGGATCGTGTGGTCAACCGTGTCCGCCACGAACACGGTGCCCGACCCATCGACCGCCACGGCATTGGGAAAGTTGAACCGCGCCGCACTGCCCGTGCCATCCGCGCTGCCCTTCGTACCCGCCAGACCCGCCAAGGTCGTCACAACACCCGCCGACGTAATCGTGCGAATCGTGTGATTGGATGTGTCGGCGACAACGACCGTGCCCGCCGCGTCCACGGCAATCCCGCTCGGCAGAAAGAACCGCGCCGCGCTCCCGGTCCCGTCCGCGCTGCCGGAATTGCCTGCTGAACCCGCCAGCGTCGTGACGATGCCGCCCGGCGTGATCTTCCGGATCGTGTGATTGAACGTGTCCGCGATATAGACGGTGCCCGAGCCATCGACCGCCACACTCGATGGCGAGGCGAAGAGCGCCGCCGCCGTGGTGTTGTCGATGCTACCGTTGCTCGGCGAGCCCGCCAGCGTCGTCACCACCTCCGTCGACATCGTCATCTTCCGAAGCGCGTGGTTCGAGGTATCCGTGATGTACAGGTTGCCTGTCGCGTCTATCGCCACGCCGGCGGGGGCGTTGAAGCGCGCATCGGTGCCCGTGCCTTCCGCGCGGCCCGCGCTCCCGGCCAACCCCGCCAGCGTGCTCACGGCGCCGACCGGCGTCACCATCCGGATCGTGTGGTTCAACGTGTCGGCGACGAAGATGGTGCCGTCATGGTCGACCGTGAGGCTCTGAGGACTGTTGAACCGAGCGCTGGAGGTCTGGCCGTCCGCGGTACCGGCACTGCCCGCCGTCCCGGCCAGACTTCCAACGTTGCCTCCCCCGGTGATCTTCCGGAGCACGTGATTTCCGGTATCGGCGACGTAGACGTTGCCCGCATTGTCTACGGCAATGCCCTGTGGCTTGTTGAACCGCGCGGCGGTCCCAAACCCATTCGCGCTCCCGGGAACACCCGCCAACCCGGCCATTGTGTTGGTGCCAGCGTTTCCCGCGAAGATCCTCCGGATCGTGTGATTCTCGGTGTCGGCGATGAAGATGTTGCCGGCGCCGTCGACAGCGATGGCGGACGGTTTGGAGAACCGCGCGAGAGCGAATACCGCGTCCGCGCTGCCCGGAGTGCCGGCCAGGCCTGCCAGCGTCGTCACAACGCCGGCCGGCGTGATCTTGCGAATCGTGTGGTTCGCCGTGTCCGCGACGAGCACATTGAACGAGGCATCCACGGCAACGCCAAGCGGCGAGTTGAACCTCGCGGCGCTTCCGGTGCCGTCCGCGCTTCCCGCATTGCCCGCGGAACCGGCCAGAGTGGTCACGTCGCCGCTCGCCGTTATTTTTCGAATGACGTGATTGGTCGTATCCGCGACATACACATTGCCGGCGCTGTCCACGGAGGCGTTGCCCGGGTTGAAGAACCTGGCAGCGGTGCCGGTGCCGTCCGCGCTGCCAAAGCCGCCCGACGAACCCGCCAGGGTCGTGAATGTGTAGCCGCCGACCTGACCATACGTGAAGGCGTTCAGCAACGTGGCGACCTGGGTGTCTGCATTGGTCACGACGACGCTGACACCCCCCTCGGCGGCGTGAGGAGCGGTCGCTGCCGTGATCGTTGTGGCGTTCGTCACCTGTACATTCGTCGCGGCCACGCCACCGATCGTCACCGTCGCTCCGCTGACGAAGTTTGTGCCCGTAATCGTCACACTGGTACTGCCTTGCGTTGAACCCGCGGCCGGCAGGATCGCCGTCACCGTGGGCGGCGGCAGCACGAACGTGAAGCTGTTTTGCAGAATACCGACCTGCGTATCTGTGTTTGTGACGGCCACGTCGAACGTCCCGGCGGCATGCGCACCAGTCGTCGCAGTCATCCTCGTCGCGTTGACGACCACCGGAGCCGTCGCCGCCAATCCGCCAATCGCGACGGTCGCCCCGGCCACGAAGTTGGTACCGGTGACCGTCACACTCGTCCCGCCAGAGGTCGGACCCGAGGCCGGCGTGATGGCCATCACCGTCGGAGCAAGGAGCGGATTGAAATACCTGAAGCTGTTGACGCGGGTGCCACTCTGTGCGTCCGGGTTCGTGACCACCACATTCACCAACCCCGCGGCGTGAGCGCCGGTCGTCGCCGTGATCGTCGTCGCGTCGACCACCACGACGCCTGCCGCCGGCACGCCACCGATCGCCACGGTTGCTCCAGCCGCAAAATTACTGCCCGTGATGGTCACGCTGGTGCCGCCCGCCATCGGACCCGAGAGAGGTACGACCGACGCGACCACCGGGGGCGGAACGTACGTGAAGCTGCTCGCCCGCGTACCCCTCTGGGTATCCGCATTGGTGACCACGACATCGACGATCCCGGCGGCGTGGGGCCCCGTCGTCGCCGTGATGGTGGTCGCGTTCACGACCGTCGCGTTGATCGCCGCCACCCCACCAAGTGCGACCGTCGCGCCAGTCACGAAGTTCGTGCCCGTGATCGTTACAGGTGTGCCTCCAGCCGTCGGACCTGAGGTCGGCGCTATCCCTGTCACCGTCGGAGCCAGCACGGGATTGAAGTACGTGAAGCTGTTCGGCTGAGCACCCCCCTGTCCATTGTTGGTCACGACCACGTCAACGACGCCGGCGGCGTGCGCGCTGGTCGTGGCCGTGATGGTCCCTAGGTTGACCACCAACACGCTAGTCGCGGCCACGCCGCCGATCGTCACGATATCGCCGGTGACGAAGTCAGCTCCGGTAATCGTCAGGGTGGTACCGCCGGTGATCGGACCAGAGGCGGGCGTGACCGCCGTGACCGTCGGCGAGCCGTAGACGAACGCCCTCTGCAGCCTGCCGAGCTGCGCGTCAGGATTCGTGACCACGATGTCGGTCGTCCCCGCTCCATGTGCCGCGGTCGTCGCCGTCATCGTGGTCGAGTTGACAAACACCACACTGGTCGCGTTCACGCTGTCGATCACCACCGTCGCCCCGGCCGCGAAGTTCGTCCCCGTGATCGTGATGGCAGTACCGCCGCCTGTCGGGCCGGAGGAGGGCTCGATCGATGTGACGCTGGGGGGGGCCGCGGTGTACACGAAACCGCCTGGCCTGGTGGCGGATTGTCCGTCAGGATTCGTGACGACGATATCGACGGTCCCCGTCGCATGGGCACCCGTCGTCGCGAAAAGGAATCCCGACGATGAGATCGCAGTTGCCACCGGCGCGCTCACGCCACCAATCGTCACGGTCGCACCGCTCGCGAACCCTGTGCCAGAGACGAACACCGTCGTTCCACCAAGGCTCGAACCCGACGACGGCGAGATTGACGATATTGTCGGCGCTGCGGCGTTTGTGTACGCGAATCCATTCGACCGCGTCGCCGCCTGACCATCGCTGTTGGTGACGACGACGTCGACGGGGCCTGGGGAGTGCGGGCCCGTGACGACACGAAGGCTGGTCGCGTTAAATCCGTTGAACACGATGCTCGCCGGCACGCCTCCAACTGTCACCGTCGTGCCGTTCTCGAAGCCTGTGCCGCCAATGGTCACCAGGCTTCCACCGACGCTCGAACCGGATGCCGGAGCAACCGAGGCCACGGTCGGTGGAGGGGCGCCGACAAACGTAAAACTGTTTGGGAGCGTGCTGGTCTGCCCGTCCGGATTTCTCACAGTCACATCAACTGTCCCAGGCCCGTGAGCCGCAGTTGCCGCGGTGATGACTGTCCCGGTGACCATTGTCACGTTCGTGGCGGCCACACCACCAATCGAAACCGTCGTGCGATTCGTGAAACCCGTGCCGCCTATCGTCACCGTGGCTCGACCGAGACTGGAGTCGGAATTCGGTGTGATCGACGTGACCGTCAGCGGCAGAGGCGGCGTGTACGTGAAGCCGCTCGAAAGGGTCTGAGTCTGGCCGTCGGGGTTCGTCACCACGACGTCCACTGCGCCCACGGCGTGCGCGCCGGTTCGCGCGGTGATCGTGGTCGAGTTCACGACGCTCACAAACCCAGCTCTCACTCCGCCAATCGTCACCGTCGCCCCGCTCGCGAAGTTCGCACCGGTGATCGTCACGCTGTCGCCGCCGTTTGCCTGACCCGAGGCCGGAGTGACGGCCAGCAGAACCGGAGCCGCAGTCAGCGAGCCGCCGACGCCGAACAGGTCGATTCCCGAAGGATCGGGCGCGTTGATCTCCAGGATCGCCGTCTTGAGCCCGTTCGAGATCGGGTCGAAGGCCACCTGAATCGTCTTGCTTTGACCGGGAGCCAGGGAGGGTGCCAACGGACAACTCTGGATGATGAAGTCATTCGGGTTGGGTCCGGTCAACTGACAGGCTGAATCAAAAAACGTGATGGGCGAGGAACTGGTGTTTGTAATCGTGATCGTCTGGCCCGGCGTAGCCCCTGCCGCTACGCCGCGAGGCCCAAACCTCACCGGTCCTTCACTCAACACATATGGTCTGACGACGAGTCCTTCCAGGAACCTTCCGATATTGAAGGAGTCGAAGATCAGTTGGGTGGCACGACCTGCCGGCGATTGTCTGAACGCGCTCGTGTTGTAGAAATTTACGGCCTCGAAGATGGTCTGTGCGGATCCGTTGTGAAACAAGGGAGTCAAGTTCTTGATGTTGAAAAGAGCCGGGAGGCTGAACTCACGCGATCCGCAGGCGCCGACAGTCGCCGTGCTGGGCTCGCACGGCAGTGCGTTGCTCGCAGACACGTTGTTCGCCACGCCAGTGTTGAACGAGGCATTGACGCCGACTGGTTTGCCGAGGAATGACACCATCGTCTGAGACAGCGCGGGACCGCCGCCGTGACAGTGCCCGCACCTGGTGCCGGGCGGGTCGGAACTATTCCCGAAGAACGAGGCGCGCCCCAACCGCTGCGCGGACGTGGTCGCGAACCTGTGCAGATCGAACTTGTTGGGATCGTCACCCGAGGGGAACTCTTGAGCCAGCAGAAAGGCTTCCATCGCCGCAAGCTCATCAGGGGTCGGTAGTCGGAAGTCGGGGTTCGCTCCGATGGGATTGCGCGCGAGGGTCCTCGGAAAATGCTGAAGGACCGCCCCGGTCGCGAACGTCTGCAGGTCGGGGATGTTGCCGCTGAATCCAAACGGCGCCGTCCGGCTCAGGTTCAGGAGGTGCGGAGACTTCCTGAAGACCGGCGGATTGGAGAAACCGTCGATATTCTCCAGGATCAGCCCGGGGGCGCTGTTCCTCATCCGTCGCGGATCCTCGAGACCGAGCACCGCGGAAGCCGCAACGGTGCCGAGACTGCCGGACGCGATGCTGGCTACGGTGCCTGCGCACGAGTTGCTGTCGCTCACCGTACCGGTCAAACCCGGAGTCTTACCCCCGTACACCAGATACGTCGTCGGCGACACGCGCGTCAGCACGTTCGCGCGGCTGCCGTTTTGTGTGGTCACGATCCCGCGCAACTCCCCGGAGCAGGGCGCATTGCTCGTCACTTCCCCGGCCAGGACCAGCGTATTGAGGTTGAAGTCGGCGCCGGCGTCGAAAGCGGAGGGCTTCGTCTCGGCAATGAACAGCGGGTCGAACGTCGAAGCGACCGTGGCGAATCGCGATTGAATGCTGCTCGACGAAAGCCTGAGACTGTCGCCGGCCAGGTGACACGAGGCGCAAGTCCGGCCGTTGCCGGAGAATGTCTCGTTGTTAAAGAGATTCGCGCCCTGGGTAATCTGCGGGGACACCGGGATGCTGAAGGTCGCGCCCGCAATGTTGGTCGGCGTGGGCGTTGAGGTCAGCAGGAAGTCAGCGTTGCGGCCGGTATCGACGGTCCGCCTGAGGCTGACCGTGTTGACGATCGGGAGTCCACCGCTCGCTGCCGGGGAACCAGCTGCCACAGGCCCGGCGCTGCCAACGTTGGTTTCGGTGTCACCCGAAAACGCGCCGTACGACACACACTCGTTGCGCACGAAGACAACGTTCGCGGGATTGTGCTTGAGGCACACTTTGCCGCTGATCGGATTCAGGAGCGGAGGAATGATGACGTCGGGCGCCGGCGCTCCCGGCAGGGTGGCGAAATCCTGTGTCGCAACCAGGGTCTTGAGAGTTCCCCCGGTGGGCGGGCTGGTCGGGAACTTGAACTTCCCCGTCTCTCGCCCGGTTGCATCGAAGAAAACCAGCATCGCCCTCGACTGGGTCTCGCCACCCTGAGGGCCCCAGAGGTTCTGGCCGACCGCTCCCTGTTCGACGATAATGAACTGAATTCTGCTGTCGCCGTTGGCACCGACCAGTATCTCTTTGATGTGAGTATCGTGGTTCGTTGCGCTCAGGTGACCACGAAGAACGAGGACGGCGAGCAAGGCCACGACCAACGGTGCCGCACGGCGCGTCACGAGTCGCACGAGTCGATAAGCGGGCATTCCTGGGCAACTGCTCCGTGCCGGTGGCGGACGGTTGCCTGGGGAGGCCGGCAGTACCGCGCATTGTTCCGGCCCGGCGTGGACGATGTCAAGACAATCTCCTATACTCAGCGCCCGGGCATGGCGCCTTTCCAGATCCCGAAGACCACCCGGCAGTCGCCAAATGGAGGCCGACTTCGACGCGGCCCTACCGTCGCGGCCGTGCTCGCCACGGGGTTCCTCGCTATCCACGCCCCCGTGAGCACCGGCGCTCAGGCCAGCCAGGGCGGCACTGCCACACGCACAGGTACCGGAAGCCTTCTGGTCACGAGCGATCCGCCCGACGCGTCGGTCACGGTGGACCGCCGGGTGCAAAGTCGGGCGGCGATTACGATTTCGAACCTGGCGCCCGGCACGCATCGCGTGACGGTCACGAGACCGGGTTATCTGGAAAACAGCCGAATGGTGACGGTGGTCGCGAATCGGCGAACAGAGGTGCGGGTTTCTCTTACGCCCGGTGGGGGGACCGCCACGCCGACGACGTCTCCATCGCAGTCGCCGATATTTTCCACGACCGCCACCCCTGCTCGCAGTAAAGCGAAATGGTTGATCCCGCTCGTTCTTGGTGGCGCCGGCGCCGGCGTCGCCGTCGCCTTGACGAGGGATGGGGATGGGGGTCCACCCTCAGCGACAACCAGCTTCTCGCCGGCGGGCGCCGGGTTGGCAGGCGCAACCGTCTTCACGTTCTCGGCGGGGATCACGAGTGGCAAGGCGCCCTTCACTTATTCGTGGGATTTCGGCGACGGCCAGTCGGCATCCGGGCAGACCACGGCGCACATGTATTCGAGTCCAGGTACATTCACGGCCGTGTTGACAGCCACAGACGCCGTAGGACGAAGGACCACTAGTCAATTATTCGTGCAAGTCGGCGTTTTAACCGGCAGTTGGACGATGAGCCTCTCTCCCCCTCCGAGCAACGGAGGAGTGCTCACCTTCATCCAGAACCAGAATGCATTGTCTGTGGCGTTGAACGACACCGTGTCCACGGGACCAAGGACCGGCACCGGCGCAGGCAGCACTTCTCATCCGAAATCGTTCACGGCAAGCGTCACCTACGCCGTGAGCGTGAGTGTCTCGTCTCCGTTTACGGTCCAGTTCACGGCGAGCGGAGACAGCACGTTGAATACGTTCACAGGCACCGCAACTGGGTACGCGCTGTGCCCGTGCATCGTCGTCTTGACACGGCAGTAGCACATTCGTCGCGCACGGCCGAGGGAGCCGCGTTTATACTCACGCCTTAGGAGGAGGATCCATGCAGCGTCGAATCGTCGTGCTGGTCGTCCTGTTCATCACCGCCCTGGGCGCACCGACGACACTCGCTCAGTCCCAGGCGGCGGCCCCGTCAGCTCAGATGGTTCTCGTTGCCAAATCAGGAACGAAAGACGTATTCGAGATCTCGCGGGCACGGGCCACGGAGCTGCCCCGATGGGATCCCGCAAAGGCGCCCGAACCCCCGCTGTCCCTGAGAGCCGCCAGAAAAGCGGCCGAGACGTGGCTGGCATCGCAGCACTCGCTCATCAAGACCTTTGATCTCTCCGGTGTAGGTCTCTCCAATTTTTTCGCCAACTTCCCCATCGAGAACTGCGGCCCCTCAGGCTGCTGGTACTACCGCCTGGCGTTCGCTCCGACCCTCGGCGACCTTCCTCTGACAGACAACGCCCAGATCACCGTGGTGGTACTGCTCGACGGGTCCATCGTCTGGCCGCGAGCCGAGGGTGCGCTCGCCGCGCGGCCTGTCGACCCAGGTGGTGCCGCGACTGGAGACGCCGCGCCGGCCGCCAGCGCTGCGACGCCCAAGCTCGTGCCGACGCCTGACGCCAACGGCGTCTACCGTCTCGGCGACGGCGTGTGGGCGCCCCGGATCGTCCGCACGGTCAAGCCGCAATACACGGCAGCGGCGATCCGCGCGAAGTTGGAAGGGACGGTCGCGCTCGAGTGTGTGGTAAAGAAGGACGGCACGGTCGGCAACGTGCGCGTCGTCAGGTCGCTCGACGCGGACCTCGACGAGGAAGCCATCAAGGCGGTCAAGCAGTGGCGCTTCACTCCGGGCACGTTCCGGGACGATCCTGTGGCGGTGCTCGCCACGTGCCAGGTCGAGTTCAAGCTCCGATAGTCACGGTCCGGCTAAAGCCGGACACGACGTCACCGGGCTCACGGGAGGTGCCCGTCCTCTGTCACCCGGAAGTCGCCGCCGAGCGGAATCGCGATCGACAACGCGGTCGTGGGCGAGTTGGATGGTGGCTTGTCGCAGGTCACTCGATACTGGTGGGTCTGCAGCAGGTTGCTCCGGGCGATCTTCCTGCCGAATTCCTTCATCACCGCGGACAGCTGCGCGGGGCCGTTGACGGTTTCAAACGTGCCACGCGTCGCCGTGGTCAGCATGAAGCCCGCCTGCGTCTGCACGGCGCCGGCCACCTTGCCGACCACCGGCTGATCGCCAAGGGCCGCCATCAGGACGTGGGCCGTCGCCGGGTGCTCGGTCAGCCGCTTCTGCATGCGTGACACCTTCCCCGCCACGCCGCCGGTTTCCTCGGGCCCGTCGGTCGTGATGACCATCAGCGTATGAAAGAAATCGCCCTTGGTGCTGGCGATGCGCTCGGTGGCTTGGGAGGCGGCCTCGACGAACCGTGCGCCGCGCGGGCTGGGGGCGATCAGATCGAGCCCCGCTACGAGCTTCTGCGGATTGGTCGTCGGCTGGACGAGCACGCGCGGCTCCGGGGCGTACGCAACAAGCGAGGTCTGGATGCCCTCTCCCAATTCGTCGATGAACGCGCGCAGGGCGTCTGTGATCGCCGGCAACGATTTCGCCGCCGCGACGCCGTTGTCGACGAGCACCTGCAGCTTCATGGGCCAGTCGATAAGCTCGATCCGCGGGGAAGCGCAGAGCCTGCCGCCGATTCTGAATCTCACCTGGGACAGGTCGATGTCGGTCATCGGTGTCCCGGTGCCGTCGACGACGCTAATGAACAAGGCCGGCCGATCGGCGGCAGCCACGATCGCGCGAGGGCCCCAAGGGAAGCCAGACGCCAACGCGCCCCCGAGTGCAAAGACACCGAGGCACGAAAGAGCGACGCGAAACATGCGGCCTAGCGGATCGACTGGCTGTTGCCGGGAATCAGGGGCGGATCGACTTCACAGGGGGTTGGCTTCCACTTGGAGCCGTCGGGCTCGAGCTTGAAGTGGCTGCTCGTGATGTACGCCTGCGCGAGGTACGCCGGGTCGTCCACGATGGTCTTGATGACAAGCCACTGTTCGTTGCCCGGGCCCGGCACGCGATCGAAATACTCGGTCACGACCGCGTTCTCGCTGTACGGGATGCCGTTCTTCCTGAGGTAGCCGGCGGTCAGGTTCGTGATGACCGCCATCATGCCGCCGGTGCCGAAGGCCGGTGCCGCGGCCGCAGGGGCCGCGCCTGCAGCACC
>JBAUGX010000012.1:0-2892 GCA_049679965.1 Vicinamibacterales bacterium
CCGCCGCCACGCCCACCGCGGCTGCGGCCTCCGCGGCCCCGCAAGGGCAGGGATACGTCGTGCAGGTCGCCGCGCTGACCGCGCGCCCCGAGGCCGACGCGATTGCGAAGCGGCTGAGCGCCAAGGGCTATGCGGCCTTCGTCGTGCCGCCCGCGAGCGGCACGCCGCAGTTCTATCGAGTGCGCATCGGCAAGTTCGGCACGCACCGCGAGGCGGAGACGGTCGCCGCGAAACTGCAGAAGGAAGAGCAGTTCAAGCCCTTCATTACCCGCTAGGACAGGTCCGTTAATCCGTTCTCGATCGCGTAGCGCATCAGCTCGGCGCTGCTCGCCATGCCCAGCTTGTCGAGCACGCGCGCGCGGTATGTGCTCACCGTCTTCACGCTGAGCGACAGGCTCGCTGCGATCTGCGAGACCGTCCGGCCTGCGCCGATCATGCGGAGCACCTGATACTCGCGATCCGAGAGCGAATCGTGCGGCTGGCCGTGCTCCTCGGCCGGGTTCATGAGCCCCCCCCGCGGGGCCCCATCCACGTAGGCGCGCCCCCGCCGCACCTGCAGAATGGCGTCGACAAGTGCGGTGGGCGCGCTGTCCTTCGTCAGGTATCCGAGGGCACCCGCGCTGAGCGCACGCCGCGCGAACTGCGATGCCGGGTGCATGCTGAGAACCAGAACCGGCAGCCTCGGGTACCGCCGATGGAGCGTCTTCAGCAGTTCCATTCCGCTCGTGCCCGCCATGGAGATGTCCAGCACGACCACGTCCCAGTCGTCCTGCTGAACCTGCAGCAGGCCGGCGTCGGCCGAGTCGGCCTCGCCGACGACCGCATCGTGCCACCGGTCGGTCACGATGAGCTTGATGCCCTGGCGGACGACCGGGTGATCGTCAACTAGCAGAATGCGCATGGTGAGCGATACGGCCGTTGCGACGCGGGCCGGCCGGAATCCGAAGCACCACCGTGGTGCCCTTCCCCTTCCTGCCGGAGATGTCGCACGTGCCACCGAGCAGGCGGGCGCGCTCGCGCATGCCGAGCAGCCCGATTGAAGCGCGATTCGCCACCTCGCGCAAGGTGATGCCACGGCCGTTGTCCTTGACCGAGAGCACGAGCCTCTTTCCCGTTTCGCGCAGCTCAATCCTCACCGCGCTGGCTTCGGCGTGGCGGATGACGTTGGTGATGGCCTCCTGGAAGATGCGAAACACACCGATCCCCTCGTTTTCGGGCAGGCCCAGGGCCTTCGCCCCGTGGACGACGCGGCAGCGGATGCCCGTGCGGGCCTGCACCAGCGAGGCTTCCCATCGAATGGCTTCACCCAGCCCGAGATGATCCAGTGCTGGCGGCCGCAGATCCGTGGCGATCCGTCGCGTCGTTTCGAGGGAGATTTCGGTCAGGCCGATGAGCGACTGGACCCGATCGATCATCGAGTGGTCCAGCCGTGACCAGTCCACGATCTTGATCATCCGCAACAGCTCGAGTTTGAGGCTCGTCAGCGTCTGACCGAGATCGTCGTGCAGTTCGCGCGACAAGTGCGTGCGTTCGGCATCCCGGGCCGCGCTCAGTTTGGCCGCCAGGTCGCGCAGCTGATCCGGTGAAGGCTGCATCTCGCCGTGCGTCCGCCGAGGCAGGCCACTGCGGGGGGGCACGCGTAAGGTTGGCATCGCGGGACCAGTGCGCCTGTTCATCCGACTCGCAGACTGTAGGACAAACACGGGCTTTTGGCGAATTTGATACGGCCGTGTCGGACAAACACGGACAGACGATTTGCACACAAAAACCGACACTAGACAGTAATGGGCACGATTCTGATCGTGAGCGATGAGGAAAAAGGGTGACCGGCCGGCCCAAACTCCTCATTGTCGACGATGACGCGGGCATCCTGAAGGTCATCGAGCGCTTCGCTGACGGGCTGGGGTTTTCAGTCGCGCAGCATCAGAGCGGCCGGGCAGCGCTCGACTCGCTGCGCCGGTGCAAGCCGGATGTCGCGCTCATCGACCTGCGCATGCCGGAAATCAACGGTCTTGATGTGCTGAAAGAGATTCGCGCGATCGCCCCGGACTGTCAGGTGGCGCTCATGACCGGCGATGCCAGCCTGGACACCGCGATCGAGGCAGTCAAGCTCGGGGCGCTCGACTATCTGACCAAGCCGTTTGACTTCGATCGGATGCGCCAGCTGCTCCTGACGGCCAGGAAGACCATCGAGCGCCGGGAGCACCTGCTGGACGCCGAAGCCAACGTGGCCCATCGCTTCGAATTCCACGGCATGATTGGCGTCAGTCCAGCCATGCAGGAGCTGTTCGACACCATCCGCCGGCTCGCGCCGCACGTGCGGACGGTGCTCATTACAGGGGAGACGGGCACCGGCAAGGAGCTCGTCGCGCGGGCGCTGCACGAGGTCGGGCCGCGTCGCGCCCGCCGGCTCGTCACGGTGAATTGCTCCGCGGTGGTCGAGACGTTGTTCGAGAGCGAGCTGTTCGGTCATGCGCGCGGCGCGTTTACCGGCGCCACCGACGCCAAGGCGGGGATGTTCGAGCACGCGGATCACGGCACGCTCTTTCTCGACGAGATCGGCGAACTGCCGCCAGCGCTGCAGGCGAAGCTGTTGCGGGTGGTCGAACAGGGGGAAATCCAGCGCGTCGGTTCAGTTGAATCGCGGAAGGTGGACGTCAACCTCATCGCTGCGACCAATCGCGATCTGCGGGCGGAGGCGTCCGCCGGACGATTCCGAAGCGACCTCTTCTATCGCCTCAGCACCATCGAGATCCATCTGGTGCCCCTCAGAGAGCGCCGGGACGACATACCTTATCTGACGGCCGCCATGGTGCGCGAGTGCGCCGAACGTTACAAGCGTCCACTGACGGGCGTGACGCCGGCCACCGAGCGGCTCCTGCAGCAGGCGCT
>JBAUGX010000013.1:0-27453 GCA_049679965.1 Vicinamibacterales bacterium
GCACGGGCCGCGCCGGTCGTGGCGGCCGTGGGGCCGGCGGCCCGGCCGTCAATATCGAAACGACCACGCTCAAGCGAGTCTCCATCCCTCGCAAAGTCGATCTATCTGGCACGCTCCTCTCCCCTGATCAGGCCCGGGTGAGCAGCGAGGCCGCCGGTATCATCCGCGAGGTCGTCGTCCAGCTTGGGAGCGAAGTCAAGCCGGGCGACGTGCTCGTGCGGCTCGCGCCGCGGGAGATTGAAATTGCGCTGGAGCGTGCGGAAAGCGCCCTGCGCCAGACAGAGGCCCAGCTCGGGATCGATGGCTCGGCCGGTAAGCAGCCGCCACCCGACGAACAGATCGCCTCTGTCAGGCAGGCGACGGCGAACCGCGACGATGCGCGGGCGACGATGGCGCGGGCCGAGCTGCTGAGCAGTCAGGGCATCATGTCCAAAGTCGACTACCAGACGGCAGAAACGCGATTGAAGGTCGCGGATGCCAACTACCAGGCGGCGCTCGACAACGTGCGCAGTCTCAAGGCGGTCCTCCAGGATCGCCGTGCCTCGTACGAACTGGCACAGAAGAAACTGGGCGACGCCGTGATCAAGGCGCCAGTCGCCGGATCGGTGGCCGAGCGGCTCGTGCAACCCGGCGAGTTCATCAGGGAAAACACCGTGGTTGTGACGGTCGTGCAGATGAACCCCCTGAAGTTCAAGACCGCGGTTCAGGAAAAGAACGCGGCACTCATCAAAACGGGGCAGGCCGTGGACTTCGCGGTCGAGGCATTTCCCGGCAGGGTCTTCAAGGGCAAGGTCGCGTACATCAGTCCGGCCGTCGATCAGACGACGCGCACCTTCGTCGTCGAGGCGCTTGTCGAGAACAACGACCGCTCGCTCAAACCCGGGTTCTTCGCGAAGGGCACGGTCTTGACCCACACCGACGACGACGTCATCGCGGCACCTGAGGCGACGGTCTCAACGCTGGCCGGTGTCTCGACGGTGTTCGTCATCGAAGACGGCAAGGCGCGCCAGCAGCAGGTAGCGCTCGGTGAGCGCCAGGGCGACCTCGTGGAGATCCTCAGCGGGCTGAAGGGGAACGAAACGATCGCAACGAGCAATCTCAACCAGCTCGCGACCGGCACGAACGTGCGCGTCGCCGGGCAAGGTGCCGACGCAGGGGCGCCGGCGTCGAGCGGCGGTGGCGGTGGTGGTAATGGTCGGCGCGGCGGTGGCCGCGGCCGTGGTCAGACGACTAACAATCAAGGAGGGCGGCAGTGAAGCTCGCCGATATCAGCGTCAGAAATCCGGTTTTCGCGGTCATGCTGGGGGCGGCGCTCATTCTGTTGGGCGCGTTTTCGTACGAGGGGCTGGGGCTGGACCTCATGCCCAGGACCGACTCAGCGACCGTCAGCGTCAGCGTCAGCCTGCCCGGCGCCAGCGCCGAGGAGATCGAGACGCAGGTCACCAAGACGCTCGAAGACACGGTCAACACCATCAGCGGCATCGACGAGCTGCGGGCCACCTCCAATCAGGGCAACGCCAACGTGACGATCAACTTCACGCTGGAGCGCGACATCGAGTCGGCCACGCAGGACGTGCGCGACAAGGTCGCCCCGCTGTCCAACCGGTTCGGGCGTGACGCCAGGCCTCCCGTGGTCACCAAGGCCGACCCGGACGCCGCACCCATCTTCACCTTCCAGGTGTACGGGCCCCGCGCACCGAAAGAGCTGTCCGAGATCGCCGAAAAGCAGATCAAGCAGGAGCTCGAGACCATCAAGGACGTCGCGGCGGTCAGCCTGTTCGGCAACCGCAATAGGGAAATCCAGCTGCTGCTCAACGCCGACCGGATGAACGCCTACGGCCTGACCGTCGATGCGGTGCGCAACGCCGTCCAGAGGCAGAACGTCGAAGTGCCCGGCGGCCAATACATCGCCGGCCCTGCCGAAGTCCAGCTCCGCACGATGGGCCGCATCCGGACCGTCGAGGACTTCAATCGGATCATCATCACCTACCGCGACGGCTCGGCCATCACCTTTGGTGACGTCGGCCACGTGACGGATGGCATCGCGGAAATCCGCCAGACCTCACGCATCGCGATTGCGCCCGAGATGGCGCCGCAGACATCGATCTCGATGCAGATCCGCAAGCAGTCCGGCACCAATACGGTCGAGGTCGTGGACCGCGTAGTGGCCAAGCTCGAGTTGATCAAGGCCACCCTGCCGCCCGACGTCCAGATTCAGCTCGGGAGCGACCAGTCGCGGTTCATCCGGAAATCGTTCGAAGCCATCGAACACCACCTGGTCTATGGCGGCCTGTTGGCCAGCGTCGTCGTCTTCCTCTTCATCCGCAATCTGAAAGTGACGCTCATCGCGGCACTCGCGATTCCGGTGTCCATCATCGGCACGTTCACCGTCATGAAGGCCCTCGGCTTCACGCTGAACAACATGACGATGCTGGCCCTGTCATTGTGTACAGGCATAGTCATCGACGACGCCATCGTCGTCCTGGAGAACATCTTCCGGTTCATCGAAGAAAAGGGCGTCACGCCCAGGGAGGCGGCGGCTGACGCGACCTCTGAAATCGGCCTCGCCGTGATGGCGACGACGCTGTCGCTCGTCGTCATCTTCGTGCCGGTAGCGTTCATGACCGGCCAGATCGGCCGCTACTTCTACAGCTTCGGCATCACGTCGGCCGCGGCGATTCTCATCTCGATGTTCGTCTCCTTCACCATGACGCCGGCGCTTTGCGCGACATGGCTCAAGAAAGGCGATGTCAAGTCCGATCATTCGACGACGAAGACCCAGGGGTGGTACGCGTTCATCGACCGCATCTACGGCCGGATGCTGGTGTGGTCGCTCGCGCACCGGCCCGTGATGGTGGGCATCGCGTGCTTGGTGGTGGCGTCGGCGGTGTATCTCTATCCCCAGGTCGGCAAGGAACTCGTCCCCGACGACGACCAGGGCGAGTTCTCCGTCAGCGTCAGGCTGCCCACCGGCACGACCTACGCCCGCACCGAAGAGTTCGTCAAGCCGATCGAGCAGGACATGCTGGCGATCAACAACCTGCCAGCGTGCAACGGCTGCGTGGACCGCATTCTAATCAACACGAATTCTGGGGGCGCGACCTACCAGGTGGTGATGACGGACCTCGAAACGCGCACGATCTCGCAGCAGGAGCTCATGCGCCAGACCAGGCAGGTGCTCAACAAGTACAAGAACGCCCGCCTCAGCGTCTCTGGTTCGACCCAGCTGTCCGGCGCGTCTGGCGGGCGCGGCGGCGGCGGCAACGGCCTCAATATTCTGATTCAGGGGCCGGATATCGAACAGCTGCAGGCCTACACTGTGGCGCTGATGGAGAAGATCCGCACGATTCCCGGTGTCGTCGATGCGGACACCTCCTTCAACTCGACCCAGCCGGAGATGCGCGTCAACGTGGATCGGGCGCGGGCGGCCGACCTGGGCGCCTCGATCGACACGCTCGCCGCCAGCTTGCGGACGCTCATCGGCGGCGAAGAGGTCACGCAGTTCAACGACGGCGACCGGCAGTACGCCGTCTCGATGCGCCTCGACGAGCAATTCCGCAATCCGGAGTCGATGAGCCAGTTGCTCGTGCCGGCCGGCGGCGGCCGCACCATCAAGGTCAGCGATGTGGCGCAGCTCAAAGACGGCTTCGGTCCGGCGGCCATCAACCGCTACAACCGGCAGCGGCAGATCTCGGTCAACGCCAACCTCGACGGCACCAGGCCGCTCGGCGGCGTCGTCTCGGCGGCGCGCGAGAAAGTCGAGGAGCTGCGCATGAAGGCCGGCTACCAGGCCGTGTTCGGGGGCACCGCCAGAACGCTGGAGGAGGCCTCGGGCAACTTCATGATCGCCATCGTCCTCGCGGTGGCGTTCATCTACATGGTGCTCGCCTCGCAGTTCAACAGCTTCGTGCATCCGTTCACCATCATGACGGCGCTGCCGCTCAGTCTCCCGGCCGGGCTCCTCGCGTTGATGGCGTTCGGCATGACGCTCAACGTCTACAGCGCGATCGGGATGATGATGCTGTTCGGCATCGTGAAAAAGAACTCGATTCTGCAGGTCGACTACACCAACACCCTGCGCGAACAGGGCATGCCGCGGGACCAGGCCATCATCACGGCCAATCACGTCCGGCTGCGGCCAATTCTCATGACCACGATCGCCATCGTGGCCGGTATGCTCCCCATCGCCTTCGGCAGGGGCTCGGGCGCCGGCTCGCGCGCGTCGATGGCCGTCACCATCATCGGCGGGCAGGTACTGTGCTTGCTGCTGACGTTGCTCGTGACGCCAGTCGTCTACTCCTACTTCGATGACCTGCGCGAATGGAGTCCGGCGGCGACCGCCCGGAAGGTCTTCAAGCGCCGCGGCAAGCCGGAGCAGCACGTTCGCGCGGAGTTATAAGGCTTTCATCAGGGTGGGCGGTCTTCTCCATGGCCGCCCGCCCTGACCTTCCCACCTCGACCTCCCTCCCCGACCGGCGTTAATCACGGTCCCGGACCGCCGGGCCTGCGCTACACTCTCACCACGACGAGCTCTCGCGCAGCGGCGGCTCCTCTTCCCAGGAGGGCAGCATGATTCTGTCGGAGATCAGCGTTCGGCGTCCCACCTTCGCCATCATGATGACGGTGGCACTCGTCGTCCTTGGCGCATCCTCGTACCAGGAGCTCGGCCTCGACCTGATGCCGAAGACCGACTCGCCGGTCGTCACCGTCAATACCACCCTGCCTGGCGCCAGCGCCGAGGAAGTCGAGACCCAGATCACCAAGCGCGTCGAGGAGGCCGTCAACACGATCAGCGGGATCGACGAGCTGCGGGCGACGTCTGCCCAGGGCTCGTCGCGCGTCACCATCAACTTCCTGCTCGAACGCGACATCGACACGGCGGTGCAGGATGTTCGCGACAAGATTGGCACGATCATCGGCCAGTTTCCGCGCGACGCGAGGCCACCGGTGATTACCAAGGTTGATCCTGATGCGGCGGCCATCTACAGCTTCAGCGTGTCCGCGCCGCGTTCACAGAAAGAGATCACGGAAATCGCCGACAAACGGCTCAAGCAGGTGCTCGAGACGCTGCCCGACGTGGGATCGGTCTCCCTGCTGGGCGAGCGGCGCCGGGAAATCCAGCTGCTTCTCAATCAGGACCGCCTCAATGCGTACGGCTTGACGGTCGATCAGGTGCGGGCGGCCGTTCAACGGCAGAACGTCGAGGTGCCCGGAGGGTCGTTCGTCGCCGGCCCTGCGGAGATTGCGCTCCGCACGATGGGGCGCATCAGAAACGTCGAGGATTTCGGGCGCGTCATCATCGCCTATCGCGATGGTTCCGCCATCACCTTCAACGACATCGGCCGCGTGCAGGACACCGTGCAGGAAGTGCGGAGCGCGGTGCGGACCAATGGCGACCCGGCGACCGCCCTCTTGATTCGGAAGCAGTCGGGGACCAACACCGTGGCGGTCGTCGACCGCGTGACGGCCCGCCTCAGGCAGCTCGAATCGACCCTCCCGTCCGACTTCACGATTACGCCAGGCATCGACAACTCTCGCTTCATCCGGCGGTCCTTCGAGGACATCAAGCTGCATCTGCTGTTCGGCGGCCTGCTCGCGAGCGCCGTTGTCTTCCTGTTCATCCGCAATCTGCGGGTGACCTTCATCGCCGCCCTCGCGATTCCGACCTCGATCATCGGTACCTTCACCGTCATGAAGGCGCTTGATTTCAGCCTGAACAACATGACGATGCTGGCGCTGTCGCTGGCGACCGGCATCGTCATCGACGACGCGATCGTCGTGCTGGAGAACATTTTCCGCTACGTCGAGGAAAAGGGCGTCACGCCGAAAGAGGCGGCGGTCGCGGCGACCGCCGAGATCGGCCTGGCGGTCATGGCCACGACGCTGTCCCTGGTCGTCATCTTCGTTCCCGTGGCGTTCATGACTGGTCAGGTGGGCCGGTACTTCTTCAGCTTCGGGATTACGTCGGCGGCGGCCATCCTAATTTCGATGTTCGTGTCGTTCACGTTGACCCCCGCGCTCTGCGGCAGGTTTCTCAGGAAGGAAGATGCGAGATCCGACCACTCGACCACCAAGTCTGGTGGCGTGTACGGATGGGTGGATCGGTTCTACGGCACGATGCTCGAATGGTCGCTCGGCCACCGTCCGGTCATGATCGGCATCGCGGCCATCGTGGTCGCGTCGGCCGTATTCCTCTACCCGAGGGTCGGCAAAGAGCTGGTCCCCGACGACGACCAGGGCGAGTTCAACATCAACGTGCGTCTGCCGACGGGCACGAGCTACGCGAGGACGGAAGAGTTCATCAAGCCGATCGAGAAGGACGTGCTGGCGCTCCCCGACATGTCCAGGGTGTACGTGAGCATCAATCCGGGCAGCGCCAGCTTCATCATGTCGATGACGCCGCTCGAGAGCCGGACGACCTCACAGCAGGAGGCCATGCGTAACGTGCGCACGATGCTGCGCAAGTACCAGGGGGCCCGCGTGAGCGTGACCGGGTCCACAGACCTCTCAGGCGCCAGCAATCGCGGCGGCGGGAATGCCGGCGGCGGCAATCGCCTGGCCGTCCTGATTCAGGGGCCAGACGTCGAGCAGCTGCAGACCTACACCGTCGCTCTCATGGAGAAGGTCCGCACGATCCCGGGAGTGGTCGACGTCGACAGCAACTTCGAGCCGACGCAGCCCGAGCTGCGCGTGAATGTCGATCGCGCCCGCGCGGCCGACCTGGGCGTCAACATCGATTCGCTCGCGACCAGCCTGCGGACCCTCGTCGGCGGCGAGGAAGTCACCCAGTTCCAGGACGGCGACAACCAGTACCAGGTGCTGCTGCGGCTCGACGAACCGTTCCGGAACAATCCGCTCGGCATGGCGTCGCTGCTGATACCGGCGGGCGGCGGACGAACGGTCAAGGTCAGCGACGTGGCGCAGCTCCGGAACGATGCCGGGCCGGCCGCCATCGACCGGTACAACCGGCAGCGACAGATCTCGGTCAACGCCAACCTCGACGGCGTGCCGCTCGGCGACGTGGTGGCGGCCGCCAGGCTGAAGGTCGCTGAACTGCGTATGAAGCCCGAGTACACGGCCGTGTTTGGCGGCAATGCCAGAACCCTGGCGGAAGCCTCGAACAACTTCGTCATCGCCATCGTGCTGGCAATCGCGTTCATCTATATGGTGCTGGCGTCGCAGTTCGACAGCTTTGTCGATCCCCTGACCATCATGACCGCGCTGCCGTTGAGCCTCCCCGCGGGCCTGCTGGCGCTGATGGCCTTCGGCATGACCCTCAACGTCTATAGCGCCATCGGGATGATGATGCTCTTCGGCGTCGTCAAGAAGAACTCCATCCTCCAGGTCGACTACACCAACACGCTGCGGCGGCAGGGCATGGCCCGTCACGAAGCGATCATCACGGCCAATCATGTCCGTCTCCGCCCGATTCTGATGACGACGATCGCGATCATCGCCGGCATGCTGCCGATCGCCTTCGGCAAGGGCGCCGGCGCCGGGTCGCGGGCCGCCATGGCGGTCACGATCGTCGGCGGGCAGGTGCTGTGCCTGCTGCTGACGCTGCTCGTGACCCCAGTCGTCTACTCCTACTTCGACGACCTGCGCGAGTGGAGCCCGGCAGCCTCGCTGCGCAGACTCAAGGGCGCCAAGGCGGCACGGGTCGGGTCGGCGAGTTGAATCTGGTCGTTGGGTAACTAGACTCCGCTAGCACGGGTTCCAGTTTCAGGTTGCGGGTCGGACCCCGCCGCAGGAGGCGATGAGCAGGCAGTCTCGGCGGGTCGCTCTCATCGCGGTCGGAGTACTGATGGCGCTCGTGGCTATCGGACAGTACCTCGGATGGCTCGACGGCCCCCCCGCGCTGCTCGCGCCGGGCATTCACTGATCACCAACCTACCCAACTACCAGATTCAGGAGCGCCATCACCGTCTTCCCCGTCACCGGATCGGTCATCTCCGGCGCGATCTCGGCGAGCGGCTCGAGCACGAACCGGCGCTCGCGGAATCGCGGATGCGGGATGAGCAGGCCGGGCTCTTCGACGACCGACGCGCCGAAGAGCACCAAGTCGAGATCGAGGGTTCGCGGCGCGGTCGCATACGGACGTTCGCGCCCGCGTTCACGCTCGATCGTGAGCAGCGCCGACAACAGATCGCGCGCCGACAGCGCCGTGCGGCCGACAGCCGCCGCGTTGAGGAACAGGGCCTGGGGCTCACGCATCCCGACCGGCGCGGTCTCGTGGAATCTGGAGACGAGGAGATCGTCGAGAAGCGGCCGCAGACCGGAGAGCGCGTGATGAAGGTGGGACTCGCGATCGCCCACGTTGCTGCCGAGCGCGATCGCGACCCTGACCGGAGTGCTCAATTACGCGTTCTGCTTTTCCTTACAGCTGATGCAGACCCGCGTCCAGGGGATCGCCGTGAGGCGAGGCTCGGCGATGGGCTCACCGCAGTCGCGGCACGCGCCATACGTCCCCTTCTCGATGCGCCAGAGCGCTTCGTCGATCGCCTGAAGAATTTTCGCGTCGGTCTGCTTGAGTTTCAGCGCAATGTGCACTTCATTGTTGCCCGTGGCCTGGTCCGCCATGTCGCCCTGGCGGGTGTTGTTCTCCATCGAGGCCTGCAGCGGCTTGAGGCCTCCGGCGCTCATCAGCTCATCGCGCTTCCTGAGGAGCGCGTCTTTGTAGGTCGGCACATCCACCGTGGGTCCCTCTTTGATCCGGGGTAACGCTAAATGATATCGCATCCCTCACCGCAGGAACACGTAACGTCCGAGAAAAAGAATCGCGAACACATAGAGCAACGGACGGACCTCACGGCCGCGCCCGGAGGCGAGCTTCACGAGCGCATACGAAACGACGCCAAACGAGATGCCTTCGGTGATGCTGACGGTGAGCGGCATCATGATCACGGTGAGAAATGCCGGAATGGATTCCGTCGGATCGTCCCACGCGACCTGTTGCAGGCTCCGCATCATCATCGTGCCGACCAGCACGAGCGGCGCCGCAATGACCGGATAGAGCGTCGAGCCGCCCATCTGGTAGCCGCCTCCGATCATGCGTACGAGCGGATAGAACAGCAGCGACAGCAGGAAGAGCGCCGCGGTCACGAGGCCGGCGAGTCCAGTGCGACCGCCTGCGGCGACCCCGGCGCTGCTCTCGACGTACGCCGTCACGGTCGAGGTGCCGAGCGCGGCGCCCGCGACGGTGCCGATGGCGTCAGCCAGCAGCGCCTGGCGCGCGCGCGGTAGCACGCCGTCGCGCATCAGGCCCGCCTGCTCGCCGACGGCCACCAACGTCCCCACCGAATCGAACAGCGCGAGGAAGAAGAATACGAGCACCACCGGCGCCATGCCGGGCGCCAGCGCCCCCGCCACGTCGAGCTGCAGCAGAGTCGGCAGAAGGGAGGGTGGACGGCCGACGACCCCCTGGTATTGCACCAGGCCAAGCGCCCAGCCTGCGGCCGCGGTCGCCAGGATGCCCCACAGCATCGCGCCAGGGATGCGCCGCGCCATGAGGATCGCGGTCAGCCCAAGGGCGCCCAGGGCCAGCTGCACCGGGGGGCTGTGGAGATTGCCCAGCGTCACGAGCGTGCCGGGCGCCGCCACGATCAGACCTGCCCACTGCAGCCCAACGGTCGCAATCAGCAGGCCGATGCCTGCGGCCATGGCGTGCTTGATGGCGGCCGGGATCGCGGTGATCAGCCGCTCACGCAGGCCGATGCCGGCCGTGAGCACGAACACGACACCGGCGATCGCCACGGCGCCGAGCGCCACGCGCCACGGCACCTGCATGCCGATGACGACCGAGTAGGCGAAGAAGAAATTGTGGCCCATCGCGGGTGCCACGGCGATGGGATAGTTCGCCAGCAGGGCCATCAGCGCGGTGGCGAACGCCGTCGAGAGACATGTGGCTGTGAGCACCGCGCCGAAATCCATCCCGGCGGCGCTCAGCACGGCCGGCTGGACAAAAACGATATACGCCATCGTCAGGAACGTGGTGGCGCCGGCGAGCACCTCGGTCCTGACTGTCGTGCCGTGGGTGTGAAGCTCGAAGTGTGCTTCGAGGACGCGAAACATCCCGCGCCCCTCCTCGGCCTACTCGGCGCGGAGCGTCGCGAGCGGTTTGTGCTTGAGCACATCGAGGCTGGATAGCACGCCGATGATCGCGACGAGGATAGCCGTAAATACCACGCCGGCGGCGTGCTCGCCGACAAACACGCGCCAGGGGATGTCGAGGGCATAGCGGCTCACGCCCCACGTCAGGGCGACGGCACCAAGCGACCCGATGAGCCCGGCGAGCGATCCCAGCACCCCGTACTCGAACAGCAGCATGCGCGCGATGGTCCGGGTGTTGGCCCCGAGTGTCTTGAAGACAGCCGCCTCGTAAACCCGCTGGTACTTGGTCATCGCCACGGCGCCAATCAGAATCAGCCCGCCGCTGAAGAGCACCAGCCCGCCGACCACCGTGATGGCGAGTGTCACCTGGTTCATCACGACGCGCAGCGAATCGAGTACCTCGTGGAAGTCGATCACCGATACGTTGGGATAGCGAGTGACGAGATCGTGCTGAAAGCGCGCGCGCGCCGCCGGGTCGACGGGCCCCTTGAGCGGCGCCACGTAGGTCTGCGGCACATCAGCGAACGCGCCTGGCCGAAAGACGAACACGAAGCCGCCGTTGCGAGACTCGCGCCACTCCACGTTCCGGATGCTCGTCACTGTGGCGCTGACGACCTGTCCGAGAATGTCGAATCGGACGGTGTCGCCCACGTCGATCGCGAACCGATCGTGGAGGCCCTGCTCCACCGAGACCTCGAGGTCCTTGGACGGACCGCTCCAGAACGCGCCGTCGGTGATGCGCTCGTTCGGTTCGAGGCGGTCGCGGTAGGTGATCGTGTACTCCCGTCCCAGCCCGCCCCCCCGCTCGCGGACCGCCTGCACCCCGTCGAGGTTCGTCCGGCGTCCGGCCACACCCACCACGCGGGCTCTCATGACCGGAATCACCTGCGACGCATCAACGCCGACCGACGGATCGGCCAGAAACGCGCGAACCCCGTCGACCTGCGCTTGCTGGATGTCCATCAGGAACATGTCCGCCTGGTTCTCGCTCATCTGCACCGAAAACTCGTCGAGCAGGCTGGCCTGCAGCGACCGGATGCCGACGATGAAGAAGGCGCCCAGGCCGACGGCGAGCAGGATGACTCGCGTCTGGTTGCCGGGCCGCGACAGATGCAGGACGGCGTGGCGCAGTGGGAAGGACCGCGACTGCGCGAGCGGTTTGACGAGCGCCACGAGCCCGCGACCCGCGAAATGGAGCGCAAGCGCGAGGCCGGCGAAGCCCGCGCAGACGACCACGCCGATTCGTAGAGACGAAGCCTGCCAGACCGTGACGGCCACCAGCGCCGCGGCCACGAGGCCAATCGCCGCGAAGCCGACCCAGTCGCGAGCTTGCTTGGTTGATTCATCGCGCAGGAGCAGCGAGGGCTTGATGAACCGGACGTGCAACAGCGGCACGACCGAAAACAGCAGCGACACCAACGCACCGATGGTGACGCCCTGCCACGCGGCGCTCCACGTCACACCGTAGTGGGCGTCCGCGAGGATCGACGATGACGAACCGAGCGCCAGTGGAATCGCGCCGACGGCGGCCTGCGCGATGCCGACGCCGAGCAGGCTTCCCGCGAGGCCGAGCGCCATCACCTGCGCCATGTAGATCGTCATGATCTCCCGGCTGCGCGCCCCGAGGCACTTCAGCACCGCGATGCTGCGGATCTTCTGCTGGATGAACACGCGCGTTACGCTCGACACGGCGATGCCGCCGAGGATCACGATGATGAGACCGACGAGACTCAGGTAGTTCTCGGCCCGCTCGAAGTTGCGCCCAATCTGGTCCTCCGTCGATCGAAACGACCGTGCGTTGGCGAATTCCGGCCGCAGCTCCTCGCGGAGGGTGTCGGTGAGCGACTCCACACGCTCGTCCGGCACCTTCACCAGCAGCTGGTGTGTCGCGCGGCTCCCGAACCCGAGCAGGCCCGTGGACGGCAGGTCGTCGAAATCCACGATCACGCGAGGGCCGAGGCTGAACTGTCCCATCCCGCTGCCCGGCTCGCTCGTGATGACGCCACGGATGGTGAAGCTCGCCTGCCCGATGGCAATCGCGTCGCCGACCTTGACGCCGAGCGTCGTGAGCAGCTCCGGGCGAACGAGCGTCCCGTGCCCCTTCAGCAGGTCATGCGAGTAGGCCTGGCCGCCCTCGAGAACGACGCTGCCATAGAGGGGAAACGCCGCCTGGACGGCCCGCAGCTCGACCATCCGCGCGACCGGCCGCGACGCGTCAGCCGGCCGCGTCATCGTCGGCGTCTGCACCGTTTCGGTCCGGACGGTGGCCCCCGCCTCGGCCAGCCGCCGATCGAGGATGTCGCGGGCCGCGGGCGTCCAGTCGCGGGTGGTGCTGACCACGACGTCGGCCGCGATCAGCGCCTTGGCCTGCGTGCCGAAGACCGCGCGGACGTCCTGGATCACGGATCGCAGCGCGACGATTGCCGCCACGCCGACCGCGATGCAGACGAAGAAGAACAGCAGGCGCCGCCAGGCCGCGCGCGTCTCGCGCACCGCCATCCGCAATACGAACATCATGTGCGCTCCACGACGCGGCCGTCCCTGAAGATCAGCCGCGAATCTGCCGCCGCCGCCACTTCCGCGTCGTGCGTGACGAGGACCATGGTCGTGCCGCGCACCCGGTGGATCTCGCGCAGCAGCTCCATGATATGACGGCCCGTCGCCGTATCGAGGTTGCCCGTGGGCTCGTCGGCCAGCACGATCGGCGGATCGTTGGCGAGCGCCCGCGCCAGCGCGACCCGCTGCTGTTCGCCGCCCGAGAGCTGGGAGGGATAGTGATGCGCTCGGCCGGTCAAGCCCACCTCTTCGAGGAGCGCCTTCGCCCGTTTGCCCGCATCGGCGATCCCGGCAATCTCCATCGGCACCGCGACGTTCTCGTGCGCGGTGAGCGACGGAATCAGGTGAAAGAACTGGAAGACGAAGCCGATCTTCTCGCCGCGGAGCTTGGCCAGCGCGTCCTCGTCGAGCCGCGTGACGTCAACGCCGTCGATGAGCACGCTGCCCGAGGTCGGCGCGTCGAGGCCGGCAATCAAGCCGAGCAGCGTGGACTTGCCGCTGCCCGAGGGCCCGACAACCGCGACAAACTGTCCGCGGGGAATCGTCAGACTCAGCGAATGGAGGATGGTGAGCGGCTCGGTGCCGCTGGTGACAGTTTTCGATACCTCGCGCAGTTCGATCATGATCCTGGGGCACCCCTCGCTCCGACGGCCTGCCGATTGAGAACCGGCTCGAGCACGGCCCACACATTGTCGGCGACAATGCGGGCGCCGGCCGCAGTGGGATGAATGCCGTCCCGCTGGTTGAGCGCTTGATCGCCGGCGACGCCCTGCAGCAGGAACGGGACAAGGCGCAGCCGATACTGCTTGGCCAGGGCCGGATAGACGCTGCGAAACTCGGCCGTGTACTGCTGACCGAAGTTGGGCGGCGCCTCCATGCCGGCCAGAATCACGGTAATGGCGCGCGCCTGCGCCCGCTCGATAATCATCGACAGATTCCGCTTCAGCTCCTCAGCCGGCAGGCCGCGCAGCGCGTCATTGCCGCCGAGCGCCACAATCAAAACGCGCACGTTGCCGTCGAGCGCCAATCCCAGCCGTGACAGCCCGCCGGCCGACGTATCACCCGAGACGCCGGCGTTGACCACCTGGTACTTGAAGCCTTTGGCCCTGAGGCGCTCTTGCAGCACGGATGGAAACGAATCGGCAGTCGTGGAAAGACCGAGCCCTGCCGTGAGAGAGTCACCCAGTACGACAATGCGCCCTTCCGACGGGTCCGGGGCCGGACCTTCGGTCGGGCTCGGCGCCGCCTCGTCTGGGGGCGCCGGCGGCGCAGCGGACCTGGCGACGGGTGCTGCCGGCGTTGACCGTTCTGTGGACGAGCCGCACGCGAACGTCGCCGCCATGGCCACGCACGCGAGCACCCACACCCCGACGAGGATAGGCCGCCGCCCCAATACCGTTGAGAAGACGTTCGCGCGCCGCATTAGGTTCCGGCCTTCGCTCTTCGAGCTTCGGCCTGGCCTGCCGAAGCTAATCCAAAATCCCAAGTCCGATCACTAGTCTATGCTAGGGGCCATGCAGAACGGGCCAGACATCCTGACGCGTTGGCCGGCGCTTGGCGTGGCGGCCAAGAGCGCTCGCCTCGAGAGAACGTGTCACATCTTGCCAGGGCCATTGGCTCACGTCTTCGCGGAGAACGCGGACGCCGCCGGACGCGCGGGCGCCCGACTGCGGCGTCGCGACCCATCCCTGTGGGGCGACGATCCGGCCGTTCAGGAAAAGATCGCGAGCCGGCTCGGCTGGCTGAGCTCACCCTCTCTGATGGCCGATTCGCTTCCGCGCCTCCAGGCCTTCGCGGCGTCCGTCAAGAACCAACACTTCACCGACATCGTGCTGCTCGGCATGGGCGGATCCAGCCTCGCCCCCGAAGTCCTGCGGGCGGTGATTGGCGTCGCGCCGTCCTGGCCGCGGTTCCATATGCTGGATTCGACCGATCCGGCTGCCGTGCTCTCGGCAGCCACACCGCCCGAGACCACGCTGTACATCCTTGCCAGCAAGTCCGGCGGCACGATTGAGCCCAACGTCCTCGCCGCGCACTTTCGTCGGAGGCTCGAGGACGCTCGTGTGTCGAAATGGGCCGACCACTTCGTCGCCATTACCGACCACGGCACCGAGCTCGAGCGCCGCGCGCGTGCCGCGGGCTTCCGCGAGATCTTCCTCAATCCTGGCGACATCGGAGGTCGCTATTCCGTCATCTCGTTCTTCGGCCTCGTCCCTGCCGCCCTGATGGGCGTTGACGTCTCCGAGCTGGTTGGGTGGGCGATCGCGATGCTGTCGGCGTGCGAACGGCCAGCCGCCGGCGCGCATGGCAATCCTGCCGTGGACCTTGGCCTCGCCATTGGCGCAGCCGCTCGCGCCGGACACGACAAGCTGACGCTCGTCCTGCCTTCCTCGCTCGAGACCTTCGGCTTGTGGGTCGAGCAGCTGGTCGCCGAAAGCACGGGGAAGAACGGCGCGGGCATCGTGCCCATTGCCGGCGAAGCGTTGGCGGGCCCCGCGGCCTACGGTCCGGATCGGCTGTTTGTCCGCCTGCGGCTATCCGGATCGGACGCAGATGAGGCGCCGGAGACCGACCTCCGGGCGCTGACGGCCGCGGACGCTCCGATTGTGGACCTCGAGGTCCCGGAACCGTCCGCAATTGGCGCGGAATTCGTACGTTGGGAAGTGGCGACGGCCGTCGCTGGCGCGCTGCTCCGGGTCAACCCGTTCGACGAGCCGAACGTCCAGCAGGCAAAAGACTCCACGCGCGTGTTGCTCAACCAGTACCAATCGACAGGGCATCTGCCGGTCCCTGCGGCCGACCGCACGATGGACATCGGCATCTCCCTGACCATGAGCGCCGCAGCCAGGCGCGAGTTGGGCCAAGGGGGTCCCGAGACGCTTCTCTCGCTACTTGAGCGGGGCACCTACTTCGCGCTCCTCACCTACCTGGGGCCCGATCGCCAGCTTGCCGAACAGCTTGGCCGGCTCCGCCTCGCGGTTCGAGACCGCACCCAGGCCGCCACCATGTGGGGCTACGGGCCGCGATACCTGCACTCGACGGGTCAGCTGCACAAGGGTGGCCCCAATACCGGCGTGTTTCTCCTCGTTTCCGCGACGCCGCGAGAAGACGTGCCGATTCCCGATGAGATCTTCACCTTTGGCATCCTCGAGCGGGCGCAGGCGCTTGGAGACTTCGCCTCGCTAGACGCCGCCGGCCGCCGCGCCGTCCACGCGCATCTGGCCGCGCCCGACCCACGTCTGCTCGCGCACCTCGCTGACCGCTTGCTTGCTGCCGTACAATGACGCGATGCGTTACCTCGTCACCGCGCGGGTGAAACCCGGGCAGGACGGTCGGCTGGCGCAGGCCGTCCGCACTCGTACGCTCGGCGCTGGATCGGTCGCCGGCGACGAATACCTTCGCAATATGTCGGCGGCTCGCCAGCACGATGACGGTCGGGTGCAGTGGGTCGAAGTGTGCTACTGCCCGACGCCGCTCGCCGAAGAGCGCGAGTACTGGGAGGAATACTTCGACCTCGAGAAGATCAAGGACGCCCACGCACGCAGTCGCTGCCGCGACTTGACAGGGGATCAACCGTGGGCGTGCAGCGACTGCGACTGCACGGCCCGTCTCGAATCGCGAATGGCCAGACGGGGCCGGCCATTCGCCGACGGCCTGCAGACGAAGGCCTGACCGTGCCGTCTGCGTCGCTGCAAGCCCTGCTCACGCGCGTGGCCGCCTCTCTTGACCGCGGCCGAGGCAGCGAAGCCGCGCAGATGCTGGCGCCGACGCTCCGATCCTCTAGCCTGACGCGCGAAGACGAGTTGGAGCTCCGCTCGGCTCTGGCCGAAGCGTGGCTGCTGCAGGACGACCTCGACCAGGCCGCGGCCGCGCTCGGCCGCCCGCCCGATTCCTTCCGCGACAGCGTCCCCTCCGGCCGCCTGTCCGCGTTGTGGCGGCTCCACGGACGGCTGGCCTCGGCCCGCGGCGATCAGTCCCGGGCCATCGCGCTGCACGGCCGCGCCCTCAAGCAGGCCGAAATCGCCCACGATTCGCGCGCGATCGGCCTCGCCCACTACGAGCTTGGCAACTGCTACCGCCAGGTCGGCGACATGGCCATCGTCCGCGAGCACATCACCAAGGCGGCCTCCGCCCTCCACGCGGCCGGCGATCGGCGGCACCTGGCGCTCGTCCACTCGCTGTCGAGCATCTCGCTCGCCCAACTCGGCCGGCACGACGAAGCGATGGGCGCACTGCGCCAGGCTGAGCGGCTCGCCTCGCTCGTGCAGGCCGACGACGTGCTGGCAACCGTGTGCGGAAATCAGGCCAACGTGACGATGCTGCAGCACCACTACCAGCAGGCGCTCGCACTGGCCGAACGGAGCGTTTCGCTGCACGAAGCCCACGGGTCGGGCCACGGACTGGCCGTCGCGTTGGCGACCCTTGGACAGATCTGCGTCCGGCTTGGCGATCTCCGCCGTGCCGACGATGCCCTGCACCGCGCGCTCAAGGTGCGCAGTCCGATTCAGTTCAGCGAGACGACAGGCGCCGTGTTCGACACGCTCGCGCAGATTCAGCTCATGCGCGGGCGGTACGACGCGGCCAGCGACTATCTCGGCCGCGCCAGCGATGCGTACGGGGCGTACGGCCGCGAGACGAGCCGCTGGTACGAATGGTCGGTGCGCGTGCTCGGGGCACGTCTCGCGCTCAGGCGGGGCGCCCTCGAGGAGGCCGTCGAGAAAGCGGACGACATCCTGAAGGCCGGCGCCCCGCCGTTTGATGCGCTGCAGGCCACCCTCATCGCGGCCGAAGCCCTTATCGGCGCGAAACGACTCGCCGAAGCCGAGCAGCGTCTGGCGGTGGCCGCCGACATGATCGACCCGAAAGCGGTGCCCGCCGCATGGGGAGAGTACCTGCGGCTGCGAGGCGCGCTCCAGGCACAGAGCGGACACGCGACCGACGCGTATCACGATTTCAGCCAGAGCACTACGCTGCTCGACCTGCTCGGCGAACGGTATCAGGCTGGTCTCAGCCATCTCGCCCTCGGGCGCCTGGTCGCCGAAACCGGCGCGCGATCGATTGCCGAGCGCCATCTCACCAGGGCGATGCACATCTTCGAGCAGCTCGAGGCCGAGCGCGACCTCGCCGACACGCGAGAGGCCCAGACGCTGCTGACCCATATCGGCACGGGCGAGTACGTCATGTCCCCGTCGGATGCCGACGAAGCGATCGTCCGACGGATTGTCGATGCGGCGGCCCTGCCGGATTTGTTGGGACGCGAGACGGCCACGGCACTGCTCGACGCGGCGGCGGCCGACAGCGCCGTGCTGTTCGTGCGCCTCGCCGGCGGCGACGTGCGCGTGATCGCCTGCGCTGGCTGCGAAGCCGACGCAGCGCCGGCGCTCGCGCGGTCGGCCGCACAGGGCAACCCGTACGGCCGGGGCACCCTGGTGCTCGAATCCCTCGGGCGCGACTCCGAAGGGCCGCGTTTCGCCCTGGTCGCCTCGCCGCGGCCGGTCGGCCATCCCGTTCTGCGGCGACTGCGCATGATTATCGCCGTCGCCCAGCAGGGGTTTGCGTTGTGCGCGGCGCGCGACCGCTCGACCGCGCCGACCGGCCTGGCCGTCGACCAGTCCCTCGAGCCACTGCTGCCCGGATTCCTCTCGGCCAGCGCGGCCATGGCGCGCGTCGTCGAACAGATTCAGCGCCTCCAGGGCAACGACCTGACGGTGCTCATCACCGGCGAGAGCGGCACCGGCAAGGAGCTCGTCGCGCGGGCCATCCACGTCGGGTCGCCCCGCAGCGCCGCCATGTTCCTGCCCTATAACTGCACGACCACCGGCCGCGATCTGGCCGACAGCCAGCTGTTCGGCCATCGGCGCGGCAGCTTCACCGGCGCCGTCTCCGACCAGCCGGGCCTGGTGCGGTCGGCCGCCGGCGGCACGCTGTTTCTCGACGAAATCGGCGACTTGCCGCTCGACGTCCAGCCCAAGCTGCTGCGGTTTCTCGAGCAGCACGAGATCATGCCAATCGGCGAGAATCGGCCGCAGCGCGTGGACGTGCGGGTCCTCGCCGCCACCAACGCCGATCTCGAACAGCGGGTCGCCGAAGGCAAGTTCCGCGAAGATCTCTACTACCGCCTCAGCGTCATTCGCATCCACGTCCCGCCTCTGCGCGAGCGCCGCGAGGAGATCCCGCACCTCAGCACGTATTTCCTGCGGGAGGCATCCGAACGGCTCGGCAAGCCCGATATCCACCTGAGCTCGGAGACCCTGGACACGTTCGCGCAATTCTGGTGGCCTGGGAACGTGCGACAGCTCAAGAACGAGATTCAGCGGGCGGTGGCACTGAGCGCGCCAGGAGGTACGATCGAGCCATCCCACCTCTCGCCTGACATCAGCAGCGAGCCCCATCCCGCGACCACCTCGGCTGGTCGATCGGTTTCGGGCCGTCACGCGCCGAATCTTGCGGTGGCCGTCGAACGGGTCGAACGCGACATGATTCAGGCTGCGCTCGACCGGACGGGCGGCAATATCTCCGAATCTGCCCGTGTGCTGGGACTGACGAGACGCGGCCTCTATCTGAAGCTGCGGCGACTAGGGCTCGAGACCCATCCAGAACTGGATACTCGCTGACGGGAGTGGGTATTTGTTGAAATGGATACTTCATTCATCATCGCTCGTAAGGCTGTTGAGGGCAATTGCTCGCCCACCGGTGCCGGTTACCTGTTCAGGGGCATGCGGAAACAACTCGCCCTGGATCTTCTCAAGGTCATAAATGTCCACCAAAGTCGGCTTGAGGTTTTCGTCGAAGTAAGCCACGCACCGGATGCGGACCGGGCCGTCATGAGCAATCAAGGTATATAGCTGCATGGGATTGTCGCCCTTGTAGCTGTATGGCGTTCTGGTTCCATCGAGGAGATACAGGAAGCCATTATTTGTGGACTTCGTTACTGAATTAAGACGCACCACTAATGGAGTTTCCTTTGTCGTGGTTGTTGTCGTGACCATCGTCTCAAAATAGGGCCGCTCAGCCGATTCGATCCGTTCTCTCATGACGATACCATCAACAGAACGCACTTCTAACTCTGCGGCATCAATATGCCCCTCTCTGAGCGGGCTCGTGATTTTATTCAAATCAGAATCAAGCGTTCCGGCTTTGAATAGCTCATACACATTCAGCGGCAGTTCAATTGTCACGTTCTGAGAATTGGTAATGATGATGGTGTTATTTGTCTGGCCAATCTGTTCTCGGAATGGTTCTTTCTTAACGTGTTTCTTGGCGCGAATGACGCCGATGATTTTCGCCACAATCCCAATCGCTGTTCCAGTAAGCCCGACGATCCCGCCGACGGCTCCAATGAGCCTTGCGTTGGTATCCAGAACCGTCCACACATCCAGCGCGAACACGACAGAGCCAGGTCGAACCCCTGTGATGCGAAGACGGTGCGTGGACGTCGGATCTTCAAGCGCAGCCAATTTGCCATATGCGCTGGCAAAGCCCTGTAGAACCGGAACCGCGTCCTGCAACGACATGGAACCGTCATCTACCTCTGGCCCTTCATAGCGTAGATGGATGTCAATTTGTTCCTTTGGCATGGAAGGGAGAATAGCACCCATGCCCTCTTAATTGTCGCGCTCGCGATCCGCACGGAGCCGTGCCACGATCCGCCGCCCGAGCGTGTCTGCCGGTGCCTTTAGTTGTTGAGGGGCGAGCGGTACGAAGTAGGGCGGATTGTCCACCGATTCTCGATATTCCAGCCGCTTCCCATCAACCTGCTTGATGGCACGGGCCACGCGCTGGCCGTCATCCAGCTTCCGCGTGTTCCACCGAAATTCAAATTCGTTCAGGTAGTTCGGCAGGTGCTTGCGGCTCACGCTGTGGAACGTGCCCATTACGCCACGCTTGATGAGGCTGAACACGCCCTCAATCGTGTTGCTGTGAATGTCGGTCCCAGGCCGGACATATTGTTTCGCCATGTGCAACGTCGTTTCGTGCCCACCCTCAAAGGCTTGCCCCACGCGCTTATATGCGGGTGAATCATCGGTAATGAGACGACACGTCAGGTCCGCGTTCTCTGCAATGTGCTGACTCAGCCGATCCGCCGTGATGCGGTCCAAGAGCTTGAACCGCACGTCACCGTCGCGCTGCACGATTCCAAACACACCGTCTTTGTCGGCCCCACCACGTCGCCGTGGTTCTTTACCCCACCCATAGCCATGGCGCGGCTTCCCGCCGATGTAAGTTTCGTCGGCTTCGACGGTGCCGGTCATCTTCGGCATGTTCTCACTACTGAGGCCATGACGAATCCGCCGAAGCACGAACAGCGCGGACTTGTGGGTGATTTCCATTTCACGGGACAACTGCAAGGCGCTGATGCCCTTCTTGCTGCTGCATGCTTTCCAGAAGGCGTAAACCCACACGCGAAGCGGCAACCGCGATTCCTCGAACACCGTGCCCGTGCGGACGGTAAACATCTGCTTGCACCCACGGCAGCGCCACCGATAGTCCTTGTTCCGCGCTCCGTCGCTGCCGCTCATCTTGTAGACATCTGCCACGCCACAACGCGGGCAGGCCGGTGCCGCGCCCCACCGCTGTTGCTCCATGAATTCGACGGCTGCTGCTTCGCTCAAGGTTGCCGCTCGGAGCGCCGCAAGGATGGGTGACGCGTTCTTAATCATGGCCCTACTATATGCTAATTTAGTAGATGTTGCAATGGCCTGATTCGCACAAAAGCTCATTCGAGGCGCACAGGTTGCTGAGAGTCATTGAAGATATTGATTTTATGGCACTTATAGCACTCTATTGCATCTGAAAAGGGCCGCCCGCACCGCGTAATACGGGCACCGCACGCTAAGCACAGACCGATGTCAGTTTGCGCTGATTCCCTTATTTCTACGGATTCCTGTACCTTATCAGTCTGTGCGTCTAATTTCTGTGGTAGCATTGGCTCACCTTGGAGGAGTGATGGATACGAAGTTGAAGATGAAGATCGGCGATCACGAGTTCGAAGCCGAGGGGCCGCCCGAAGTCGTGCAGGCGCAATTCGGGGCGTTCCGCGAATTGGTCGAGGCGCTGCTGAAGGCTCCTGCTTACGTGCCCCAGCCGCCCATGCCGCCAGAGTCTTTCGCTGGCGTCACGATTCAACCTGCCAAGAACGAGTTGATGCTCGACAAGATCATGCGGACGGAGGGGCGGGTTGTATCGCTCACGGCACGCGGGGCCGCCCTGGAGGACGAGATCATGCTCGTGCTTCTCGGTCAGCGAAAGCTGCGGAGCAACGACAGCGTGAGCGGTTCTGAGATCATGGACGGGCTTCGACTCACCGGCCGACAGGTCACGCGCATTGACTACCAACTGGACAAGATGACGGATGCGGGCGACGTAATTACCGTCGGCAACGGCCGCGCACGTCGGTACCGTTTGACTAATCAGGGATTCGCCAAGTCGCAAGAACTGGCGATGGACTTGGCGGCCACCGTCGCCTAGATGATGTCGCGGGAGGTGATGTAGTGAGGTTAGACCGTGGGTCGCGCTGGACGGCCCGAACGAAGTAGAGGCGGGTTTGAGGTTTGACCGGCCCCCCGCCTCTACATCTGGCGCTCTCTCACGCCCCACTGGCGGAATCGGCATACGCACGCGGCTTGCACCCGCGTGGTCTGACTGGCGACAGCGACCGTCCGGGTTCGAATCCCGGGTGGGGCATTCTTTCACCCCGGAGAGGTAGTGTAGTACCAGATGGCCAAAAAGCTCAAGCCGAAGCGCAAAGGTGTGAAGCGCGGTCCGAAGGAAGAACGCCTGATCGTCACGGGCGATCCGAAGGTCGCGCTTGACCGGCTTCTGAAGAAGCCCGCCAGCCACTAGCGGCCGATTCCGGCCGCGCCAGTCGTTCACGCAGCCAGTAGCCATTTCAACAGATACCCACTCCCCCTCGCTGACAAGACGAGAGTGGATACTCAATATCCTATTTCGACGTCAGATGGATATGTAATACTCATACTGCACGCTTTCTGTTACTCGGATTGTTTCATGTAAATATATGATAATAAAGTAGTTACTCAGTTTGTCAGATTGCAGCATTCACAACCCTGCACACGGCGCGAAACTTGATATGCACATGGTGACCTCAGCAGCAGGGAGAACGCCCGTGAAGCACATGTGGACTGACGACCCGACCCGCCCGACGAACAAGAGAGCCGCCGAGCGCCGTATCCTCAGCCTGCCGGCCCGCCTCACATGGAAAGATCAGCGGGGCACCCCACGGTTTGCGAGCGTCGTGACGCGCGACGTCAGCGAGTTCGGGGTGTATGTCGAGTGCCCATCTCCGGTGTCGATTCCGCCGTACCGGCTCGTGCAGTTCCAGATCGAGCCCGGCGCGCGCGAGGCTGGCCTGCCGGACACGCTCAAGGGTCGCATCCTGTCGGCGGTGTACAGGGTCACGCCCCGCACGGGGTCTGGCCGGCCGGGATTGGCCCTGCGGCTGATGGTCGAGCCCCGTCGCCGGGTCCAGCGCGTCGAGCCCACCCGCGCCACAGCTTAATCTCCCCGACGTTCGCCGGCCGGCCTGCGGATGCTTTATGATCTGACGGCGGGCCGGCGAACATGATCTTCAAGCAGTTCTATCTCAATTGCCTCGCGCACGCGTCGTATCTCATCGGTGACGAGCGGACGCGCACGGCCGCTGTCGTCGATCCGCAGCGCGACATCGACCAGTACCTCTCGTTTGCCGACGATGCCGGGCTTCGCATCGCGTACGTCTTCCTCACCCATCTGCACGCCGACTTTGTAGCGGGGCATCTCGAGCTGCGCGATCGTGTCGGCGCCACGATTTATCTTGGTGCCGCGGCGAAAGCCGAATACGCCTTCACGCCCCTCAAGGATGGCGACATCGTCCAGTTCGGGCGGGTCCGCCTGAAGGCGCTCGAAACGCCGGGGCATACCCCCGAATCGATTTCGATCGTGGTGTATGACCTCGACCGGAGCGAGACAACGCCGCATGGCGTATTGACCGGCGACACACTGTTTGTGGGCGACGTCGGGCGCCCGGACCTGCAGGCCGCGCTCGGCTGGACCGCCGGCGACCTTGCCAACATGCTCTACGACTCGCTGCAGTCGAAGCTGATGGCGCTGCCCGACGAGAGCCTGGTGTACCCCGCGCATGGCGCCGGGTCGCTCTGCGGCAAGGCCCTCGGCAAGGAAACGATCTCCACGATCGGCGAGCAGCGACGCGTCAACTACGCGCTGCAGCCGATGACCCGGCAGGCTTTCGTCGATCTGGTGACGGCCGATCAACCGGATGCACCGCCCTATTTCGTCTACGATGCGATCCTCAATCGCCAGGAGCGACCCACGCTCCAGGAAGCCCTCGCGCGCGAGCTGACGCCGAAGACCCTTGACGAGGTGCTCGCCCTGCAGGCATCAGGGGCGCAGATCCTCGACACCCGGGATCCGATCGACTTCGCGGCGGTGCACCTCAAAGGCACCATCAACATCGGGCTCGGTGGCCAGTACGCCACCTGGGCGGGCACGGTTCTCAGTCGAGAGCGGCCGATCGTCATCGTGGCGGAAACCGCACAGGAGAGCGAATCGGCGATCCGGCTGGGGCGCATCGGATTCGATCACGTCGTGGGATACCTCCAGGGCGGCTTGGGCAGCCTGGTATCGCGCCCAGACCTTGTGGCGACGACCGTGCGCGTCAGTGCACCACTTGCCGCCGAGCGCCTCCTCGAGCGCGGAAAGTCGGCCCCGTTGGCGGTGGACGTGCGCTCGCCCCAGGAACGCGCCGCCAAGCACGTGGCGGGCAGCGTCAACATTCCGCTCAATCATCTCGTCGAACGGCTGTCCGAGCTGCCCAAGGATCGGCCCTTGCTCGTGCACTGCGCGGGCGGTTATCGGTCGTCTATCGCGGCCAGCCTCCTGCAGCAGCACGGCTACACGCAGGTGGACGAAATCGCCGGCGGTCTTGCGGCCTGGGAAGCCTCACGCCTGCCGATCGTCTCGGAGGTAGTCACCCAATGATGCGAACCGCAAGCCGTCTGGTTGCCGTTGTGTTCCTCGCCCTGCTGGCGACCGGCCGCCCCAGTGCCGACGAAGGCATGTGGACCTTCGACCGGCCGCCGATTGAAGCCATTCAGCGCCGCTACGGGTTCAGCGTCACGAACGAGTGGCTCACCCACTTGCGGCTGGCGAGCGTGCGCTTCGAGGACGGCGGCTCGGGGTCGTTCGTGTCGGCCGACGGCCTGGTTCTGACCAACCATCACGTGGCGCTCGGACAGCTCCAGAAACTCTCGACGCCCCAGAGAAACTACGTCGCCGACGGGTTCTACGCCCGCACTCGCGAGGACGAAATCAGAGCCACCGACCTTGAGCTGAACGTGCTCATTTCGTCGGAGGACGTGACGGCCCGGATCGCCTCGGCCGCCGGACGCGCGACGACGGCCCAAGGCGCGCTCAACGCGCGCAAGGCCGAGATCGCCTCCATCGAGAAGGAGAGCACGGAACAAACGGGCCTCCGATCCGATGTCGTGACGCTCTATCAGGGCGCACAGTACTGGCTGTATCGCTACAAGAAGTACACCGACGTCCGCATCGTCTTTGCACCCGAGCAGCAGATGGCGTTTTTTGGCGGCGATCCCGACAACTTCACCTTCCCTCGCCACGACCTCGACTTTGCGCTCGTCCGCGTCTACGACAACGGCGTCAGCGTCCGGCCCGAGCACTTTCTCAAGTGGAACGCCAAGGGCGCCGTGGAGAACGAACTGGTCTTCGTGTCGGGACATCCCGGCTCGACCGATCGGACCGACACGTTCGTCGAGCTCGAAACCACGCGCGACGTGGTCTATCCCATTAATATTCAGGTCGTGAAGCGGCGAATCGAAGCGCTCCGCCAATACAGTGCGCGCGGCGCCGAGCAGGCGCGGCAGGCCACGGGGCTCATCTTCAGCCTGGAGAACGCCCTCAAGGCCTACACGGGTGAATACGGCGGCCTGCTCGATCCGCGCGCCATGGAGAAGAAGGCGTCCGACGAGCGCGCGCTGCGCGACGCGGTCGGACGCAACACCGAATGGCAGAGAGCCTACGGCACCGCGTGGGACGAAGTGGCTCGCGCCGAAGCCGCCCGGCGACGGCTGTTCAAGGCGCAGCGGTTCGGCCAGTTGCGGGGATCGGCGTTCGCGAGCCGGGGCCTGCTCATCGTGCAGTACGTCGCGGAGCTCCGAAAGCCCGACGGCCAGCGGCTCGACGGCTTCCACGACGCGCAGCTATCGTCGCTCCTCTTCAGCCTCCTCTCTCCCGCGCCCGTCTACCCGGCCCTCGAAGAAGCGCTGCTCGCTGATGCCCTGCAGGAATCACTCGAAGAGCTCGGCCCGAACGACCCGTTCGTCAGGGCGGTGCTCTCCGGCCGTTCGCCGAAGGACGCAGCCGCGGCCCTCATCGGCGGGACGAAGCTCGCCGATCCGGCCGTTCGCAAGCAGCTCATCGACGGCGGCGAGGCGGCGGTCAGGGCCTCCACCGACCCGCTCATCGTCGTCGGGCGCGCCATCGACGCGCTGATGCGGGCGAACACCGCGGCCCTGGAGCATGAGGTGACGAGCGTCGCGACGCCAGCTCGCGAAAAGATCGGCCAGGCTCGCTTCGCCGTGTTCGGCACGACGGCCTATCCCGATGCCACGTTCACGCTGCGCCTGTCGTACGGCCGCGTGAGCGGCTATCCGATGAACGGCACGCTCGCCCCCTACAAGACGACCTTCGCCGGGCTCTTCGACCGGTCGGCGAGCTTCGACGGCAAGCCGCCGTTCAACCTGACGCCGCGTTTCGCCGAGGCGCGCTCGCGCATCGACATGACCACGCCGCTCGATTTCGTGTCGACCAACGACATCATCGGCGGCAACTCCGGATCGCCGGTCGTCAACCGCGCGGGCGAGCTCGTCGGGCTCATCTTCGACGGGAATATCGAGAGCCTGGTGGGGCGCTTCGTCTACGACGAGGGAAAGAACCGGTCCGTGGCCGTCCACGCGGGAGCCATCGTACACGTGCTGCGCACCGTGTACGACGCCGGCGCGCTTGCGGACGAGCTGGACCCGCCGCGCTAGCCAAGCGCGGCGTTACCTGTGGTACTCTATCTGGCCGAAGGTCGGCGATTCGGAATTTTCATCCAGTGAGGAGACGCAACATGAACAAAGTGAGATCTGCAGCAATTGCCGCGGTCGCCATGGCGATGCTGGGCACGTACCTGGGGGCGCAGCAGGCCCCCGCGCCGGCACAGGGCGCTGGAGGAGGCGGCGGCAGAGGGCCGGCGCAGCCGATGTCCTTCTTCATCACCAGCGTCCCCAAGGGCGACGGCGCCAACTACGGCGGTTTGGCCGGGGCCGACGCCTACTGCCAGCGGCTCGGAGAGGCCGCCGGACGCACGGGCGTCATGTGGCACGCCTATCTCAGCACGCAGGGCGCGGGCGCGGTCAACGCGCGCGATCGCATTGGCAACGGTCCGTGGTACAACGCCAGGGGCCAGCTGGTCGCCATGAATAACGCTGAGCTGCACGGGGACACGATCGAGCTGGCACGTCTGGGCAATCGGATGGGCAAGCAGATTTCCCTGAACGACAAGCAGATCACCACCAACGGCGTCGGCGACCAGCCGAACCAGCACGACATCCTCACGGGTTCGCAGCCCGACGGCCGTGCGTTCACCGACGCGGCGGATCACACCTGCAGCAACTGGACGAGCAACGTCCACGTCGAGGCGCCGGCGCGCGGCGCGTCCCCGGCGGCGGGCGCTCCGCCGGCTGCTCCTCCGGCGCCGGGTCCGTC
>JBAUGX010000014.1:0-25874 GCA_049679965.1 Vicinamibacterales bacterium
GTCGCATCGTGGGCCGCGAAGCCGCCGATGACGAGGTGGCCGGAGGCGGCCGCCTCGAGCGCGACGTTCATCAGGGCGCCGTTGGGGATGTGCTCGAGCACCAGCACGTCGGGATCCTCGCGCAGCGCGGCGCGCGCGGCCGCGAGCAGCGCCTCGTCTCCTCCGCGTACCTCGCGCTGACTGACAAACGAGCTCCCGCGCGCGTGCACGACATTAATCTCGCGCTCGATGGTAATCACGTGATCCTGCCGTGTGCGGTTGATCACGTCGACGAGCGCCGAAATCAGGGTCCGCTTGCCGCTCGACCGCGGCCCGGCGACGAGCACCAGGCCCTCGGCCTCCGCGGCCAGCGCCTGAATCTCTGGCGAGAGCCCCAGCTGATCGACCGACACGGCCCGCCCTGGCATCAGACGGAACACACCGCCGGGGCCGCGATGATCGCGAGTGCTCATGCAGCGGACGCGGCCAATCGCTTCGATGTCGCAGATCCATTCGGTCGTGGCGCCCGTGCGCAGCGCCTCGTGGCTGCGCTCCGGCATCAGGGTCAGCATCAACGACACGACGTCGTGCGATGTGAGCACCGGCTCGCCGTCCAGGATCTGAATCTCGCCGTCCACGCGAATTGACGGGCACGCGTCGGTCGACAGGTACAACGTCGACGCGCCGCGCGCGTTGGCCGTCCTCAGCAGACGCTCGAGCCCGGAGAACCTGTCGTCAGAGGACGGTGGCGGCGCATCGGTGCGATCTCCCCTAATAGGATTGCGCGCCATCGACAGCACGACCGCGGGCGGTGATGTCGGGCGGGCGGGCGGCGGAGCGGGACGGGGCGACGCTGGCGGCTCGACGATCGACTCAGGGGCCGGAGCGGGGCGAACCGGAGACGCCGGAGCAGCAACATCCGCCGACGGGGCGGGGGCGGGCGGCGGAACGGTCGCAGCCGGTGGCGGCGTGAGCCGAGGCGGCGCGGCGGGCGCCTGCGGCGGAACCAGACGAACCTGTGGCGCCGGCTTGGCGGTCGCGCCAGGGGACTGAGCCGTGCCGGCGCCAGGGCGCCCGGTGTCATCACCAGGTAGCTCGATTTCGAGTCCTTCGGCGCCCGCGACCGAGCCACCTCGTCGAGGTGCCGACCACAGCTGGTCCGCGCCTGGCAGCGCCAGGTCGTCGTCGGCCGATGCCTTGGGGACCGCGGGTGCAGGCGGCAACGGAGGCGCTTGGGGCGCGGCAGCGACGGGGAGCCGCGCAACCTTCCGGATCTCTTCCTCGACCGCCCCCATCCTCTCCCCCATCCTCTCGAGGATGGCGTTCACCCTGACTTCAACGTCTGGCGCAGGAACCGCGATCGCCGACATCTGTTCGCGCAGTTCTTCGAGCGCAAACTGTTTCTTGGCGACCTCACCAAACTGCGCCAAGACGGCGTCGAAGCGCTTGCCGATACCGTCGACTTGCGCAGTGAGCGCCTCGCGGCTCTTGTCCATCGCCACTGCCTCGAGCCGGCCGCGGTGGTCAGCGACAGCTCCCTGCAGGCTCCGAACGTGCGCGCCGAGCGTCTCGACTTCCTGCGTTCTCGCCGCGAGCGCTCCCACCTCCGCACGGAGCGCATCGAGCGACGCCGCCGCGGCCTTTTGCAGCCCGGCACCCTCGGTCGCGCGCTGCATGGTCTGCTCCGCCTGCAGGGCAGCGTCCGTCAGCGCCTGGATGCGTGCGTCGATCTTGTCGAGTTCGTTCGTGCGCTCGTCGAGCGCCGAGAGACGCGCGGTGAGCGCGTCGGCCTGGAGGGCCCCCTGCGTGAAGGCCGCGGTGCTCGCCCGGATCTGCTCGACGCCGCTCCTGAGCGTCCCCACCTGCGCCAGGCTCTGCTTGATCTCCTGCTCGGCGGCGCGCAGCTGACCGCGCAGCTCTTCGAGCCCGGCCCGATCCTGCTTCAGCGCCTCAATCGTCGCTTGCGTCCGCTGCACCTCGGACGAGAGATGCTGGACCGCCTCGCGATGCTTCGGCAGCTCGCCTTCCGGCCCGATCGCCTGCTGTGTGGCCTGCTGGGCCTGTTGTGCAGCCTCCGTCAGCGCCCGAATGCGCGCGTCGATCGCGTCAAGTTCCCTGGTGCGCTCACCGAGCGCCTCCAGGCGCGGTGTCATCTCGGCGCGGAGCGCATCGAGCGACGCTGCTGTGTCCGCCTGGGGCGCGGCACCCTCGACGACGGCCCGCGACCTTTCGTGGATCTGGTCGAGGTTCTGCGCGAGGGCGCTGGTACTCGCTCGGATCTGCTCGACGTCGTTTCTGAGCGTGCCCGCCTGGGCCAGGCTCTGCTTGACCTCCTGCTCGGCGGCTCGCAGCTGACTGCGCAGTTCCTCGAGCCCGGCGCGGTGCTTCTGCAGCTCGCCCTCCGGCCCGACCGCTCGCTGCGTGGTCTGCTCCGCCTGCTGCGCAGCTTCCGTCAGCGCCTGAATGCGTGCGTCGGTCTTGTCGAGTTCCCGCGTGCGCTCGTCGAGGGCGGCCAGACGCGCCGTGAGCGCGTCGACTTGGACGACCCCCTGCGTGAGGGCCGCGGTGCTCGCTCGGATCTGCTCGACGTCGTTCTTGAGGGTACCCGCTTGCGCCAGGCTCTGCTTGACCTCATGCTCGGCCGCGCGCAGTTGAGCGCGCAGCTCTTCGAGCCCGGCGCGCTGCTTCTGCAGCTCGCCCTCCAGCCCGATCGCTTGCTGCGTGGTCTGCTCCGCCTGCCGCGCGGCGTCGGTCAGCGCCTGGATGCGCGCGTCGATCTCGTCGAGTTCCTTCGTGCGCTCGTCGAGCGCCGCCAGACGGGCGCTGAGCGCGTCGGCCTGGACGGCACCCTGTGTGACGGCCGCGGCGCTCGCTCGGATCTGCTCGAGGTCGTTTCTGAGCGTCCCCGCCTGCGCCAGTGTCTGTTTGACCTCCTGCTCGGCGGCGCGCAGCTGACCGCGCAGCTCTTCGAGCCCGGCGCGCTGCTTCTGCAGCTCGCCTTCGGGCCCGGCCGCCCGCTGCGTGGCCTGCTCCGCCTGGTGGGTGGCCTCCGCGAGGGTCTGAATGCGAGCATCGATCGAGTCGAGCTCCCGAGTGCGCTCGTCGATTGCCGTGAGGCGCAGCGCAAGCTCGTCCAGCCGGGCTGTGACGGCGGCTGCCTCCTCAGCAGGCCACGCCGTGGGCTGCATGGGCGCGGCGGAGACTGGCTGGCCCTGCAGTCCGAGCACCGGACCGGCAAGGTGGTCCAGGCCCGCTTCGAACGGTGCCGCCAGGGCGTCGTCAAGAAAACTGTCTTCGAGCACGCGCCGGCGGCGGATCTCGGCCCACACGTCGTCGCCGCCACGCGCCACCACGACCGTGAAGCGCTCGCGCGGAAAATCGGGTTGCGGCGGCAGATCATACTGAACCGCCCCGAACTCCTCGAGCGTTTGCTGACTTTCGGCCGGCAGGAGTTGCGCGATGATGCCGTTGACGGCGTCAAGTGCCAGGGCGTTGCTGGCCAGCTCGATTTGCCCGGCAGGCGCGACGACGTACGGCTTGTCGCCGGCGTGCAGGACCAGCGCTTCGCCTTCGACGTGCACGATGGCCTGGAGCAGGGAAGGGACGAGACTCATTGACTCACGCCCGCCGGGTCACACCCTGACCCATACCCTTCGCAACGTCGTTGCACGCCGCTGCACACCTCTTCCCGATGTGACCAAGGCTTCACTGGTCTGAGTGTCGGCCTCAGCCGTCGCGAGCGTTAGGCGCGGGACTTGGACCCGACCTCATAAATCCTGACCAATTCGACGAGCTTGTACCCGCGGGTCTGATACGGCGGCACGATCCGTTCGGCACGCAGGTACTGGAGCATCCCCTCGTCGGCGTAGTCCGGAGCGCCGACGTCCCCCATCGCCGTCAGGGCCCGCTCCAGCCCGGCCACCGTCAGGGCCTTTTCGGTGACCACACGCGATCCGGGGAACACACCGAGGCGGCGGATGGGCTCGCGGCGGGTGCCGACGGCAAAGGCCACGAAGAGCTCGTTGCTGATGAAGTTGTAGTCGGCCTCCGAGCGGCTGGCTGGCGCGTCCTCAACCCGCACGAGCGTGATGACCTCGAGCCCGCGCAGGCGTTCGACGAGCAGCTGCGTGAACCCGCCCTCCCCCGACCATTTCGACGTGTCGATATCCATGTTGATCATCATGGTCCGCCTGAATGCGGACCCCACGTACGTGGGGTCCGGCGTTAGCCGGACCTTGTCCTGCGCGCGCGATGGATCGCCATCAGTCCCCCCAAGACCGGATCGTAGCGCACGTCGGTGAAGCCCTGCGTCTCCATCAACCGCGCGACCGCCCGCGCCCCGGGATACCGGCGGATCGATGCCGGAATGTACCGGTAGGTATCCGGATCACGATGCAGCACCCAGCCAAGCGCGCCTCCGACGATGGTGAGATAGAACAGGTATGCGCCACGGACAACTGCGGAGTCGGGGCGGTTGAAGTCGAGCGACAGGAACAGCCCGCCCGGCCGCAGCACGCGTCCGATCTCGTCGACCGCCGCCGTGAGATCCGGCACGTTGCGCAGGCCATATCCTGTTGAGACGAGGTCGAACGACGCATCCGGAAACGGCAGCGCGAGCATGTCGCCCACGAGAAACGACGGACTCACCCGACCGGCCGGCGACTTCGCCCGTGCCAGATCAATCATGCGGGGGGTGATATCGAGCCCGACGACCTGCGCGCCTCGCGCGGCCAGCGCGTACGCGATATCACCGGTGCCGGTGGCGAGATCGAGCGCGCGCGTGCCCCGACCGGCTCCCGACAGACCGACCAGCCGCCGCTTCCACCGCTTGTCCTGCCCGTACGACAGCGCGATGGTCACGAAGTCGTATCGGTTGGCGATCGTCGCGAACAGACCCCTGACATACAGACGCTTGTCATCCGGAGTCGCAATGCGGGAGTCGAGGGAATCGGTGCCCAAAGGGCGATAATATCCCCGCATGTTCCCGTCGAGCACGGTCGAGAACTATCTCAAGGCGATCTATCAGGGCCAGTCAGCCCTGCCGCGCGGGGCACGGCTCGTGCCGATGGGCAGTGTCGCGTCGGCGCTCGGCGTGACGCCGGGCACGGCGACCACCATGGTCAAGGCGCTGGCCGAGTCGGGGCTTGCGGAATACGAGCCGTACAGCGGCGTCCGGCTGACCACGGCTGGCGAGAAACTGGCCGGGCTCGTCCTGCGGCGGCATCGTCTCGTCGAGCTGTTTCTCGTCCAGGTGATGGGAATGAGTTGGGCCGAAGTGCACGAGGAAGCCGAGCAGCTCGAGCACGTCGTCTCCGAGCGGCTGATCGAGCGGATCGACGACATGCTCGGTCACCCGACTCACGACCCGCATGGCGATCCCATCCCGAACCCCGAAGGGACGATCGCCACTCGACATTTCGACAACCTGCTCACCTGCCCGCTCGGCACGCCCCTGAGGGTCACCCGCATCGCGGACCAGGACCCGACGTTTCTTCGCTTTGTCGAGCAACAGAGCCTCAAGCCTGGTCAGACGGTCGAGGTCGAAGCGCGCGACACGGCCGCCGACGCCGTCCTGCTGCGCCGAAAGGATCGTCAGTCGATCACCATCGGCACACAGGCGGCTTCCAAGCTGCTCGTCGAAGTCGGCTCGTAGAATCAGATCTGCAGCAGATCAGCGGGCGCGTCGATCACGCGATCGTCGGGCCCGAGTTCAGCCGTTGACACGCCGGCAAATCCGAATCCATACCGCGCGAGACAAATCGCCGTCGAGGCGTTCCGCGCCGTGCGCCAGTCGACCATCGAATCACCAACCAGGAGCGCCTCGGGCGGCGTCGTCCCAACTCGCGCGAGCAAGTACTGCAGGCCCGTGGGATCGGGCTTGCGCGGCAACGGGCCGTCGCCGCCGAGAATCGCCTCGTCCGCAAAATGCCGTGCGAGGTTGAGTCCCGCGAGGATCGCCCTGGTGGCGGCGAGCGGCTTGTTCGTCAGCACCGCCAGCGACGCGCGCGCGCCGAGCGCAGCGAGCACTTCGTCCATGCGCGGGTACGCGCGCGTGTGGTTCAGCAGGCGACGAGCGTAGATCGCCACGAAACGAGGTACGGCGTCTGCGGGCGGCTCGATGCCGCTCGCGGCGAACGCGCGCGCGACGAGCGCCGGCGCGCCGTTCCCCACCATCGGCGTGACCACCGCCTCGGACAACGCATCGGCACCGCATTCGGCCAGCAGCTCGTTGGCGGATTCCGACAGGTCGCGGCGGGAATCTACCAGCGTGCCGTCCAGGTCAAAAACAACGAGAGAGAACATGGGATGTAAGGATTATTCTCCGTACTCTGCGAACGACGTCGGCGTCTCCCAGACCTTCACGCGGACGACCGGAAACCCCTGCCCCTTGGTCTGTTCGAAGATCAGGCGTGCGATGGCCTCCACGGTGGGGTTGCTGTCGAGGAGAAACACCGGCTCGCCAAGCTGCTGCAGTGGCTCCACCAGCGGATCGTCTTTGCGCAGCAGCATCTTGTGATCGATCTCTTTGTCGATCCAGCCCTTGACGACGCGCTTGATGTCGCTGAAGTCGCAGACCATGTTGCGGCTGTCGAGCTGGCCCGTGCGCACCTCGATCTCCGCGACGGCGTTGTGACCATGCGGATGCTTGCAGATGCCGTCATAGTCGAGCAGCCGATGGCCGTAGCAGAAATCGATGCGTTTGGTGACAGAATACATTTCGATCATTGTATGCCAACGGCCGTGTTGGTTTCGGGCGGACTGGACAGCGTGGTTCTCCTCGCGGAAGAGGCCGCCCGCGGCGACGTGCAGCCGATCTATGTCAGCGTCGGTCTCGCGTGGGAGCGTGCCGAACGCACCATGCTGGGCCAGTTGCTCGCCGCCAATCCGCTCCGCGGCCTCGCGCGTCGGCTCGTCTCATTGACGGTCGACATGAGCGACGTGTACCCCGCGACGCACTGGGCTGTCCGAGGGCAACCGCCTCAGTACCATACGCCCGACGAAGACGTGTACCTCCCCGGCCGCAACGTCGTGCTGCTAGCCAAGGCCGGCGTGTATTGCGCGGCCGCGAAGATCGATCGCATCCTGCTCGGTTCGCTCGCGCACAATCCGTTCCCCGATGCCACGCCAGAGTTTCGGTCGGCGATGGCGCGGGCGCTCTCGCTCGGCCTCGCGCATCCGTTGACGATCGATGCGCCGTACGCGGAGGTCGGCAAGGCCGATGTCGTGCGTCGAGGCCGGGCACTCGGCGTGCCGCTCCATCTGACGTTGTCGTGCATGGGACCGATCGACACGCGCCACTGCGGAAGGTGCAGCAAGTGCCGCGAGCGGCACGATGCGTTTCTCGAAGCGGGCGTGGAGGATACGACTGACTACGGGGATCGCCGCCACATGATCGCTCGCAACTGACGCGCGCGGAGGCGCAGGTCGGCGAGTGCGCCGGCTGGTCAACGTCTGAACGGTAGCTCGTGCGACAGATAGACGAACACCCCCGCATCCATGGCTCCGTCGCTCCACGTGAGCGGTGCCGCCAAGCCGACGATGAGCTGATGGTCGCCCAGGTTCCACCCGCCACGCGCGCCCGGCGAGACGGTGAAGGCAGCGGTGCGTCCGGTCGTTCCAGGTCCGTCGACTTCCTGCGCCCACTCGAATACATTTTCGACGAGCACGTTCAGCATGGGACGAATGCGCCAGATGCCGCTCGCCGCCAGGTGCGGCGTGAGTAGGCTGACTTCGTCGGCTGGGACAGCGCCAGAATCGACACCAGCCAGATGCGTGAAACCGCCATTCGCGTGGAAGTACAGGTCATTCCTCTGCTTACTGAACGGCAAATTCACTTGCCAGCCGATGACTCCGCTTCCGAGGTTCTTGTCTGCGTTGCCGCTCGGCAGGATCACCGTGAAGCGCGGCGAAAACGCCGCGCGCCCTGGCCCTTCGGTGACCGCCTGGTACCGATAGTGGATCTGGATGTCGCCAACGCCGCGTTGACCGGCGAGGCTGGCGAAGGGCACGGTGTATGAGATCTGGTGCTTCTGCGTACCGAGTGGCCATTCCTGCGTGAACGCGGCGTCCCAACTCGATCCGCTGTGGACAAAGCCGAAGATGTTCTGAAAAATGCCGGGCTCCTGGTTGAAGGCTTCCTCGATCAGCATCGAGTTGTCGGTAATCTCGAACGGCCTGGCGTCGCTTGGGGCCGGGAGCGATTGAGCGGCCACCGACCCCTTGCTGAGGAGCACAAATAACAGCACCCTCCCTGAGGCCTGGATGAGGACGAGAAGCTTGGAGGGTGTGCGGAGAACGCGAGATGGAAACACTGGTGCTGAACCTCGGTTCGTTGACTTGCCTGAGAAAATTCCTAAATTTTGACGACTTCACTCTACATTTCCATAGTCAAAAGCGCCAGCGCGCCCCCTCACTCCCAGCGAAACACCTTCGCCGAAAGCAACGTACACACGACGAACACAACAGCCAGGGCGCCCACATCCCCGACGTGCGCCGACCAGGCGTCGCCTCTCCAGGCCCCCTGGAGCAGGGACACGACGTAGGTGAGCGGCAGCAGTCGGGCCACGGTCTGCACGGCCGGCGGCATCTGCTCGACCGGGACGAAGAGCCCCGACACGGCGATCATCGGATACAGGACAAGGGCACCGATGGGCTGCGCGAATCGCGCAGCGGGCACGAGACTGGCGATGAGAAAGCCGACAGACAGAATGCTGAGTGTGCTGATGAGCAGCGCCACCGTGAATCCGAACAGCGGGACGTCGATATCCACAGGATAGTACCGCTTGCCGGTCACGACCATCAGCCCGAGCGTGACCGCGGTGAGCAACAGTTTGACGATGACGTGGGCGGTGAGGATCGTGTGTGGACGAAGGGGCGTGGCCCGGAGCCTCTTGAGGATGCCGCCCTCGCGGTAGATGGAGATGATCGTGACAAGCGACAGCACGGCGTTGATGGCGATCAGCACCGACACGAAGACGGGCAAGCCGACCCGCATCGCGCTGTTGCCAGCAAGGGCCGACGGGGCGAACTGCCGGCCAACCAGACGTCCCACGACCACGAACGTCAGCAGGGGAATACCCATCGTCACAACCACGCCGAGCGGTTCGCGTACGAAAATCTTGATCTCGAGCCAGGTCAGTTTGAAGAGGCCGCGGAGCATTGTCTAATCCCTAATCGAGTGACCGGTCAGTTTGAGAAAGACGTCCTCGAGGTTGGGAAGCTCGGTGCGGAAGTCGGTAACCCGAATCTGGTTCTCGGAGAGACACTGAATCACCTGGGTCACGAGGTTGTCACCGCGTCCACGAATCGTGCATCGGGTGTCCTGGCGGATCACCTCTTCCACGTGCGGGATCGCCCGAAAATGTTCTTCCGCGGTCGGGTCGGCCGTCACCAGCACGACGGTTCGTTCGGGGCAATGCCGGCTGACCAGCCTGTCCGGCCGGTCCATATCCACAATCCGCCCGTGCTCGATAATCGCCACCCGGTCGCACAGCTGTTCGGCCTCCTCCATCAGATGCGTCGTCAAGAAGACGGTCTTGCCGCGTGCTCGGATGCTGCGCACCAGCTCCCAGATCGCCCGCCGCGCCTGCGGGTCGAGCCCGGTCGTCAGCTCGTCGAGGAACACCACCTCCGGATCGTTGATGAGCGCCAGGGCAATGAAGAGGCGCTGCTTCTGGCCGCCGGAGAGCGTCATGAACCAGGCGTTTCGCTTGTCGGTGAGCCCGAGCTGGTCGAGTAATCGATTGCCATCGACCGCCTTCGGATAGAGCGACGCCCAGAGATCGACGGCCTCCCAGACTCTGATCCGCTTCTGCAGCTGTGCCTGTTGGAGCTGCACGCCGATCCGGGTCTGCAGTTTGTACACGTCGCGGAAGGGATCAAGACCGAGGACGGAGATACTGCCCCTGTCTGGCGTCCGCAGGCCCTCGACAATTTCCATCGTCGTGGTCTTGCCTGCGCCGTTCGGTCCGATCAACCCGAAGATTTCTCCATCCTCAACTTCGAACGACACGTCGTCGACGGCCACCGTCGAGCCGTACGCCTTGCGGATTCCGGAGACGCGAATGACGGGAGGAATCAGAACCTCTCCTCACGAGAGTACACGAGCTGACGACACCAGGCCGGCGCCTGACAGCACGATCATGGAGAGGGGTGGGCCGCCAGACGCGCCGCGCCGATGGCCGCCGCGTCGGGGCCAAGCGTTGCGGGCAGAACCGTCAACGCATCCACCATCGGCTTGGGCAGCCGTCGCGCCAGCTCCGCCCGGACCTGTTCGAGAAACAAGTCCGCCGCCGTCGCCATGATGCCGCCAAGCACCAGCACCTCGGGATCGGTGATGGCGACGAGATTGGCGGCAGCCATGCCCAGGTACTTGGCCGTCTCGCGCACGACCGAAACCGCCACGCCGTCCTGTTGCCGCGCGGCTTCGAGGATCTGGTCGAGTGTGATGCGTGACAGGTTCGCCCCAGCCGCGTCAGCGACTGCCGATCGATCGCCGGCCTTGATGCGCCAGACCAGCCGGCGGACGATTCCGGCGGCGGCGACTTCGGCTTCGAGGCATCCGGTCTTCCGATAATCCTCGCGCTCGACGGGATTGAGAGCCAGCCAGGCGACAAGCGGCGCGCGGCGATGGCCACCGGTCACCGCCACGCCGTTGCGGACGATGCCCGCGGTGGCGTGGTCGGCGACCGCGAAGAAGACCGAGTCACCGGTCTTCTGGGCCGCACCCACCCAGGCCTCGGCGACGGCCGCCGCGGTCCCGGACGCGGTGGCGCCCTTCTTCAGAAACTTTCCGCCATACCTGGGCGCGAGGGCTTTCTCGACGACCGAGACCGACGACGACTCCGGGTGAATCGCGGCCACGCCGAGGGAGACCGAACCTTCAGACTTGTCCGCAACGCTGTCGAGGGCCTTGAGCGCAGCAGCGCCAACGTCGCCCGCCGGCTCGACGGCAGCCCGCGCCAGCACCTGGCCATGACCGTCCAGGACCACGGCCGTTACGAGCGAATCCCGGATTTCGAGGCCAAGCATGCGCATTCAGGCGTCGCCTCGTTGCCAGTCGGTGTGGACTTGCAGCTTGCGGCCGGCGAGCGGCAGACCGGCGGGTTCGGCCGGCGCCACACCGGCCCGGAAGATGACTCGATCGATCCGATCGAGCAGCAGGATGAGCTGGTCTTCGTTCGGGGCGTGGATGACAAGCACCCCGCTCCCCTCGTCGGGCGGGAAACGCCTGTCGTCGAGATAATCCCGGTCCAGGGTGACGAGCGTCCGGCGGAGCTGCTGCGCCAGCCTGTAGTGCTCCAGGTCGGCCGCGCGGCGCAGACCGTCTTCCTCGAGCACGAACAGCACGTCCCAACGCAGGCCGTTTCGCATATGAGCCACGATGCCAGCGGGCACGTTGGCGTCGGCATAAATCCGCGGCTGCGGCGAGAGCCGCTCGGCGTGGGGTGCCAGTTCGGTGAAGAGAGTACCCATCGGGAATTGAAAATTGAAAAGTCAGAACTCAAAAGGAAGCCCCGACAGACTCGACGCTCTCATTGTCCTTTTACGTTCTACGTTTTTACTTCTAACTTTTTCTCCCGCGCCGCCTTGGCTTCTCGGGCCAGGGAGGCCACGAGCGCGTCCCGCTGGTGCACCAGCTCCTTGCGCGCGCGGCGGCCGTTGGGCGACCCGATGGCGTATTCGCAAAAAATGGGGAACGCGATCGTCGAATCGCAGTACGCGACCACGGTGTCTGGAAGGACCGTCGGATTGATCTTGCCCCAGCTCACCGCCTCGGCCGGCGTCGCCCCGGACAGGCCGCCCCAGACGACCGAGTCGGTCGTAATCTGCACGTAGTAGTCGTTGCCGCCCTTGGGGATGCCATACACCTCCCAGAGCGTCGGTTGCGCCTGGAGATAGAAGTTCTTCGGCGACCCGCCGCCGAGGATCACGCAGCCGTTGCGCGTGCCGGCCAGCACGATGGCGCAGACCTCATTCACGTCTTTGTTGGGATCGATCATCAGCCGGCCGCCGTTCATCAGCTCGTGGTAGGCGATGTTCATGCCGATCGAGCTGTCGCCGGGCGACGAGGTGTAGACCGGCACGCCGTCGAGCGCGGCCCGGGCGACCACCGAGTGCTCCTGGCAGCCCGGGAATCGCTCCAGCAAATCGCGCCCGAGGCGGTAGTGGAACTCCGATGTCGAGACGGCCTCGTCCATTCCCGAACGCACGATGAAGTCGCGAATGTAGGCATCGGTTTCGAGAAGCACCGTCGCGGGAAAGAGCACGTCGTAGATGCGAATCACGCCGTCCTCGTACAACTCCACGTCGTCGAGAAAGGGCGAACCCCGATGCAGGGTGAAATTCAGCGCGGAGTGGAGATCGTGGTACAGATTGGCCCCGGTCGAGATGATGAAGTCGACGAGGCCGCGAGTCATCATCTCGATCACGCAGCCGCCGAGCCCTGCGGGCGTCATCGCGCCCGCAATGGTCAGACCAATCGTCGTGTCACTGTCCTTGGCGAGCATCTTGTCGGCGAAGATCGCGCACGCCTCGGAGAGCCGGGCGGCATTGAAGGCCTGGAAGCCCTCCTCCACCAGGCGCCGAACCTCCTGGCTCCCGGTCGGCCGGTAATAGCGAATGGGTTTGCCGGTCAGATGATCGCGACGGGAGTGGGTCGAGCCGGGGGCGCGGTGCGGCATCGTGCGAAATAGCTTAACATCTGACCTTGTGACTGGCGAATCGGCGTCCACCCTCTGGGCAGCCGCCGCAGCGCTCGTCGTCGCGGCCGCCTGCCTCTGGTGGATCTGGCGCAAGGGCCTCAGGTTTGCCGATGGCGACGTGTTCCGCGCCAGCCGCGCGAGCGCGGGCAACCACCTGTTCCCCACGCAGGTGCTGATTACCTCGACGGGCGTCGTCCAGCACACGCCGCGCTGGATTGGGCGGAGAGAAGAGACGATACATATGGCGCACATCGCGTCGGTGCGGATCGAGACCGGGCTGGTGTTCTCCGATATCCTCATCGAGACGAGCGGCGGCGCCAGCCCGATCTTCTGCCACGGACACTCCCGGCGGGACGCGGAGGCGATGAAAAACCTGATCGAGCGTTATCAGACCGAGTACTATCGAAAGTGAGCCCGATGGACGATTTGACCTTCAGCGCGCGACGCGCCAGTGCCGGCGCTTCCGCCGCCACCCGGACCGCCGAGCCGACAGACCTCGAGACGCGGTTTCGCGGACTGGTGCAGTCGCCGCTGCGCGCCGGCATCCTGCGGTATCTGAACTCCCGACCCGAGGAGAGCTTCGACGTCGAGACCCTGATGCAGACGTTCGGACGCCTGCACCTGGACGTCAACAACTGCGTCAAGGAACTCGTGGACTTCGGCGTGGCGCTGGCGATTCCCGGCACGCCGATCAAGTACGCGGCCGCACGCCCGACAAACGACGCGCTGGTCGAGCTGCTCGATCATTTCCTCGAGCGCCGCGCGACGGTGTCGACCGAGGATCAATCGCTCTCGGTCCAACGGTTCCGCGAAATGATCGGCCGCGACGAGAAGATGCTGATCGTGTTCGAGTGGATTCGCACGGCCGCCAAATCGGATATCTCGGTGCTCATCCTCGGTCCGACCGGGTCGGGCAAGGAAGTCGTGGCGCGCATGATCCACGAGTTGAGCCGGCGGGCGCCGGCGAACTTCCAGGCGGTCAACTGCGCGGCGCTTCCCGACACGCTGTTCGAGTCCGAGATCTTCGGCTACGAGAAGGGCGCCTTCACCGGTGCGCACGACCGCAAACCCGGCCGCCTCGAGCTGGCCAACGAGGGGACGCTGTTTCTCGACGAAATCGCCGACATGTCGATCGTCGCGCAGGCCAAAGTGCTCCGCGTCCTCGAAGAGCGGCGGTTCGAGCGGCTCGGCGGGAACAAGGCCATTTCAGTCGACTTCCGGCTGATCTCGGCCACCAACCGGCCGCTCGAGCAGTTGGTGCGCGACGGCCGCTTTCGCGAGGACCTCTATTACCGCGTCAACGCGTTCGCCATCCGGCTCCCCTCGCTCCGCGAGCGCCAAGTGGACATCCCCGTGCTCGCCCAGCGGCTTCTCGCGCGCTATTGCGCCGCACAGGGCCTGCCGCTCGACAGCAAAGCGTTCTCGCAAGAGGCGCTGGACGTGTTCCTCGGCTACCACTGGCCCGGCAACATCCGTGAGCTCGAGAGCACCGTTTCGCGCGCGGCGCTCTCCGCCCCAGGGCGGATCATCCGGGCGACCGACATCGAGTTTCTGCACGCCAACGCTCCAACGCCCCAGCCGCCCGGCGACAACCGCCTGCCATCGCTGGCCGACGCCGAACGTACCCACATCGTCCGCGTGCTCGAAGCCGTCCAGTGGAACAAGAAAGAAGCGGCCCGCGTGCTCGACATCAGCCGCGGCACGCTCTATCGCAAGATCCTGGAATATGAGCTCGAGCCTGGGCCCCGCAAGGAAGTCAGAAGGTAAAACTCAGAAGTCAAAAGGACAATGAGGTTAATGCTCTTCATTTTAACTTCTAAGTTTTCACTTTTGACTTTATGAAGGATCTTCCCGTCGGCGCCCGCGTCTACGTCAGCGTTGTCATCGCGGCAGGCGCTCTTACGTTCGCCGTCTTTGCCCCACATTCGATCGCGCGATTCCCGTTCTTCATCGCGCTCCTGCTCTTCTCATCCCTGGCCTCGGCGCTCAAGGTCACGCTGCCGCTCGCCACGAGCGGCTCGACGATGTCGGTATCCTACGCCGTCGATTTCGCGGCGCTGCTCCTGCTGGGCGCGGACGAAACGATGATCGTCGCCGCCGTCAGTGCGTGGAGCCAGTGCACGTTCCGCACGCAGGTGCGATCGCCCGCGCACCGCACGCTCTTCAGCATGGCGTCGCTCATCCTGACGGTGAAGGCCGCAGGGTGGCTCTACGGCTGGCTCGGCGGCGTGCCCTCCGTGCCCTTCACATTCGCCAGCATCCCCAAGCCGCTGGTCGGCGCCGCGACGACGTACTTTGTCTGCAACACCCTGCTGGTCGCGACGGCGATCGGCCTGTCGACCAGGCAATCGATCGCGCGCGTGTGGAACGACAACTTCCTCTGGAGCGCGCCCAGCTATTTCTTCGGCGCCGGCGCCGCCGCCCTGGTGGTGTCTGTGTTCGATCGCGGCGCCTACTGGGTGGCGGCCCTCCTGGCGGCACCGGTGTACCTCATTTACCGCACCTATAAGGTGTACATGGGCCGCATTCAGGACCAGCAGCGGCACGTGCAGCAGATTTCGGACCTCCATCTGGCGACCATCGAGGCCCTCGCGCTGGCTATTGACGCCAAGGATCAGACGGCGCAAAGTCACATCCGCCGCGTGCAGGTGTACGCGGCCGGGCTCGCCCGGGCGCTCGACATGCCGGACAACGAGATCGACGGCGTCAAGACGGCCGCGCTGCTCCACGACATCGGCAAGCTGGCGGTGCCCGAACACATTCTGTCGAAGCCGGGTCCGCTGACGCAGGAGGAGTTTCAGAAGGTCCGGATCCACCCGCAGGTCGGCGCCGAGATCATCAGCGGCGTGCCCTTTCCCTATCCGGTGACGCCGCTCATCATGAGCCATCACGAGCGCTGGGACGGCAAGGGATACCCGGTCGGCCTCAAGGAAGATGAGATTCCAATCGGCGCGCGCATCCTCTCGGTGGTCGATTACTTCGATGCACTGACCTCGGAACGGCCGTACCACAAGGCGATGGGCTCGGAGGCGGCGATTGACCTCCTGCGCCAGGAAAGCGGCAAGGCACTCGACCCGCGCGTCGTGCAGACCTTCATCGAGCGCTACGCGGTGCTGGCCGCCGAAGCCGAAGCCAGCCAGGAACCGCCCCGCAGGCTGACCCGCGTGGCCGCGCCGGCGACCTCGGCGCAGCCGGCTGTCGGGCTGGTCGGCGGCTCGCAGCCGCGCACCAACGTCTTTGACGACATCGCGCTCGCCCACCGCGAGATCTACACGCTCTACGAAATCGCGCAGGCCATGGGCAGCAGCCTCGGCGTGGCGGACACGATGGCCCTCATCTGTTCGAAGTTGAGCAGCATCGTGCCCTTCTCGTGTTGCGCCCTCTTTCTCTACAACGAGGAGACCGAGGACCTGAACTGCCGTTATGCGACCGGCGTCGAATCCGAGATCATCCGAACGTTGACCGTCCGGAACGGCGCCGGCCTTGCCGGCTGGGTCGCGCGCAACCGCCGGCCGCTTGTCAACGCCCGGCCGAGCGCCGATTTCGAAGCCGCGGGTCGCCCACCGGACCAGACCACGCTGCAGGCCGCGCTGGTCTGCCCCCTGTTGTTCAACGAGCGCCTCATCGGGACCATTTCGGTCTATCACATCGAGTCGTCGATCTACACCGACGATCACCGCCGGCTGATGGATCGGATCTCCGAACAGGCGGCCGCCGTCCTGCACAACTCGATGGTGTTCGAGCGGACGCAGGAAGACTCGCTCACCGATCCGCTGACGGGCTTACCGAACACGCGCTTCATGTTCATGCACCTGACCCGCGAGCTGGCGCGCGCCGAGCGCCACCGCTCCGAGGTGTCGCTGCTCGTCATGGACCTCGACAGCTTCAAGGACATCAACGATACGTACGGCCATCATGTCGGCGACCGTGCGCTGCGCGAGGTCGCGGGCGTCCTCCGGGCCGGCATCCGGCCGTACGACATCTGCATCCGCTACGCAGGCGACGAATTCATCGTCGTGCTGGCGGGGTGCGGCGGCGAAGAAGCCGAGCGGAAACGCGTGGAGCTCCAGCAGACCATCGACAGCCTGCGGTTCGAGGCGCGGCCTGGAACGACGCTGCCGCTCGCCATCAGCGTGGGCGCCGCCGTCTTTCCGCACGACGGCGGAACGTACGAGGCGCTGTTGGCGACTGCAGACGGCCGCATGTACCACGACAAGGCGCGGCGCAAGCGTCAACGGCCCGCCGCGGGTGCCTCGAGCGCCGAGCCGGCCCAGACGACCGACGACACACTGTCGGAGGCCGAGATCGACCGCGCCGCAGCGGGAATACTCTGAGAAAGTCAAAAGTGAAAACTAAAAACTTAAAAGGAGGCTCCAAGCCCCAGAGCCCTGCGTAGTGTCCTTTTAAGTCTTGTCGATCCAATCAGGCGGCGTTCCCGCAACTCCTGTCCAGAGCAGCGCCGCTCCCGTGGCTCCGAGGATCAGGCTGAGGCCGCCGACCCACCACGCATCGTAGCGTCCGCTCCACTCCAGCCACGCGGCCGGAAGGGCGAGCGCGGCCCCGACCGCGAGCGCGGCGGCGCGACGCCGGACGAGTCGCAAGAGCAGGCCGCGGGCACGGCGAAGCATGCGATAGCATAGCGTGGCGATTCTTCGCCTGCCGATTGGAGACGTCCAGCACGCGCGCCGCGCGCGCGGCCGCCGGACGAATTCGCCTACAAAGAGGAGTTTCTCGCGCTCGCGCGAGACGGGCGGATCGAACTGCGGCAGAAAAGGACACCGACGACCGTGCCGCGTCCTTCTGGACCCGGCTTCCCCGGCGAGTCAGACCGCCTCCGCCACGGCTCACACTCGGCTGTATAATCCGCTCGTTCTCCAGACCATGCCGCTGACCACGGGAGCACGCGTCGGACCATTCGAGGTGATTGCCTCCTCGGCGAAGGGGGCATGGGCCAGGTCTATCGCGCGCACGACACCAAGCTCAACCGCGACGTCGCGCTGAAGGTGCTGCCGGATCTCTTCGTCGACGACCCGGAGCGACTCGCCCGCTTCAAGCGCGAGGCGCAGGTGCTCGCCTCGCTCAATCAGCCCAACATCGCGGCCATCTACGGGCTCGAGGAATCGGGCCCTTCGACTGGCTCAGGGCAGGCCACGTTAGCGATCGTGATGGAGCTCGTCGAGGGCTAGACGCTCGCACGACGACTGGCTCATGGCTCAGGACTCAAGGCTCAGGCAGGCTCGGGCGTTCCTTTCGATGAGGCTCTCGGGATCGCCCGCCAGGTGGCCGATGCGCTGCAGGCGGCGCACGAAAAAGGCGTCGTCCATCGCGACCTCAAGCCGGCCAACATCGCCATCACCGCCGAAGGCCAGGTAAAGGTGCTGGACTTCGGCTGGCCAAGGCCGTCGAAATTGCGGGCGGCACGGCCGACGCGGATCTCACACAGTCGCCGACGCTGACCTTCGGAGGCACACGCGCCGGCGTGATTCTGGGGACGGCGGCCTACATGAGTCCCGAGCAGGCGAAGGGCCGCTCGGTGGACAAGCGCGCCGACATCTGGGCGTTCGGGTGCGTGCTGTACGAGATGTTGTCGGGCACGCGCGCGTTTGGCGGCGAAGACATCTCGGACACGCTCGCCGCTGTGCTGTTGCGCGATCCGGACTGGACGGCGCTCCCCGCATCGGTTCCCGCGACGATCGGCACGCTGCTGCGCCGGTGCCTCGAGAAGGATCGCAAGCGTCGGATCGCGGACATTTCCACGGCGATGTTTGTGATCGACGAGCCCGCGATGGCCGCAGGGGCGACGCCGGGCACCGAAACACAGACGACGACGCAGGCCGGCCTGAAGGCTGGCCTCTACACGAAACGTCAAGTGTGGATCGCGGCGGCCGGAGCCGCCGTGTTTCTTGTGACGGCGATCGCGTTAGGCGCGACGATGTATCTGCGACGCGCGACGGCGGACACGCAGGTGACGCGCTTCTTCGTGTCGCCGCCGGATGGCTGGAGCCTGTCAATAGGCGCTGCATTCAGTGGCTCTTCCTCCACGCCCGTGACTATTTCCCCGGACGGGCGGACGCTGGCGTTTGTGGCAAATCCTGTGGGCGGCCGCAGTCGGCTGTGGGTGCGTCCGCTTGAGTCCTTGGCCACACGAGAACTCCCGGGAACCGAAGGAGCTATCGGGCCCCTCTGGTCTCTGGACAGCCGAGCGCTCGGTTTCTGGAGCGACGGCAAGCTCAGGCGAATCGACATCTCGGGCGGATCTCCGGTGACCTTGTGTGAGAGCGCTGACTATCGCGGCGGCGCCTGGAGTCCGGATGACGTGATCGTCTTTTCACCAGGAACAAGGTCAACACTCCTGAAGGTGGCGGCGTCGGGCGGTGTGCCCACGGCTGCCACGGTACTCGGCAAGGATGAAAACGGCCACGCCAGGCCGTCGTTCCTGCCGGACGGTCGTCACTTCCTGTACTACGACTACGCAACCAGGGGAGCCTACATTGCGTCCCTCGACTCGACGGATCGAACGGTTTTATTCAAGGATTCCGATGCGACCAGAGTTGTCTACACGCAGGGTCACTTGCTGTACATGCGGGAGACGACGCTGATGGCGCAGCTGTTCGACGCTGACAGATTGACCCTTACGGGCGACGCCGTGCCGGTCGCGGAGGAGATTCAGATGGGGTCCCTTACTCCGCCGAACGGGATGTTTTGGGCATCGGGTACTGCCCTGGTCTATCAGACGGGCGCGGCCATCGGCGGCCGCCAGCTCACGTGGTTCGACCGGACGGGTAAGGCGCTCGCCACGGTCGGTGATCTGGCCCTCTACGATCAGGTGGAGCTGTCACCCGACGGCACACGGGCAGCTGTGACCGTCGCCGGCACGGGATCGGTAAACACAAGCGACATCTGGCTGGTCGATCTCGCGCGCGGCACACGCCAACGCCTGACGTCCGATCCGGGCAATGAACTGGCGCCGGTCTGGTCGCCCGACGGCAGCCGCATCGTCTTCGACTCGAACCGCAGCGGCAATCCCGACCTGTACCAGAAGGCCACGAGCGGTGTCGGCGCTGCTGAGGAAGCCATCCTGCAGGAGAGCGGTAACCAGCGAGCGTTCAGTTGGTCTCGCGACAACCAACTGATCTATCAAACAACAGGACAGACGGCAGGAGCCATTGATTTGTGGGTATTGCCGCTTGCGGGGGACAGGAAACCGCGTCCCTTTCTCCAGAACCAGTTTCAGAAATTTCGAGCGAGGATATCGCCCGACGGGCGATGGGTGTCGTACTCGTCGCAAGAGTCGACTCGCAACGAGGTCTACGTTGCGTCGTTTCCGAGGGCCGATAAGAACTCACTGGTATCGACGACTGGTGGAGGCTGGTCACGCTGGCGGAGAGACGGCCGCGAGCTCTTCTACGTGGACCCGGACAACCGGCTGATGGCCGCCGAAGTCGATGGCCAAGGTGCCACCTTCAAGCCCGGCGCCGTTAAGCCACTCTTTACCATCAACCCGACCGACTTGCTGTCCGGGTACGCCTACGACGTCTCACCAGACGGCCAGCGCTTTCTCGTCATCTCAGTCGCGGAACAGCAGGGCACATCGACGCCGATCACCGTCGTAATGAACTGGCAGGCCGGCCTAAGGAAGTGAAAAGGAAAAACTAAGAACTTAAAAGGACAATGACGTCCGCCTGAAGGCGGACACTACGACAGCTGCGGCGGGCTCGCGCTGTCCTTCTTAGTTTTTAGTTTTTCCTTTTTCCTTTCTCAAATTCCCGTGATGTGAAAGCCCCCGTCCACCATCACCACCTCGCCGGTGATGGCGCGCGAGCCGGGGCCGAGCAGGAAGACCGCCGCATCGGCCACTTCGCCGAGCTCGACGTTGCGCCGTAGGGGCGCGCGCTCGCGGTACACCTGAAGAATGTCCGAGAACCCCGAGATGCCGGCCGCCGCGAGTGTCTTGATGGGGCCGGCCGAGATCGCGTTGACGCGAATGTTCTTCGGACCGAGATCGCTCGCGAGATAGCGGACCGACGCTTCGAGCGCCGCCTTCGCCACGCCCATCACGTTGTAGTTCGAAAAGACCCGCTGGCTGCCGAGATAGGTGAGCGTGAGGACGCTCCCGCCGCCCCCCCGTTCCATCAGCGGCAGGACGGCGCGCGTCAATCCGATGAGCGAGTAGGCGCTGACGTCGAGCGCGATGCGGAAGCCCTCGCGTGAGGTCTCGACGAACGGATTCGACAATTCGGGCCGCGGCGCGAACGCCGCGCCGTGGACCAGAAAATCAAGCCCGCCGAACTCGCGATCAATCGTCGCCGCGAGGCTCGCGATCTGCTCGTCGCTCGACACGTCGCACGGGGCGACGACTGCGTTGGGCAGCGTCGCCGCGAGCTCGCGGACGTTTTCTTCGAGCCGCTCGGTCTGATACGTCAGCGCGATCCTGGCGCCGGCCGCGGCCGCCGCCTGGGCAATCGCCCAGGAGATCGATCGCTTGTTGGCCACACCAACGACGAGGCCGAGTTTGCCGGAGAGATCAGACATCTGTCGTGCTTAGGTGCTTGAGTGCTTAGGTGCCGAGGTTCAAGTTCTAACTTTTCAGTTCCAACTTTTCACTTCGGGCGTCTTCGTCCGGGCCCGTGACGCCGACGGGACGGGTCGCCGCCCTGAGGCGGTCGGCCCCCCCCAGGTCCACCGCCGGGACGCTGGCCGCCGCCGCCCCGCTGGGATCCGCCGCCCATATTGCCGTTCGAGCGGTTGCCGAAGAACTGCTGCGAGCCCCCGCCGCGTTCGTGGCGCGGACGGAAACGGCCGGGCCGGCCGCCGCCTGGCTGACGGATGGTGAACTCGGGGATGGGCCGGGCCGGCGGTGGTTGCCCCTCGGGGCGCGGCAGCGACGCGCGAATCAACGGTCGATGGACGGGCCCTTCTTCTTTGTCTTTGTCGTCTTCCCGCTCCGGATCGTCGAGCGACGGCTCGTCGTCATCGGCCGGGGGCGGGGGGGGCAGCATTGCTGCGGCGTGCGCCGGGCTTTCTGCTTCCTCCGGCGGATCGGGCGTAACCCGTTTCGGCGCGCCGGCGGCCACCTGGCCATAGAGCGCGGCCGGCGAATCGGGCTTGCGCCGCAGTCGCGGCACCTTGCCGTGCTTGTACTCGTGCTCCGTGTCGCAGGCCGTGCATCGCGTCTGCTTCACGTCGGGGCCCACCATCGCGACAACGGCGTGATCGGTGAGGCGCCGCTCGCGCGGACAGTAATCGTCCAGGGTGTCACCAAGCCGAAGCTGGCGCTGCTGTTCCATCCGGTAAATCTCCCGAGCCGGTTTCAAAGACCCTGCAGCAGGCGCTGCCACGGGTCGCAAACGTTTCCCGAAGGAAACCGTTGGAGGGAAGAATGTGCGAAAGGCGGAGCAGATCTTAGCAGAGCTGCTTTCAACGTGGCAATAGGGCCCCTCTTACCCCATGACGCCCGCCAGCCACCTGCGCGCCTCCACCAGTCGCGCGTCCACGGCCGCCGGCGAGGTCGACTGCGGCGTGCGCTTGGCGGCCACAGACGCCCGCGGCGTGATACGGCTGACGATGTCGGCCTCGAAGAGCGGACTGGCGCGTTGCCAGTCGGCGAGCGACAGGGCCGCGAATTCCCCACCCTCAGCCATCAGCCTGCGCACGAGCTCGCCAACAATCTCATGCGCCCGGCGGAACGGCACGCCCCGACCGACCAGATAGTCCGCCACATCGGTCGCGAGCAACATGCCTGAGGCCGCCGACTCCATCCGGCTGCGATTCTGCGTCAAGCTGGCGACAATCGACCGGACGACCGCGAGAGAGCCGGTCAGTGTGTCTTCGGCGTCGAAGAGGCCCTCTTTGTCTTCCTGCAGATCCTTGTTGTAGCCGCTCGGCAGACCCTTGAGCGTCGCCAGCAGTGCGACCAGGTGTCCGAGCGAGCGCCCCGCCTTGCCGCGGACGAGCTCGAGCGGATCGGGGTTCTTCTTCTGCGGCATCATGCTGCTGCCCGTGCTGAGCGCGTCCGCCAAATCGAAGAAGCGATGTTCGTCGCCGCAGAGAATGATGAGGTCTTCCGAGAGCCTGCTCAGATGCACCATCGTCAGCGTGCAGGCGTAGAGGAACGACGCGGCAAAGTCGCGGTCCGACGAGGCGTCGATGCTGTTGGCCACGATGCGGGTAAAGCCGAGGTCGCGCGCGAGCGCCTCGACATCGACGGCGTAGCTCGTGCCGGCCACCGCGCCGCTCCCGAGCGGCAGCGCGTCGCTTTCCTCGCGCGCAGCGGCAAGCCGCCCATGGTCGCGGCGAAGGGGCGCGACGTGGGCGAGAAAGAAATGGGCGACGAGCACCGGCTGAGCCGGGCGAAAGTGCGTGAACGACGGCATCAGACCATCGCCGGCCGCCGATGCCTGTTCGACCAGTGAGGCGACGACGCCGGCGATCGCGCGTTGGAGCACCGGGATCCGGCGCCGCAGGTACAGTCGGAGGTCGACCGAGACCTGCTCATTGCGCGAGCGGCCCGTGTGCAGGCGGCGGCCGAGGTCGCCGAGCCGCTCGACCAGCAGCCGCTCGACGAAGCTATGAACGTCTTCGTCTGGGCCGTCGATCGTCGCCGGGCTGCTGCGACCGTGTGCGAGGATGTCGGCGAGCTCCTGTTCGATGCGGCGGGCCTCATCGAGCGTGAGCACGCCGGCCTTCGAGAGCGCCCGCGTCCAGGCCATACTCCCCGTCACATCGTCTTCGAACAAGCGCCGGTCGAAGCGGAACGACGAGCCGAACTCGAGCGCGGCGGCATCGGGCGCGCCGGCAAAGCGCCCGGACCACAGCGTGGTCGTCGGTCGTTGGTCGATGGGCTCCATTACGTATAAGCCTCGAGGCGCCTGGCGATGGCCGCCGCGCGCCGCGCGTCGCGCGCGATGATGAGCACGGTGTCGTCGCCCGCAATCGTGCCAGCGGCTTCTGCGAGCTGCGCCCGATCGAGGGCCTCGGCCAGCGCCTGCGCCTGGCCCCTGCCGGTCCGGATGACCACGAGCTGCTGGACACGCTCGACGTGGCGGAGAAACTCACCGGCCGCGCGCTCGAGGGCCGTCTGCGCCGTTTCCGGGTTCGAGGTGTCCGCCCCGGCTCGCTGGTAGGCGCCGTCTCCGGCCCGTTTCACCAGCCCCAGATCGGCGATGTCGCGCGAGATCGTCGCCTGCGTGGCGTCGAAGCCCCGCTGCCGCAGCCGGCGCCGCAGCTGCTCCTGGCTGTTCAGCGGATCGCGGTCGATCAAATCGAGAATGACGGCTTGGCGGCGCCCCTTCATATGGTGTGAGTCGGATGATTATACATTGATGTTTCTTGATTTGCCTGTGCCTGTGATGTATAAATATTCTCTTTAATGCATACAGTCTTGCACCCCAAGGGTGGTCCCGCCAACGTCGCTGCGCCTGGCGGCTCTCTCACTCGTGTCGCCGTCGCGGGCGCGACCGGGTATGCCGGCCAGGAAGTGGTCCGGCTGCTGGCGCGGCATCCGGCCGTGCGCCTGACGGCGGCCATGTCCTCCGGGGCCGGCTCACCATCCCGCCACCTGCCCGCACTCGCGCACCTTTGGGACGGCACGGTGACGCCGCTCGCCCCAGACACGCTCGCCGCCGAGGCCGATATTGTCTTCCTGGCGCTGCCGGATTCGGCCGCCGCCGAGCTGGCGCCTGCGCTGGTCGACGCCGGCGTGCGCGTCATTGACCTTTCCGGCGCATTCCGCCTGCGCGAGGCCGCCCTTCGCGCCCGGTGGTATCCGGAAACCCACCGCATGCCGGAAGGTGTCGCCTACGGGCTGACGGAACGCGAGCGCGGCCAGGTGAAGGGCGCGCGGCTGGTGGCCAATCCGGGCTGCTATCCGACGGCGGCGCTCCTTGCACTGACGCCGCTGCTGTCGGCTGGCCTTCTCGTCTCCGGCGCCGACATCATCGTCGACGCCAAGTCCGGCGTCTCTGGTGCCGGGAAAACGCCCACGGAGCGGACGCATTTCTCCGAGGTCCACGGCAGCATGGCGGCGTACGGCGTGTTCAACCACCGCCACGGCGCCGAAATCGACCAGGGCGCTGGCGTCAGCGTCACGTTTACGCCGCATCTCGTGCCGCTCGATCGGGGCATTCTCGAGACCATTTATGTCCGGGTCACCCCCGGCACGAGCGACCAGACGCTGGCGGACACGTACGCGCGCGCCTACGCCAGCGAGCCCTTCGTCCGGGTCACCGGCTCGGCGTTGCCCGAGATCAAGCACGTCGCGCACACCAATTTCTGCGACATCGGCTGGCGCGTGGACCCGTCGGGCCGCGCCATCCTGGTGTCGGTCATCGACAACCTGCTCAAGGGCGCGGCGGGCCAGGCCGTTCAGAACATGAACGTCATGCTCGGGATCGACGAGCGCACGGGATTGCTGTGAGCGAGGCCACCAAACCCGTCGTCTTCAAGTTCGGCGGAGAACTCCTCGAGGATCGCGCGCATCTCTCGACCGTCGTCTCGACGATCAAGAAGATTGCCGCCAGGCCGATGCCGCTCGTCATTGTTCACGGGGGCGGGAAAGAGATCGACGCGGCGCTCAAGGTCGCCGGTATCCAGAAGCAGCAGATCGATGGCCTTCGCATCACCAACGACGCCACGCTTGGGGTCGTCGTGTCGGTGCTCGGCGCCGTGAACACCCGACTGGTGGCGGCGCTGACGACGGCCGGCATTGCGGCGGTGGGTCTGACCGGTGCGGACGCGGGCTGCGGGCTCTCGGATGTCTCGCCGCCGCATCACGCGGTAGATGGCCGGCTGATTAATTTGGGCAAGGTGGGGGTACCGAGCGCCCGGTCCGACACGAGGCTCTTCACGACGCTCCTCCGCAACGGATTCGTGCCCGTGGTGGCCTGCATCGGCCTCGCAAGCGACGGACAGCTGCTCAATGTCAACGCCGACACCCTGGCGGGCCACCTCGCCGTCCGGCTCGGCGCGCGTCGCCTCGTCGTGGCCGGCACGACCGCTGGCGTGCTGGGCGGCGATCGCAAGACGGTTCCGCTGCTCGACGCCGCGGCGATTGCCGAACTGGTCAACGATCGAACGGCGACGGCCGGCATGGTGGCGAAGCTCAAGGCCTGCGAGCGCGCGCTCATGGGCGGCATCGAGGAAGTCGTCATCGTGGATGGCCGCGACGGCGCGGCGCTCGAGGCGGCCGTGGGC
>JBAUGX010000015.1:0-29249 GCA_049679965.1 Vicinamibacterales bacterium
GGCCTGCCCTGCAGGCCGACCGCATCGAGCGCACAGCCGCTCCGTGCTGTTCTCCGTGGCTCTGTGGCTCCGTGGTTGATTCCTTCTGTGTCCTTCGTGTCCTCCGTGGCAAATGGTCCCAAGGCTCTATGGCAATCCGTGTAGGTCTCATCGACGAAGTGGTCGCGATGGCGTTCGACACCGTGCGCAGCAACAAGATGCGCTCGGGCCTGACCGTGCTCGGCGTGGTGATCGGCATCACGTCGATCGTCGGGATGACGTCGCTCATCCGAGGGTTCGACCAGTCGCTGCGCGACATGATCACCACGATCGGGCCCAATCTCATCTTCGTCCAGCGGTTCGGCGTGAGCAGCTTCGCCAACGGCGCCGAGATCACCGAACTGCTGAAGCGGCCCAACCTGAACGTGTCGGACGCGCGCGCGCTCGAGGAGCAGAACTCCACCCTGCTCTACGTCGACCTCGAGTTTGGCGCCGGTGGGCCCGGCAACATGCAGCAGCGGGCGTTCTACCGCGATCAGAAGACCCGACCCCAGCTCGTCTTCGGGACCTCCGAGTACTTCGCCGACGGCACGCGCATCCCAATGCTGGCGGGCCGCTACTTCAACGGCACCGAGCTGCAATACCGCCGCAACGTCGCCGTGCTCGGCAACACGTCTTATAAGGTGCTCTTCGAACCCTTCGGGATCGATCCGATCGGCAAGCAAGTCCGCGTGGGCAACCAGCGCTTCGAAGTGGTCGGTGTCTTCGACAAACGGCCGACGGCGGGCGGCTTCAATCTCGGCGCCGACGACTTCATCGCGATTCCCTATTCGACGTACCAGCGCATCTTCGGCGTGCGCGTTTTCACGAACCGCAACGGCACGAGCGTGCCCATCCAGATTTCCGTGCTCCCGCGCGACGGGGTCAGCCAGGAGGACGCCATCGCCGACGTCGAGCGGATCATGCGGACGCGCCACGGCTTGAAGCTCGACGAGCCCAACGACTTCGACGTCACCACGCAGGATGCCTTCCTGAGGCTGTGGGATCGGATCAGTCAGGGCACGTTCCTCGCGCTCGTCGTCATCTCGTCGATCGCGCTGATGGTCGGCGGGATCGGCGTCATGGCCATCATGTCCATCTCGGTCACCGAGCGGACGCGTGAAATCGGCGTGAGAAAAGCCCTCGGCGCGCGGCGGTCCGAGATTCTCTTTCAGTTCCTGATGGAAGCCGCGTTTCTGACCTCGGTCGGTGGCGTGATCGGCATCCTGCTCGGCGCCTCTATCGGCTACGGCGTGCACCTGGTCTCCGGCTTCCCGGTGTCGCTGCCCTGGTGGTCCTTCGCCATCGGCCTCGGCTTTTCGGCCTCGGTCGGCATTTTTTTCGGGATGTGGCCGGCCGTCAAAGCCTCCCGCCTCGACCCCATCGAAGCACTCCGGTACGAATAAGCCCTTGTTCTCGGTCCGGTCGCTTGCGGCGCGTCGTGGCGGCGCATATGATGCGCGGTTATGAAGGCCTACGACGCCGCCAGCATCAGAAATGTCGCCCTCGTCGGTCATACGTCTTCGGGCAAGACGCAGCTCGCCTCGGCGGTCCTCTCCGATGCCGGCATGATAAACCGCTTCGGCAGGGTGGACGAAGGCACCACGGTCACCGACTGTGACGAAGAGGAGATCGCCCGCAAGCACACACTGTCGGCGAGCCTGGCGTTCGCCGAGTGGAACAGGCACAAGATCAATCTGATCGATACGCCGGGCATCGGCAATTTCGTCGCCGATGTCAACGCCGCGCTGCGGGTGGCCGACGCCGCCCTCGTCATCGTCGACGGCGTCTCGGGGGTGATGGTGCAGACCGAGAAGGCATGGGCGGCGGCCGAAGAGCTCGGGCTCCCGCGCCTGGTCGTCGTCAACCGCCTGGATCGCGAGCGAGCCAGCCTCGAGCGCTCCCTGCAGTCGCTCCGCGAGGCGTGCAGCCGCGCCGTCATTCCGATTCAGCTCCCCATCGGCGAGGAAAAATCGTTCCGGGGCATCGTCGATCTGATAGCGAAAAAGGCCTTCGTCTTCCAGACCGACGAGAGCGGGAAGTTCACCGAGACCGCGATCCCGGCCGATATGGCCGGCAGGGTCGACCAGGCCCGCGAGGCCCTCATCGAGATGGTCGCCGAAGCCGACGAGAAGCTCATGGAGCGGTTCTTCGAGGCCGGCACGTTGACCGACCAGGAGTTGGTGACGGGCCTGCGCGGCGCCGTGATCGGCGGCAAGCTATTCCCCCTCGTCTGCACGTCCGCCCTTCTGAACGTGGGGATTCAACCGCTGCTCGACGCCGTCCTGGCGTACCTGCCGTCGCCCGTGGACCGTCCGTTCAAGGGGCTCGACAAGGCCGGCGCCGAGGTCGTGTGCGCGGCCGACGAGAAAAAGGCCCCCGCCGCGTTCGTGTGGAAGACGATCGCGGATCCCTTCGCCGGCCGGATCACGATGTTCCGCGTGGTCTCCGGCGCGCTCAAGTCGGATTCGACCATCCTCAACAAGACACGCGACAGCCAGGAGCGGCTGGGCCATCTGATCGTGCTCCAGGGCAAGACGCAGACCACCGTGCCGGAGATCAAGGCCGGGGATCTGGGCGCCGTCGCCAAGCTCAAGGACACGCTGACCAACGACGTGCTCGGCGACAAGGCCGACCGGACCACCTTTCCGGCCATCACGTTCCCAGAGCCGGTGCTGGCTTACGCCATCGAGCCGAAGACGCGCGGAGACGAGGACAAGATCAGCACCTCGATGCACCGCCTCGAGGAGGAGGATCCGTCCATTCACTACAGCCGCGATCCCCAGACCAAGGAGCTGCTGCTGTCCGGCCAGGGTCAGCTGCACATCGAAGTCACGGTCGCCAAGCTCAAGCGGCGGTTCGGCGTGGACGTGAACCTCAAGCCGCCGCGCATTGCGTACCGGGAGACGATCAAGGCGTCCACCGAAGCGCACGGGCGCCACAAGAAGCAGACGGGCGGCCACGGCCAGTTCGGCGACTGCAAGATCAAGGTCGAGCCGTTGCCGCGCGGGTCTGACTTCGAGTTCGTGGACGACATTTTCGGCGGCGCCATCCCCCGGCAGTTCGTGCCAGCGGTCGAGAAGGGCGTACAGGACGCGCGCACGCGCGGGTACCTGGCCGGTTATCCGATGGTCGATTTCCGCGTGACGGTATTCGACGGCTCGTATCACGATGTCGATTCAAACGAGCTGTCGTTCAAGCTGGCCGGCTCGCTCGCCTTCAAGGACGCGATGACGCGGGCCAAGCCCACGATCCTCGAGCCGATCATGAACGTCGAGGTGTACGCCCCGTCGGACTTCGCGGGCGACCTGATGGGCGACCTGAACGGCCGCCGGGGTCGCATCGCCGGCATGGACACGCGCGGCACCACGACGATCATCAAGGCGCAGGTGCCGATGTCCGAGATGCTCACCTACGAACAGCATCTGACATCGGCCACCGGCGGCCGCGGCTCGTACCACATGGAGTACTCGCACTACGACGAGGTACCCGCGCATCAGCAGACGAAGATCATCGCGGCGGCAAAGGCCGAGCGCGCGGGCGTGGAAGTGGAAGAGGCCTGAACCGGCGATTCATGTCATTTCGCGTACGACGAGTGGTCACCGCACACGACGCGCACGGGCGCGCCATCGTGTCGATCGACGATGTCCCGACCGGTCCGTTCACGCTCAGGCGTGGAGCCACGGCGTACAACGTGTGGACCACCGAAGGGTTCCCCGTGGACAACACCGGGGAGGTCGACGCCGGGCGGCGCCAGGTTGGGACGACACTCACGAACGGCACGGTCTTTCGCGTCATCGAGTTCGCGCCCGGAGTCACCCCGCGAATCCACAGAACCGGCTCCATCGACTATCTCATCGTCATGTCTGGCGAGATCGACATGGAGCTCGATGACGCGAGCGTCCACCTGACGGCCGGCGATGTGCTCGTGCAGCGTGGAACCATTCACAACTGGGTCAACCGCGGAAGCGAGCCCTGTGTGATTGCCGTGGTGCTCATCGATGCAAAGCCCGTCGTGGTCGGCGGCAGGGTCCTGGACGCCGTCGGCTAGTTCGCGACGTGACCAGGCCATGGCGTCACGAACCTACGCGCCGTGGCTATGGCTGCTCGCCGCAGCGTTTCTCGTCCGTGTCCTCGCACAGCCGATGGCGCTCGTCGTGGGCACCCGGTTCCTGCTCCCCTTCGACGCTTGGTACAGTGGCGTCGTGCCGTACTCCGTGCTCCTCGCCACGCAGCTTCTCATCCTCGGCTGGCTCACCTTGACGGCCCGGCGCTTCGCCGTGGGCACGGTCGCCCCGCGACGCCGTCTCGGTGTCGTGACGCTGGTGTTTGCCGTCGTGTATTTCGCCGCGATGTTGATTCGCCTGTTGCTTGGCGCGACGATATTGGGCGACCGACGCTGGTTTGCCAGCCCGCTGCCGACGATATTCCACCTGGTGCTAGCCACGTTCTTGTTCCTGTATGGACACTTTCATCTCCGGCACGGCCAGGAGGCGCGCGATGGGTGAAGGAGTCGTGATGGCTCGCAGACTGCGGCGGATGCTTCCCTCATGGCACTACCCGGCAGTAATGGCCCTGGCGCTTGTCGCGTTCGCGGGTCTGCAGCGGCTGGGGGTGTCGCTCGTCATGAGCACCTACGTGCCAATCCTGCTGACGGCAGCGCTTGTCGCCGGCCTCGAAGCCGCGCTTCCCCATCGCATTCGGTGGCGGCCGGCGGCCGGCGAGGTCAAGACCGATTTGGCCTTCATGACCGTCGTGCAGTTGGTATTTCCGCCGGTCGTGGGGTTCGCGTTCGCCTACGTGCTGGTCGAGCCCGCCCGTGCCCTCGACCTCCCGCTCGCCCGAATCTGGCCGCACGCGTGGCCTATCTGGATCCAGGCGCTGTTGATGATCCTCGTGGTGGACCTGCTGCGCTACTGGCTGCACCGCGCGGCACACGAGAACGAGACGCTCTGGCGGCTCCATGCCGTGCATCATTCCGTGGAGCAGCTGTACTGGCTCAACACCGCCCGCTTCCATCCGCTCGAGAAGGCCTTGCAGATGTCGCTCGACAGCCTGCCGTTCCTGCTGATGGGTGTCGATGCGAGGGTGCTCGCCTTGTACTACCTCGCCTACGCCACGAACGGCTTCTTCCAGCACTGCAACATCAGACTGCGCTACGGCATCCTGAACTACATCGTCGGCAGCGCCGAGACGCACCGCTGGCATCATTCCCGTCGCCCCGCCGAGTCCAACGCCAACTACGGCAACACGGTCATCATCTGGGACCTGGTGTTCGGCACCTTCTATCTGCCGAAGGACCGCGAGAGCGACGACCTCGGCCTGCAGGATCGAGCGTATCCACGGTCCTTTCTGGCTCTGCTGCGGGCGCCGTTCGTAAAGTAGACAGACGCATGCTGGACATGGTGCTCCACGCCGGCATGCTCGCCAACCGGATCCGCTACTGGCGGCCCCTCGAACGGCTGGCCCGTCGCCCGGCCGAAGCACAGCAGCACGTCCTGCTCAGACTGCTCGCAGCCAACCGCGGCACACGCTTCGGCGTCGAGCACGGCTTTGCCGACATCGCGAACCACCGACAGTATCTCGACCGCGTGCCGGTGCAGGAGTACGAAGCGCTGAGGCCGTACATCGATGAGCAGCGGCGCACGGGCGCCCGATCCCTCACGGCGGAGTCGCCCATCTTCTACGCCCAGACGAGCGGCACGACCGGCACGCCGAAGCACGTGCCCATCACGCCCTCCGCCCTCGACCAGCATCGAGGGGAACAGGCGCTGTTCTCGTACCTGCAGTACCGCGCCTGCCCCGGGGCGTTCGCGGGCAAAGCTCTCGGGATCATGGGGGCGGCTGTCGAGGGCCACCTCGACTCGGGCCATGTGGTTGGCTCCGTGTCGGGGCACCTATATCAGTCGCTCCCCCGCGTGGTGCGATCGCGGTTCGTCGTGCCCCCGGAGGTCTCGAGCATCAAGGACTATGACCTCAGGTATCTGGTGATCCTCCGACTCGCCCTGGCCGAGCCTGATATCACGTACATGGGTTCGCCAAATCCATCGACGTTCCTCAGGTTGCTCGATATCTTGACAGCCGACCGAGAGTTGCTGGTGCGATCGCTTGAGACCGGCACGCTCGACCGACTGGAGGAGCTCGACCGGCCGTTGCGCGACGCCATCGCGGCGCGCCTCGCGCCCAACCCGGCTCGTGCGGCGGTCGTCGGTGGGCCGGCCGAGCCGACCTTCGCCACCCTTTGGCCGGGGATTCGTCTCGTCACGACGTGGACGGGCGGCAGTTGCGGCATCGCGCTCGACACACTGCGTCCGAAGCTCCCGGCGGCGGCCGCCGTCATGGAGCTCGGGTACCAGTCTACTGAGTGCCGCGGCACAATAGCGCTTGCCGCCGAAACACCTGGAGGCATACCGCCACTCCATCATCACTTTTTCGAATTCGTCGAGCAGACCGCATGGGACGCTGGCCGCCGGGAGTTTCTCACGCTCGAAGGCCTGCAGTCGGACACGCGCTACTACATCGTCGTCTCGACCGCGGCGGGCCTGTACCGCTATTTCATGAACGACCTGGTCGAAGTCACCGCGTTCTTCCATCGCACGCCGCTCTTGCGCTTCGTCCAGAAGGGCAAGGGGGTGACCAATCTGACAGGTGAGAAGCTCTACGAGGCCCAGGTTATTCAAGCCGTCAGGGACACGGCGTCGCGGTGCGGGTGGACGTCGAGCTTCTTTCTGCTCGTGGCGGACGAGCAGGCGTCGGCCTACCGCCTCTACATCGAGCCTGACGGCGGCACGCAGCCGGACGCAGACGAGACCGCCGCGGCCGTCGATCGCCGCCTGGGCGAGTTGAACATCGAGTACCAGGCCAAGCGCGAGAGCGGCCGGCTCGGCGCGCTCGGCGTTGCCTGGCTCAGGCCTGGCACAGCCGATGCCTACAAGGCGATGGCGGTCCGCAAGGGTCAGCGCGAAAGCCAGTTCAAGCCGGCCGTACTCCAATACCGAAAAGACCTCGTCTTGCCCATCGACGAGTTCGTGGCTCGATGATTCGTTCTCTTCGGCTTGCCGAGCTGCGCATCCCGTTCAAGGTCGCGTTCCGACACGCATCAGCCGAGCGCCATGAGACGTCCAGCCTGTGGGTCGAGGCCGCCTCGGAACGCGGCGCCTTCGGGTACGGCGAGTCGTGCCCCCGGGAGTACGTGACCGGCGAAACGATCGACACGGCGCGCGCGTTCTTCTCGAGTCGCGAGGACTCATGGCGCGATGAGATTGTCGACCTGCCGTCCTTGCGGGCCTGGATGGCCACGCACGCTGAGGATGTGGACGCCAATCCAGCCGCCTGGTGTGCGGTCGAACTCGCGCTCCTCGATCTGCTCGCGAGGGAGCAGGGCCTGACGGTGGAGGCGCTCCTCGCACTGCCGCCGCTCAGCGGCCGCTTCCACTACAGCGCCGTGCTCGGCGATGCCGACATCGAGTCGTTCCAGTCCATGGCGGAACGGTATCGTCGACAGGGTTTTGGCGACTTCAAGGTCAAACTGTCCGGCAACCTGAAGCGCGACCAGGAAAAGATGGCCGTCCTCAGTCGCTCGGATGGGGCACCACTGAGGATCAGGGTGGACGCCAACAATCTCTGGGAGAGCGCAGACGAGGCCATCGCGTTCCTCAAGGCCCTCGATTGCAGGTTTTTCGCCGTCGAGGAACCGATTCGCCCGAATCGGTACGCCGATCTGGCCCGCATCGGCGCGGCGATGAACTGCCAGATCGTCCTTGATGAAAGCTTCTTGCGTCTCACGCAAATCGCCTTGCTCGGCAACACACCGGCCTCGTGGATCATCAACGTACGCGTCTCCAAGATGGGCGGTCTGCTGCGCTCTCTGGCCATTGTCGAGGCCGCGATCGGATCCGGTGTGAGCCTGATTGTCGGCGCGCAGGTGGGTGAGACAAGCCTACTCACCCGCGCGGCCATGACGGTCGCGCACGCCGCCCGCGACGTGCTTGCCGCGCAGGAAGGTGGGTTCGGGACTCTCCTGCTCGGGCGCGATGTGTGCGATCCTCCGCTCATGTTCGGTGCCGGTGGCGTGCTCGACGTTTCGAGCTATCCTTTCCTGACCAAGCCGGGGTTTGGCCTCGACCCTATTGGTCGGCCTGAGGCATGACGATTACCAAGATGCACATCGACTTTCGCATTGAACCGCCGACCGAAGCCGACGTGCCGGCGATCTTGCGCCTGATCAAGGGTCTGGCCGAGTACGAAAGGATGGCAGACGAGGTGGTCGCCACCGAGCAGCGCCTGCGCGACACTCTCTTCGGTCCACGCCGGTTCGCGGAGGTCGTCATCGGCTACGCGGGGACCGAACCGGTGGGCTTCGCCGTGTTCTTCCACAGTTATTCGACGTTCCTGGCTGCACCTGGTCTCTACCTCGAGGACATCTTCGTCGAGCCGGGCCGGCGAGGCCGCGGCCTTGGCAGACAGCTGCTCGAGTACGTGGCCCGAGCAGCCGTCGTTCGCGGGTGCGGCCGGCTGGAGTGGTCCGTCCTGGACTGGAACGAACCAGCGATTGGTTTCTACACGCGCCTGGGCGCGCACCCGATGGACGGGTGGACCGTCTATCGAATGACAGGCGATGCGCTTGCCGCACTCGCCGGAGGATCCTGATGGCAACCTACACGGCAACCGTAGCCTGGGAACGCGGGGCCGCCAAGTTCACCGACAACCGCTACCCGCGCGCCCATCGATGGACCTTCGACGGCGGCGCCGTGGTGCCGGCCTCCTCGTCTCCACACGTCGTGCCGGTCCCCCTCTCCGACCCGGCCGCTGTCGATCCCGAGGAGGCGTTTGTCGCCTCGCTGTCGAGCTGCCACATGCTCTACTTCCTCTTCTTCGCGGCCAAACGCGGTCTTGTCGTCGACTCGTACGTCGATCAACCAACAGGCCACATGGCGAAGAACGACGAAGGCCGGACCGCCATGACCCGCGTCGTGCTGAAGCCGCAGATTCAGTTTTCAGGCGGGAAGGTGCCGACCGAGACCGAGCTGATGGAACTGCACGACCAGGCGCATCGGGAGTGCTTCATCGCCAACTCGGTACGGACGGTTGTGACGGTTGAATCCCACAGCTAGCGCGAAGACGCTGTCGGCCCAGGAACAATTTTCATCCACTCCGAGTAACAATTACGCCCCGTCCAACGCCGTGCAACGGCGTGCATGCCGGGATCGTAACGGGACATACAGAGGTGATCGGGGTTATTCGTCGACACATGTGATCTCCCAGCCATACTACTGGCGGCACGGCACTTAGACGCTCCGCGTTGCGGCTCGATTCTTGATAGATCCAACACGCCGTGTTGTTCGAACCACAGAGCGCGTCGTCTACCCTCGCCCTCGTTACCACCATTCATTTGGCGCTCGCCACGCTCCGCAACAAACGGCGACTGACTTCGTCGCCTTTGAGCTTGCTCGCGGCGGTCTCTCTCGCGTTCACAGCCCTGCCCTGGATCTTTCCGAGCGCCATCGGGATCGGTCTCGGCATCCTCCTGCACGCGGCATGGTTCGGCGCGTGCGAATTGATGGTGCCAAAGGCCATTGCGAGCGCCGTCAAGACGTCTCCTCGGACCGCGTCGCCGGCTCGCGCACCGGCTCCTCAGCCTTCGGCACCGGCCGCCGCGGCTCGCACGCGGGCTGCGGGCCCGGCCGAGCCGGCGCGCCCCAAGGGCTTCGTGACGGTCCCGGTGCTCGCGACCTTCGACGAGACGCCGACCATCAAGACCATCCGGTTCGCGAGGCCGGAAGGGTTCGACTTCGAGGCCGGCCAGTTCATCACCGTGCGGGTTCCGGTTGACGGCAAGGATTACGCCCGGTGCTACTCGATCAGCTCCGCTCCCGTCGTTCGCGGGTATCTCGAGATCTCCGTCAAGCGACAGGGGCTCGTGTCGAACGCCCTGCACGCGACGGCGCGGCCCGGCGGATCGCTCTCGCTCAAGAGTCCCGCCGGCGCGTTCCGATACCCTGCCGGCGATGTTCGGCCGCTCGTGCTGCTGGCGTGTGGCATCGGCATCACGCCGCTCATGAGCATGCTCCGCCATGCGGTGACGACGGAGCCGTCGCGCCCGGTCACACTGATCTACTGCGCCAAGACCGAAGCGGACTTCGCGTTCGGTGACGAGCTCGCCAGCCTGTCCTGGCGGCACCCCCAGCTTCGGGTGCAACTCGCGGCGTCCAAGGAGGCCACGCAGCCGCACGTCTATCCAGGCCGCATCGATGAAAATCTCCTGCGGACCACGGTCCTCAACCTCCCGCAGTCGATCGCGCTGCTGTGCGGCCCGACGAAGATGATTGAGGACATGAAACCGCTGCTCGCCAGCCTCGGCGTTCCGGCCGGTCAGATTCGCTACGAGGCCTTCGAGGCCGCCGTCGCGGCGTCGGCCGTTCATACCCGTGACGATCGCCGGCTTCCGGCGTCAACCGACGATGAGCGCCCGATGGCCTCGCGCCCAGGCGCCGGCAGCACGCACCGTCTGATGTGTGCCAAGAGCCGCCGGCACGTCGCAATCCGCCAGGGCCAGACCTTGCTCGAGGCGGCGGAAGAAGGCGGCGTCGCCATCGACTCGCTGTGCCGGGCGGGCGTCTGCGGCACTTGCCGCGTGCAGGTGAGCGACGGCGACGTGAACTGCGAGTCCGACACGCTTGACGCCGACGACCAGAGCCAGGGATTCGTGCTGGCCTGCGTCACCACCACACGAACGGATTGCACGGTGAACCTATGAGCTGGGCGAAAAGCGGTCTGGCCTGGGGGTTCATCGTGTCGTCGGTGGTCGTCCTCTGGGCCCTGTTCGGCCTGGGCGGGCGTGACTACTTCGCGACGCCCCTTGGCGTCCGCGGCTACGCCCCGGGCCACCGGTTGCTCCGGCCCTCCGGTCCAATCGGCCAGAGCTTCGGCCTGGCTGGCACCGTGCTGCTGGTGGTGCCCTTCGCCTACATGGCGCGCAAACGGCTGGCGCGCGCCAAGGGCATCGGCACCGCCAAGGCCTGGCTCGAGGTTCATCTGTTCTGTGGCATCGTCGGTCCGGTGCTCGTGACGCTCCACACGACGCTCAAGTTCAACGGCGTCGTGTCGGCGGCGTACTGGTCGATGGTCGTCGTCATGCTGTCCGGCTTCGTGGGCCGCTTTCTCTACGTCCGCATTCCCCACTCGATCCGCGGCAACGAGCTGACTCGGGCCGAACTTGACGCGTCCGCCGCCAATCTGAGAGACACGATCTCACGCTCGGTTTCTTCGAAGTACATGCTGGAGCGGATTCAGCGCGTCGAGCGAGAAACCGTTCCCGCCGACAGCGCCGACCTTTCGCTGTTCGGTCTGCTGTTTGGCGAGATCGCGCTCGGCCGCAAACTGCGCTGGCTCGACCGCGAGCTGGCAAGCAGCGGTCTCTTAGCCGAAACGCGCGCCGAAGTCATCCGGCTGACCGCTGAGCGGTCGATGCTCCTGCGTCGGCTTGCGTACCTCCAGCGGACCAAGAAGCTGTTCGCGATGTGGCACGTGTTTCACCTGCCGCTGGTGTACGTGTTGCTCGTCATCGCGGCAGGGCACATCACAGTTGCGCTGTATATGGGTTACGTCCCGTTTCGCTGGTAATGCGTGACTGCAGTCAGTATTGGCGCGCGCTGGCACTCATGTGTCTCATCTGGACGGCGTCCAGCGTCAACGCCTACGCGCAGCTGGGGGCGCTCATCTCCCCGGGCCGGTTGGCCAAGGCTCACGCGAGCCTCGAGGGGATCTCGAATTGCTCGAAGTGCCACGAACAGGGTCGGAAGGTGACGGCCCAGAAATGTTTGACGTGCCATACGGCGGTCGCCGATCGGATAACCAGGAAGGTGGGCGTGCATAAGAGCGTGACGACCGAGTGCGCAACCTGCCATGCGGATCATGGCGGCGTGGACGGCGAGATGCGCCCGTTCGATCAGAAGGGGTTCGATCACGCCGGCGTCGCCGGCTTTGCGTTCACCGGCAAGCATGCGCCGCTCGCGATGCAGTGCGCCGCCTGTCACAAGGAGCGATCGTTCCTGACGCTGAACACCAGCACCTGCGCGTCGTGCCATCAGGACGTGCACAAGGGGAAGTTCGGCGCCAAATGCGAATCGTGTCATTCGACCACCGTCGCGTTCAAGGACTTCACCGGACAGTTCGACCATTCGAAGGCGGCCTTTCAGTTGGTGGGCGCGCACCGGACGGTCACCTGCGCCAGCTGCCACGTCAACAACGTCTTCAAGGGTGTCAAATTCGCCTCGTGCACGGACTGCCACCGCGATCCGCACCGCCCGGCCTTGGGCGCGACGTGCACGTCATGCCACACGAACGACAGCTGGCGCACGCAGAAGGTCGATCACGCGCGGACCTCGTTTCCGCTGGTCGGCCTCCATACATCCGTGACCTGCGTCGCCTGCCACAAACAGCCGGCGATGAAAGTGAAGCCGAAGGCCGACACCTGCGCGTCGTGCCACGTGGACGTGCATCGCGGCACGTTCAAGCAGGACTGCAAGGCGTGTCACACCGAATCCGGATGGGGCAAGGCGCCCTTCGATCACTCGAAGACGATGTTCGCGCTGACGGGTAAACACAACGGCCTCGCCTGCGAGGCGTGCCACAAGAGCGCGGTGAGCGTCGTGGGCACCGCTCGACCTGCGTCGGGCCGGGGTGTCGATTTCCGAGGGCTCAAGACCACCTGCGTGAGCTGTCATACCGACGTCCACCAGGCCGCGCTCGGCACCGCGTGTGAGACCTGTCATACGTCGACCAGCTTCAAGGTCACGACGTTCACGCATCCGCGGTTCCCGGAGTTCTTCACGGGCCAGCACGCTCCGGTGGCCTGCGCGAAGTGCCACGTGCCCGAGGCGCCGACACGGCCGGTTCGAACCGGCGTCACGGCGCTCAACGTCACCTTCAAGAACCTGCCGACGACATGCGTGAGCTGTCACAAGGACGTGCACCTGGGCCAAGTGAGCGTTGACTGTCAGAGCTGCCACAGCGTGCAGACGGCCAAGTTCGCGCTCCAGGGGTTCTCGCACACGAAGACGAGCTTCCCTCTGACCGGGCGCCACGAGGCCATCACCTGCGTCGACTGTCACAAGCGTGAGACTGGCGCCTTCCCCGCCGGCGCCGGCACGGCGGTCAGGCTGAAAGGCGTCGCGAAGGAGTGCCGTGCGTGCCACACCGACGTGCACCTGGGCCAGCTGAACCTCGCCTGCGAAACCTGCCACCAGACGTCTTCGTTCAAGCTGCCGGCATACGTCCATCGCAATCGCACGATCTCGGGCTTTCTGGTGGGAAGCCACGCCCGCGCCGCGTGCGTCGCGTGCCATAAGACGTCGACGGGCCGGTTCCCGCAGGGGGCCGGCACGGCGGTCAACTTCAAGGTCGAAACGCGGTGCGTCGCGTGCCACACCGACATACACCGCGGGTCGCTCGGTCCAAGGTGCGGCGACTGCCACAAGCCATGAAACCAAAACTCTGGTCCATCGTGCTCACATCGGCGGCGGCCCTGTTGTTGCTCGCCATCGTGCAGGCGTCGCCGCAGTTCGACACGCCCAACCGCGCGTTTCACAACGCGACGGCCTTCAAGCTCGAGGGCAAGCATCAGACCGTGGCATGCGAGTCGTGCCACCTGAACGGGCAATTCAGAGGCACGCCAACCGGCTGCTACGACTGCCACTGGGTGCGGCGCCAGGACGATCGGCTCCAGACCCGGCTGGGAACGCAGTGCGAGCAGTGCCACCGCCCGACCGCCTGGACCGCGATCAACTGGAACCATGCGTCGACGGGTATGGCCCTCAATGCGGACCATCGGCAAATCGCGTGTGAAACGTGCCATCGCAACGCCAACTTCAAGGCGCCGGCGGCCGACTGCGTCTCGTGTCATCAGAAGGACTACCTCGCCACCACGTCGCCCAAACATGCGACGGCCGGGTTCCCCGTCACGTGTGAGGGCTGCCACAAGCCGTCGGATTCGCGGTGGCAGGGCGGCACCGGCGGCTTCAGCCACAACAGCGTGTTTGCGCTGGTGGGCGTGCATGCGACGGCGACCTGCGTTGCCTGCCACGTGAACAACGTGTACCGGGGCACGGCGCGGACCTGTGTGGGCTGCCATCAGGCGGACTACAACCGGACGACGAACCCCAATCACGTGACCGCCAACTTCTCGACCAACTGCGAGAGTTGTCACCGGGCCACGGATGCCAGTTTTCAGGGCGCCACGTTCAACCACAACAGCGTGTTCGCGCTGGTGGGCGTGCACGCGACCGCGACCTGCGTCGCCTGCCATGTGAACAACATCTATCGCGGCACGGCGCGGACCTGCGTGGGCTGCCACCAGGCCGACTACAACCGGACGACGAGTCCCAATCACGTGGCGGCGAATTTCCCGACGACCTGCGAGACGTGTCACCAGGCGACAGCTCCCAGTTTTCAGGGCGCCACGTTCAACCACAGCGCCGTGTTTGCCCTGGTGGGCGTGCACGCGACGGCGACCTGCGCCTCCTGTCACATCAACAACGTGTATCGGGGGACGGCGCGGACCTGCGTGGGCTGCCATCTCCCCGCGTACAACAGCGCCCAGAATCCCAGCCATCTGGCGGCTGGATTCCCGACGACGTGCGAGACGTGTCATCGAGCGACGGACGCGAATTGGACGCAAGGCACGTTCAATCACACGCGGTTTCCGCTGACCGGCAACCACAACGTGACGTGCGCCCGATGCCACACGACCACCAATAACTTCCAGGTGTTCAGTTGTACGGTCTGCCACGGTCGCTCGCAGACCGACAGTCACCATCAGGGGCGTAACGGCTACGTCTACGAATCGAACGCCTGCTATTCGTGCCATCCAAATGGCAGGGCTGGGTAGACGTCCATGAGACCACTGGCGCTGATTCTGACGACCTGTCTGGTCTGCCTCGTGATGTGCGACCAGGCCGCCGGGCAGTCGATCTCGCGCCCGGCGCCGCCCGAGCCCCGGCCGTGGAGCCGCGTGTCCTTCTTCACGAGCTCGTCGCAGACCGACACGGTCGACGGTGTGACGACGCGGTTCACCGACGTGACGACCTCGCTCGCCTACCAGCAGCCCGACGTGGACAGGACGCGCGCCGACTACGGGCTCGATGTCCGTTACTCGGCCCAGGCAATCGGATCGCGTCCCGACCGCTCGTCGATCTACGAGGCGTTCGTGGGCGCCCGCGTGGCGAACGGCGCCTTTCGTTTCCGCATCGGCCACCTGCGCCTGAACGATCTGGGGTCGCTCGGCTCGGTCGCGGGTAGCCACATCGAGATTGCGGGCGCCCGGCGGCCCGATCGCGGTCGATTTCGCGTCGGTGGGTTCGGGGGCTTCGAGCCCAACATCCTGGACGTTGGCTATGTGCCTCACGTCAGGAAGTTCGGCGGCTATCTGGCCTACGACGGCCGCGGGGCCGAGCGCCACTCGGTGGGGTACGTCCTGGTGCGGAACGCGTCGTTGACGGAGCGGTCGGTCCTCACGACGACGAACTTCTCACAGATCGGCTCGAAGGTCTTCGTGTACCAGGCCGCCGAGTACGACGTCGAGCCGCCGGCCGGCCAGGTGGATCGCGGGCTCGCCTACTTCTTTGCGACGGGCCGCGTGCTGGCCCACGACCGCGTGGAATTGCAGAGCACCTACAGCCGCGGGCGTTCGATCGACGCACGCGGGTTGACCCAGGACATCCTGTCCGGCCGCCCGGTGCTGCAGCAGTCGATCGACGGCTTGTTGTACGAATCGATCGGCGGCCGCGTCACCACCGAGGTCGTGCGGCGCCTGCGCGTCTATGTCGGCTACTCGAGAGACAAGAACAGCCGGGAGTCTTCGACGACGGACCGGTGGCTCCTCGGGGGGTACGCGTCCAACGTCGCCAACACCGGCCTGGACGTGTCGGCCTCGGATTCGCTGATGGCCCGGCCGGATGGGAGCTACCACGCGCGCTACGTCTCGGTGGGCCGCCAGCTGCATCGCAGCATCTACGTGTCGGGCGATTACTCGACGTCGCTCTCCGTCATTCGCTTCTCGCGCAGCGACGGCATCACGGTGGAGACCAGGCCGCACACCACCAGGATGTCGGGAACGACCTCCATCTACCTGACGCGTTCGCTGTCGCTACTCGGGACGATCGAGCGTTCCGAGGGTGACGATTTCAGCGAGTTGCGGATGATGTCCGGCCTCACCTATCGCATCCGATAGAAGTCCCCGTCCTTTTGAGTTTTCAGTTCTAACTTCTAAGTTCCTTTAGCGCCTTGTTTCCGCGGCCGGCTCTTCGGCGCGCCCTTGCCCGCGGCGCGCTTGGCAGCCTTGTCGTCTTCGACCGCTCCCGTCGGTTCCTTCTTGCCGCGCAGCCGATCGGCCGCAGCGCGCAGCCGGCCGCCCACGCCCTTCGGCTTGGCCGCCTCAGTGCCGGCTGGGGCCTCGGCCTTCGCCTTCGGATCGAATTCGCTGCCCACGAACTCGACCTGGGCGAGCTCGGCGGAGTCGCCCTTGCGGAATCCCAGACGCAGCAGGCGCGTGTAGCCGCCAGGCCTGGCGGCGAACCGCGGGGCCAGGTCGTCAAAGAGCTTGGTGATGATCTGCTGGTCCACCAGATCGCGCATGACGAGACGCCGGGCGTTGAGCACGCGGATGGGGCCCGTTCCGGCCGCGCCAGCGCCCCCGGCCGCGCCGCTGGCCACGCCGCGCTTGGCGACCGTGATCAGGCGTTCGACAAACGGCCTTAGCTCCTTGGCCTTCGGCACCGTGGTCGTCAGGTGCTCGTGGCGGATGAGAGAAGTGGCCTGGTTCCGCAGCATCGACAGGCGATGCTCGGTGACTCGTCCCAGCTTTCGGTGTGCGACTCTATGTCTCATGGCTATTCCGCTGCGGCTGCGCTCTGCTCGATCTTCATCCCCAGGCTGAGGCCCATGGTGTGCAGGATCTCTTTGATCTCGTTGAGGCTCTTGCGGCCGAAGTTCTTCGTCTTGAGCATCTCGGCCTCGGTCTTCAGCACGAGCTCGCGAATCGTGCGAATGTTCGCGTTCTTCAGGCAATTGTACGAACGGACCGAGAGCTCGAGCTCTTCCACGCTCTTGTCGAGATTCTCGTTGCCGATGCCGATGCGCGGCTGATCGGCGGCCGCCTCGGCCTGCTGCTCGGCGCCTTCCTCGAGGCTGATGAAGATGTTCAGGTGGTCGCGAATCAGCTTGGCCGCGAGCGACACCGCATCGCGCGCCGCAATCGATCCGTTGGTCCACACGTCGACCGTCAGCTTGTCGTAGTCGGTCGTCTGGCCCAGACGGGCTGCCTCGACCAGGTAGTTCACCTTCTTGATGGGCGAATGAACCGAATCGATCGGGATCCAGCCGATGCCGAGGTCTTCGTCGAAGTTCTTGTCCGCCGCCACGTACCCGCGGCCGCGCTTCATGCGCATCTCCATGTGGAGCTTGCCGCCTTCGGCGACCGTGGCGATATGGGCGTCGGGCTCGAGGATCTCGACGTCGCCGTCGGCCTGGATGTCGCGCGCCCGTACCTCGCCGGCCTTGTCGACCCGCACCGTCAGCGTCTTGGTGTGATCGGAGTGCAGCTTGAGCGGAATCTGTTTCAGGTTGAGGATGATGTCGGTCGCATCTTCAACCACCCCTGGAATCGGCGAGAACTCGTGCAGCACGCCGTCAATCTTGACGGCCGTGATCGCCGCGCCCTCAATCGACGACAGCAGGACGCGCCGGAGCGCGTTGCCGATCGTGGTCCCGAACCCGCGCTCGAAGGGCTGGGCGTAAAAACGGCCGAAGCGGTCGGTGAGCGTCTCGCGTTCGAACTCCAGACGCTTGGGTCGCTGGAAACCTTTCCACAACATGATGTGATGTCCTTTCGCCGATGGGCCCGCAGACCGGGCCTCCAGACCTGCAAGTGACCGTCGACCTCCCGCCGCAGGTCTGTCAAGGCTGCGGGCCGACGGATGGCTTCGCTAAACTTAAAACTTAGAATTTATAAAGTTAAAAGGACTATGACCGGGCAGTGTCCTTTTTAGCTTTAACTTCTAAGTTTTCACTTCGAATACAGCTCCACGATCAGCTGTTCCTGCACGGGCAGATTGATCTGCTCGCGCGTCGGGATCGAGACGATACGGCCCGTGATGGTGGTGGCGTCGAAGGTGAGCCACGCGGGAATACCGCGCCCCTTGACTTCTTCCATCGCGTGCTCGAGCGTCGGGTTCTTCTGCGTCCGGCCCAGGACCGTCACGACGTCGCCTTCCTTCACCGAGTACGACGGGATGTCGACCTTCTTGCCGTTGACGAGGAAGTGCCCGTGACGGACGAGCTGGCGCCCCTGCGGCCTGGACGTGGCCAGCCCCAGCCGGTACACGACGTTGTCGAGCCGCCGCTCGAGCAGCTGCAGCAGCGTGACGCCGGTGATCCCGCGCGTCCGCTCGGCCGACTCGAAGTACCCGCGGAATTGATCCTCGAGCACGCCGTAGATGCGCTTGACCTTCTGCTTCTCACGCAGCTGGATGCCGTAGCCGGCGAGCTTCGCCTTCCGGGTCTTGCCGTGCTGCCCGGGCGCGAAGTTCCGCTTCTCGATCGCGCATTTCTCCGTATAGCAGCGCTCGCCCTTGAGGAACAGCTTCATCCCCTCGCGTCGGCACAGCCGGCAGACAGGTCCAATGTAACGCGCCATTTACACTCTCCTCCGCTTCGGCGGGCGGCAGCCGTTATGGGGAATCGGCGTGACGTCGCGGATGGACTTCACCTCGATGCCCACGGTCTGCAGCGCGCGAATGGCCGATTCGCGACCCGACCCGGGTCCCTTGATCCGCACGTCGAGGGATCGCATGCCGACCGTCTTGGCGGCGTTGCCCGCGTTGAGCGCCGCCTGCGTGGCCGCAAACGGCGTCCCCTTGCGCGAGCCCTTGAAGCCGATGCCGCCGGCGCTCGACCAGGCCACCACGTTGCCGTCCGTGTCGGTGATCGTCACCGTGGTGTTGTTGAACGACGCGTGGATGTGCGCCAGCCCGTGATGGACGATGCGCTTTTCGCCACGCTTCTTGAAGGTCTTCTTGCGCTTGCCCGTTCCCTCTTTCTTCTCTTTTTCGGGAACTGCCGCGCCGTCCGCCGCCGCTGCTTCTGATTTCGCCATGTATCTCTCTTCTTCAATTACTGGCGCTGGGGCCCCACCCCCAGCGCGAACTCACGCTGATACCTCGCCTCGGCGTCGCATGGCCTCGGCTCGGTATGGCCGCAGGCGCTACACCACGACTTTCTTCTTGGCGACCGCGCCCTTGCGCGGCCCCTTGCGCGTCCGCGCGTTGGTCTTCGTCCGCTGTCCCCGGACCGGCAACGCGCGCCGGTGCCGCAGGCCGCGATAGCAGCCGATTTCCATCAGCCGCTTGATGTTCATCGAGACCTCTTTGCGGAGGTCGCCCTCGACGCCGCCCTGTTCCTCTATGACGCGGCTGATCTTGCGCACGTCGTCCTCGGAGAGATCCTTGACGCGGATGTCGGCGCTCACCCCGGCGTCCTTGAGGATGCCCTTCGAGCGCATGTTCCCGATGCCGAAAATGTACGTGAGGCCAATCTCGACCCGCTTGGTCCTCGGGAGATCAACGCCTGCGATACGTGCCATATGTGTCTATCCCTGTCGCTGCTTGTGTTTCTGATTGGGGCAGATCACCCGCACCACGCCGCGGCGGCGGACGATCTTGCACTTGTCGCACATCTTCTTGACGGACGCTCGAACCTTCATAGTTTCTCCGCTATCCGACCACGCCCCACATCCACCGGCGACAGCTCCACGCGCACCCGATCGCCGACCAGGATACGGATGAAGTTGCGATCCATCCGGTCCGCCACGTGCGCCGTCACCAGGCCAGCGCCCTCGAGTTTCACCCGATACAGGCTGCTGGGCAATTGCTCGACGACCACGCCAATAACCTCGGCCAACTACCTGCAACCCTGCGCGCTCGCCCTTCGACTTCGCTCAGGGCGACCCTGAGCCTGTCGAAGGGTCGGCAACTGCTCGGTGACCGTGCCGGTGAGACTTGGTGCCGGCACCGCCATCATTCCTTTACTGCTCGCGGGGCCCCACCCCCGCTCGCTCGCGCTCGGCCGCTTCGCGCCTCGCGCTGGCCGCGGGCGCTCTCGCCGTCAGAATCCACGGCTCACTCGACGTGACCGCCACCGTGTGCTCGAAGTGCGCCGACAAGCTGCCGTCGCGCGTGACAGCCGTCCACCCGTCCGCCAGCACCTTCACTCCGGGCTGCCCGGCATTGACCATCGGCTCGATGGCCAGCACCATGCCCTCGGCCAGCCTCGGCCCCCGGCCGGGCTCCCCGTAGTTGGGCACCTGCGGCTCTTCGTGCATCCGCTCGCCGATGCCATGACCGACGAACTCCCGCACGACCGAGAAGCCAAACGCCTCGACGTGCCGCTGCACGGCGTGGCCGACATCCGACACGCGGGCGCCGGGCCGCATGCACTCAATCGCCTTGTACAGCGCTTCCTCGGTCACCCGCAGCAGCGTCGCCGCCTGGTCGGACACATGACCCACCGGCAGCGTGATCGCGCTGTCGCCGAAGTACCCGCCGAGCGACGCCCCGCAATCGATCGACACGATGTCGCCGTCCTGCAGCTTGCGGCGGTCCGACGGAATGCCGTGGATCACTTCCTCGTTGATCGACGTGCAGATCGTCGCGGGGTACCCGTGATACCCCTTGAACGCCGGCGTCGCGCCGGCCTCCCGAATCCGCCGCTCCGCCACCTGATCGAGCTCGGCCGTCGTCACGCCCGGCGCCACCTGCGCGGCAAGCGTAGTGAGCACGTCGCCGACCAGCCGGCCGACCTCGCGCATCCGCTCGAGCTCGGCAGCCGAGCGGCAGACGATCACGACCGGACCGCCTTCACGGCCGTCAGGCCGCGCAAGGTCGCCTCGATGGCCGCGTCCAGATCCGCCGCCACCCGATCCGGGGACTGCGTCCCGTCGACCGCCCGAAACGTCGGCCGCGTCCTGTAGTACTCGACAAGCGGCTTGGTCTGCCGGAGGTAGACGCTCAACCTTTCCAGCACCACGCTCTTGTTGTCGTCGCTTCGCTGCACCAGCCGGCCGCCGCACTTGCGGCACTCCGGTGCCGCCGCGCCCCCGTCCATGCCCCCCGCCGTCGCGCCACACGACTCGCAGACCATCCTGGTCAGCAGCCGCCTGACCAGCACGTCTTCGGGCACCTCGATGTCGACCACGACGAGCGGGTCGCGGCCGTCCATCATCTGATCGAGGGCTCTGGCCTGCGCGACCGTGCGCGGAAAGCCGTCCAGCACGAACCCGTTGCGCGCGTCGTGCCGCGCGAGGCGCTCCTGCACGATCCCGATCACCACCTCGTCTCCGACCAGCTCACCGCGGTCCACAACCGCCTTGGCGAGCCGCCCGATCTCGGTGCCCGCCGCCACGGCCTCGCGGAGAATATCTCCGGTGGAGATCTTCGGAATCCCGCGCGCGTGCACCACCCGATCGGCCTGCGTCCCTTTGCCCGCGCCCGGCGCGCCAAGCATGATGAGGTTGAACGCACTCACCCGCGCCGCCCGCGGATGCGCGTCTTCTTCATGAAGCCGTCGTAGTGGCGCATGATGAGCTGCGACTCGACCTGCTGGACGGTGTCCATCGCCACGCCGACCACGATGAGAATGGACGTGCCGCCGAAATAGAACGTCACGCCCATGCCCTCGGTGATGAACCGCGGCAGGCTCGCATCGAGCCATTCGCCGACAAACGGAATCGGCGCGACCCGGAAACCTGAGATCAGCCACTGCGGCAGCAGCGCGACAACGCAGAGATATACCGACCCCGCCAGCGTGATCCGGGTCAAGATCGTGTCGATGTGTTCAGCGGTTCGCTTGCCCGGACGAATGCCAGGCACGAACCCGCCGTACTTCCGCATGTTTTCCGCCACGTCATCGGGGTTGAAGATGATCGCGGTGTAGAAATAGGTGAAAAAGATGATCCCGGCGACGAACAGCAGGTTGTAGAGCGGCATGTTGAAGCCGAGCTGCGTCGTGACCGCCTCGGCCCACGGGCCTTGAAATGCCTGCGCCATCGTCGCGGGGAAGGCCAGAATCGACGAGGCGAAGATGATCGGGATGACGCCGCCCGTGTTCACCTTGAGCGGAATGTGCGTGCTCGAGCCGCCGTACATTCTCCGGCCGACGACGCGCTTGGCGTACTGCACCGTGACGCGCCGGTGTCCGCGCTCGACAAAGATGATCGCGGCCACGACGAGCACCATCAGGATGAGCAGGAACAGAATCCGGATGAGCCCAATCTGGCCCGTCTGCATCTGCTGGATCGTCTGGAGGAAGTAGGTCGGGAACGCCACGACAATGCCCGCAAAGATGATGAGCGACATGCCATTGCCGACGCCGCGCTCGGTGATCTGCTCGCCGATCCACATGATGAAGGTCGTGCCCGTGGTGAGCGTCAGCACGGTCATCAGGCGGAACCCGATGCCCGGGTCATAGACCAGCGGCAGGCCGCCGGTCGTCGCGGTCTGCCGTTCGAGAAACAGCGCAATACCGAAAGACTGGACCACGGCCAGCAGAATCGTGCCGTACCGTGTGTACTGCGTGATCTTGCGGCGTCCGAGCTCGCCCTCTTTCGAGAGCCGCTCGAGGTACGGCCAGACGACGGTCAGCAGCTGCAGGATGATCGACGCGCTGATATAGGGCATGACCCCAAGCGCGAAGATCGTGAACTGGCTGAGGTTCCCTCCCGAAAACATGTCGTAGAGGCCGAACATCGTATTCTGGAGCTGGCTGGCCAACTCCGCGAGCGCCGCACCGTTGATGCCAGGCGTCGGAATGTGGTTCCCGATGCGGTAAACGGCCAACAGCCCCAGCGTGAAAAGCACACGGGTCCGCAATTCCGAGACGGCGAAGATGTTTTTCAAGCTTTCCACAACATCAACTCCTGCTCTTACGCGATGGCCTGGGCCGTTCCGCCGGCGGCCGCAATCTTCTCGGCCGCCCTCCCGCTGAACTTGTGGGCCTGCACGGTCAGCGCCTTGCCGACCTCGCCGCGCGCGAGGATCTTCACCCTGGCGTCGAGCTTGGCCACCAGACCCCGCTCGCGGAGCAGATCCGGCGTCACCACTACGCCCGCGTCGAAAAACGCACCGAGCGTGTCGAGGTTGACGACCTCGTACTCCACGCGGAACGGATTGTGGAAGCCGCGCTTGGGCACCCGACGGTGCAGCGGCATCTGGCCGCCCTCGAAGCCGCGCTTCCGCTTGAAGCCCGAGCGCGACTGCGCGCCCTTGTGCCCGCGCCCGGCCGTCTTCCCCTGGCCGGACCCCTGGCCGCGTCCAACCCGCTTCTTCGAATGCTTCGCGCCTCGCGGCGGCCGCAAATTGTTTAAAGACATAAAAGCCAAAAGTTACCTTTTGAGTTTTTCCTTTTTAGTTTTCACTTTGTCACTCAACGGTCACCAAGTGACGCACCTTGTGAATCATCCCGCGCGTCTCCGGCGTGTCTTTCAGCTCCACGGTGTGCCGAATCCGTCGCAGGCCGAGGCCGCGCACGACCAGCAGCTGCTTGCGATCGAACCCGACCGGGCTGACCGTCAGCGTGATCTTGACCGTCGCACCCTTGGTATCCGTCCGTTCGTTAGACATTGTCCTCTTCCACTGGCGGGCCTCATAAGGCCACGCCCTACGTACGTGGGGCGGACCCTATTGGGTCCGCCATCTCACGCGCTCGCCCTTCCGAAGTCGGCGAGCGTCTTGCCCCGCATCCGCGCGATCGCGGCCGGATCCTGAAGCCCCGCCAGGCCGGCGAACGTGGCGCGGACGACGTTGTGGGGGTTGGCCGATCCAAGCGACTTCGTCATGATGTTGGTCACCCCCGCCGACTCGACCACGGCGCGCACCGCCCCTCCCGCGATGATGCCGGTGCCCTCCGGTGCGGGCTTGAGCAGCACACTGCCCGCGCCAAACCTGCCGAGAATCGGATGCGGAATGGTCGCGCCATGCAGCGGCACGCGAATCAGGCCCTTCTTGGCCGCCTCGATCCCCTTCTTGATCGCCGACGGCACTTCCTTCGCCTTGCCGACGCCGAACCCAACCACGCCGTGGCCGTCGCCGACGACGACCAGGGCGCTGAAACTCAGGTTCTTGCCGCCCTTGACGACCTTCGTGACGCGGTTGATCGAGACGACCGTGTCCTTGATATCGAGTTGCGACGGATCGATGCGCTCACGACCTCTCATTAGAACTCCAGACCGGCTTTGCGCGCGGCGTCCGCCACGGCGCGGATGCGCCCGTGATACAGGAAGCCGCTGCGATCGAACACGACGCGCGTGATGCCCTTCTCGATCGACCGCTCGGCAATCGCCTTGCCCACTTCTTCGGCGCCCTTGATGTTGCCGCCTCCCACGGGCTTGGCGAACTTCGCCTTGAGCGATCCGTCTCGGCTCGAGGCCGACACCAGCGTCTGTCCGGTCATGTCGTCGATGACCTGCGCGTAGACGTGCAACACGCTCCGAAAGACACTCAGGCGCGGACGCTCCTTGGAGCCCATGATGCGCTTCCGTTGCCGCAGGTGGATGCGGCGGCGGCGGTCCTCTTTTGTCTTGATCTTCATTACGTCGCCTTCGCGCCGGTCTTGCCGGCCTTCTTCTTCAGCACTTCGCCCGTGTAGCGGACGCCCTTCTGCTTGTACGGATCGGGCTTCCGGAGCCGGCGGATGTTCGCCGCCACCTGGCCGACCAGCTGCCGGTCGACGCCGGTGACGGTGATGTGCGTCTGTTTGTCGATCGTGATGTCGATGCCAGCGGGAATGTCGAACACCACCGCGTGGGAGTAGCCGAGCGCGAACACCACCTGCTTGCCTTTGAGCTCCGCGCGGTAGCCGACGCCCACGATGTCGAGCTCGCGCTTGTAGCCGTCGACCACACCGACCACGGCGTTGGCCACCAGGGTGCGCGCCAGCCCGTGAAACTTGCCGAGATCGGGGTCGTCGGTCGTGCGCTTGGCGGTCAGGACCGCGCCGGCCAGCTCGAAGCTGATGCCGGCCGGATGCACCTGCCGCATTTTGCCCTTCGGGCCAGCCACGTCGACGGCGCCGTCGGCCATCTTGACGGTCACGCCCTTGGGAATCGCGATGGGTTTCTTGCCGATTCGAGACATTATCTGTTCTCAGTACGTTTCAAGTCTCAAGTCTCAACAGACTTCAGACTTCACACTTCAGACTTCTACCAAATGTTACAGAGTACTTCTCCGCCAACTCCTGCTTTTACCGCCGCACGGCCGGTCATGACGCCGCGCGAGGTCGTCAGAATGCTCGTGCCGAGGCCGGCCAGCACGTCTGGCACGTCGTCGCGACCGAAGTACACGCGACGGCCCGGCCGGCTGATGCGCGCGACGCCGGTGATCAGGCGCTCGCCGTGGGGGCCGTACTTCAGGAACAGGCGGAGCGTCTTCACGGGCCCAGCGGCTCCGTCGGCAGCAGGCTCAACCACCTTGTAGCTCTGGATGTAGCCCTCGTCTTCAAGCACGCGCGCGATTTCGACCTTGAGACGCGACACCGGCATGTCGACGCGCGTGTGCTTGGCGGTCACCGCATTGCGGATCCGCGTGAGCATGTCTGCGATGGGATCTGTCATATATCTAGAATCCTGTCGTGCTTGGGCTCGTAGGTTCCCTTACCAACTACTCTTTGTCACACCGGTGACGTCGCCTTCGAGCGCCAGCTTCCGGAAGCAGAGCCGGCACAGCGCGAACTTCCGCATATACGCGCGGGGGCGCCCGCACAGCCGGCAGCGGTTGCGCAGCCGAATCTTGTACTTCGGCGGTTTCGCTTCTTTCGCAATCTTGGCGGTCGTGGCCATATGAGTTCTCTGCTAGTTCTGCCTGAACGGCATGCCGATAAACTGCAACAGTTTGCGCGCCTCTTGGTCGGTCTTGGCCGTGGTCACCACCGACACGTTCATGCCGCGGGCCTTGTCCACCTTCATGTAGTCAATCTCGGGGAACAGCAGCTGATCGTGGAGGCCCAGCGTGTAGTTGCCCCGCCCGTCGAATCCCCGCGCCGAGACGCCCTTGAAGTCGCGGACGCGCGGCAGCGCGATGTTCATCAGCCGGTCGAGGAACTCCCACATGCGCTCGCCCCGCAGGGTGACCATCGTCGCAATCGACTGACCCTTGCGCACCTTGAACTGGGCGATCGACTTCTTGGCCTTCCGGGTGACCGGCTTCTGCCCCGTGATACGGGCCAGCTCGTCGGCACCCGTGTCGATGATCTTCGCGTTGCTCGTCGCCTCACCCAGGCCCATGTTGACCACGACCTTCTCGATCTTCGGGACGGCCATGACGTTCTTGTAGCCGAACTCCTTGGTGAGCGCCGGCACGACTTCCTTCTGATACCGCTCTTTCAAACGGTTCATTTGTCGACCACTCCCTCACATTTGCGGCAGATACGGACCTTGCGGCCGTCGCCGAGAATCTTGCGGCCGACGCGGGTCTGGGCGCCGCACTCGGGGCACACCAGCTGCACGTTGGACGCATGCACGAGGGCTTCGCGCTCGATGATGCCGCCCTTGCTGTTGCTGCGCGGATTGGCTTTCGTGTGGCGCTTGATCATGTTGACGCCTTCCACGATCAGCCGGTTCGTCTCCGGGACGATCTTCAGGACGCGCCCGCGCTTGCCGCGGTCCTTGCCCGCGACGAGCAGCACGGTGTCGTTCTTGCGAATCGGTGTGGCGAGACGGCTCATGGCCTACAGCACCTCCGGCGCGAGCGAGATGATCTTCATGAAGCGGCGCTCGCGCAGTTCGCGCGCGACGGGCCCGAACACGCGCGTGCCGAGCGGCTCGTTCTGGTCATTGATCAACACCGCCGCGTTCCGATCGAAGCGGATGTACGTGCCGTCGCGGCGCCGCTGCTCCTTGACGGTGCGGACGATCACGGCCTTCACCACCGACCCCTTCTTGACGGCCGACTCGGGCGTCGCCTCCTTGACCGAGGCGGTGACGATGTCGCCGAGCCGCGCGTAGCGGCCCGTCGAGCCGCCAATCGGATTGATGACGGCGATCTTGCGGGCGCCGGAATTGTCGGCGACGTCGAGGATCGATCGCATCTGAATCATGGCTTAGACCTCTACGGCCTTCCGCACCACGCGCGTGAGCGCCCAGCGCTTCCGGCGGCTGATCGGCCGCGTCTCGACAATCTCCACCGTGTCGCCGATGCCCGCGGTGCCGGCCTCGTCGTGCACCATGAACGTGGACGTGCGACGCTGGGCCTTGCCGTACATGCCGTGGCGCACCTGGCGCTCCACGGCGACCACGATGCTCTTCTGCATCTTGTTGCTGACGACGACCCCGACCTTCTCCGCCTTCTGACTCATGCCGGATTCCTCTTCTGTCGCATGACCGTCTTGATGCGGGCCAAATCGCGGCGGACCGTCCGCAACTTGTCGGGCGCCTCGAGCTGTCCCATCGACTTCTGGATGCGCATGCGAAACAGCTGATCGGTCAGGTCTCGCTCCCGCGCGCCCAGATCATCGACGCCCAGCTCCCGCAGCTCCGCCGCCTTCATAGCATCTTCTCCTCGGCAAAGCGCATCGCGAACTTCGTCATGATCGGCAGCTTGGCCGCCGCCAGCCTCATCGCTTCGCGCGCCTCTTTCTCCGTGATCCCTTCCATCTCGAAGAGGACCCTGCCCGGCCGGACCACGCAGACCCACCCCTCGGGCGAGCCCTTGCCCTTGCCCATGCGCGTTTCCTGGGGCTTCTTGGTAATCGGCTTGTCGGGGAACACCCGCACCCAGATCTTGCCGCCGCGCGCGATGAACCGCGTCATGGCGACCCGCGCCGCCTCGATCTGGCGATCGGTCAGCCAGCAGGGCTCGAGTGCCTTCAGCCCGTAGTCGCCAAACCTGACGTCGGACCCGCGCCAGGCCTTGCCGGCCATGCGCCCGCGTTGTTGCTTGCGGTACTTGACCTTCTTCGGCATCAACATAAAGAATCCTGCCTACGCTCTCGCCGGCGGCCTGCGTGGGGCTCGCTCTCGGTACTCTTCTTCACGGCCGCGCTGCGGGACGAGCCGCTCACCCTTGTAGAGCCATACCTTGATGCCGATCTGGCCATAGGTCGTGTGGGCTTCGGCAAACCCGTAGTCGATGTCCGCGCGCAGCGTCTGCAGCGGCAACTGCCCGTGCAGATACCACTCGGACCGCGCGATCTCGGCGCCGTTGAGCCGGCCCGACACGCGGACCTTGATGCCCCGGGCGCCGAAGCGCAACGCCGATTCGACGGCCTTCCGCATGGCCCGGCGGAACGCCACGCGCTTCTCGAGCTGCATGGCCACCGATTCGGAGATGAGCTGCGCGTCGAGCTCCGGCTTCTGGATTTCCTGGATGTTGATGAAGACTTCACGGCTGGTCTTCTTCTGGATCTCCTGCTTCAGCTTGTCGACCTCGGTGCCCTTGCGGCCGATGATGATCCCGGGCCGCGAGGTATAGATGTCAATCTTCAGCTTGTTGGCCGCGCGCTCGGTCTCGATCTTCGACACGCCCGCGTGGGCGAAGCGCTTCTTGAGCGTGGACCGCAGCGCGATATCCTCGTGCAGCAGCTTCGCGTAGTCGCGGTCCGAGTACCACCGCGACCGCCACGTCTTGTTGAATCCGAGTCGGAATCCGATCGGATGAACCTTCTGGCCCACAGTTACTCCTTCTTCGTCGCGGTCTTCTTCGACTGCTGACTGCCGCCTGCCGACTGCTGACTGCGTCGCCGTTTCGGCTTCTCGTCACCGGCGGCGACGGGCGCGACCTTTTCGACCCGCTCGGCCACCTGGATCGTCAGGTGCGCCGTCCGCTTCAAGATCCGGAACGCCCGGCCCATCGGCGCCGGCCGCACGCGCTTTTCCGACGGCCCCTGGTTGGCGTAGCACGCCGACACGTACAGGCGGTCGACGTCGCCGCTGAACCCTTCCTTCTGCTGCGCGTTGGCGACCGCCGAGCGCAGCGCCTTCGCGATATCCTCCGCGACCGACTTGCGCGCGAACTTGAGCGTCGCCAGGGCCTTGTCGACGTCCTTGCCGCGGATGAGATCCATCACGAGGCCGGCCTTCTGCGCCGACGTACGGATGTACTTTGACGTGGCTCGCGCGTGAATCACGATGCGCCTCCGCCGGATTTCGCCCCACCGCCGGCTCCCGCCCCCGCGCCGCCGGGGCCGCCGGC
>JBAUGX010000016.1:0-25241 GCA_049679965.1 Vicinamibacterales bacterium
GCTGATTGAGACGACGCTGGCCAAAGATCGCGACTTCCTCGCGTGGCGCGCGGCGCAGGCCGGGCTGCCGCCCGTCGCGTCGGCGCCCGTACAGGCGAGCAGCGCGAGCCCCACTCGGCCGTCGGCGCTCCGTGGAGACCGCGGGTGACGCACCCACTGTTGCAGGACCGGGTCGTGGTGAGCCTCGGCCTGAGCGCGATCGTGGGCGTCGTCGGCCTGCACGCGTGGCCGTTTCCGGCGGACCACCTGGTCCTGCTCCTGATCCACTCCGAGCGTCCGGCGCTGTACGCGGCCTTCCAGTACACGTACACGACGCTCTGGTTCAGCACGCCCTTCCTCGCGCTCAATGTGGTGCTCTCGCTGGTCGTCATCTTTGCCGGGCGTCTGGAGCGGCGGCCGGCCTTCCAGCGGCTCTCGCCGTATCCGGCTCCCGACCGCCGCGACAAGCTCTTCCTCGTGCTCGGCGAACAGCACCATCGGCGGTCGCCCCAGCGGGCGGTGGCGCCGCGCTGGCTCGTCATTCCTGAGCGCGGCCTCTACACGGGCCTCGTGATTGTCGGCGCCATCGGATCAGGGAAGACCTCGGCCTGCCTGTATCCGTACGTCGAGCAGCTCCTGGCGTTTCGCGCCCGCGACCCTCAGCGCAAGGTGGCAGCCCTCGTGCTCGAGGTGAAGGGGGACTTCTGTCAGCAGGTTCGCGAGATCCTCACGCGTCATGGCCGCGCCACGGACTACGTCGAAGTCAGTCTCGACTCGCCGTATCGCTACAACCCGCTGCACAACGATCTGGACGCGTATGCGCTCGCCTACGGGATTGCCACGTTGATGACCAATCTCTACGGCCGCGGCAAGGAGCCGTTCTGGCAGCAGGCGAGTACGAACCTCGTCAAGTTCGTGATCCTCTTGCACAAGACGCTCGACGACTACGTGACGCTCTTTCAGGTGTACGAGTGTGTCATCAGCCCGGAGAAACTGCGCGCCCGAATCGCGGACGGGGAGCGGCGGTTCGGGGCGCAGCATCGGCGCATTCTCGTCGACAAGCGGGAGCACTTCTTCGCGGCCGTACCGGCGGGCTGGACGTGGAACGACGATGTAAGCGGCCGCGCCTCGTGGGCCCATTGGTCGGCCGATCTGGAAGAGGCGCTGACGACGGCCCAGGTGCCCTACCGCGTCGAGGTGACGGAGGCGGCACCCGGCGAGGGCGACAAGGTGGCGCACTTCGAGGCCGTCAAGCGCTGGTTCCAAGACGACTGGATGCGAATCGAGCCGAAGCTGCGGACGTCCATTGTCGAAGGCGTCAGCGTGTTTCTCTCCTTGTTTGATGACAATCCAAAGGTCAAACACACGTTCTGCCCGCCGAAGGCCGTCTACGACGCCGCGCACCAGGCGGACGGCCGACACGGCACGCCGCTCCCGCCGCTCGGCGAGCTGATCGAAGAGGGGAAGGTCATCGCCCTCAATTTTCCGATCGCGATGAATCCTGGGCTCGCGCGCGCCTTGGGGACGCTGTTGAAGCAGGACTTTCAGCGCGCGGTCCTGAACCGCATCCAAAAGATGACGGCGGCGCCGACCCAGTCGTGGCGAGCCGTCGCCTTCGTCTGCGACGAGTATCAGGCCTTCGCGACGACCGGGGAGAGCGAGCCGTCGGGCGACGAGAAATTCTTTTCGCTGGCCCGCCAGGCGCGCTGTATTCCGATGGTCGCGACGCAGAGCCTCAGCTCCCTGCGGTCCACGCTCGCGGGCGAATCGTGGCGCACCCTGTTGCAGGGCCTGCGGACGAAAATCTTCCTGACGCTCTCCGACGACTTTAGTGCCGACATCGCCGCGCAGCTGTGCGGCAAGGACGACCGCCTGAAGCCCAGCTACACCCTCACCGAAGCGGGGCAGGACGCGCGCGTCAGTCTGCTGACGGGCCGATCCGCCGCTCAGCGGACGACGGTGAGCGCGACGAAGACGTACAGCCTCGTGACCGACTACGTGTTTCCGCCGAAGGTCTTCGCGGAGCTCCCGAACGCCCAGGCCATCGTCCTGCCGTACGACGGCGTGACGCCGCAGCCGCCGACGTACTGCTTCCTCAAGCCCGCCCATCTCGACGTCCAGACCAGCTACTTCGATCACGCCGCGAACGGAGTGCTGTAGATGAGCTTCGATGTGATTCTGCCGTTCCTCCGGCCCATCGCGCACCTGATTGAGGACCCCGACATCACGGAAATCATGGTGAACGGCTCACGCCGGGTGTTCATCGAACGCGAGGGTCGGCTGCACGCCGTCGAGGGCGTGCAGCTCGACGAGCGCAACCTGAGAGTCGCGGTCAAGAACATCGCCCGGGCCTTGGGGGACGACGTGTCGGACGAGCAGCCGATCCTCGATGCCCGGCTCCCGGATGGATCGCGCGTGGCCGCGATTGTGCCCCCATGCAGTGTCGGCGGAACCACCCTCACGATCCGCAAGTTTCACGCCCGCTTCTTTACGCCTGACGAACTCGTGCGGATCGGGACGATCACGCGCCAGCAGGTGGACGTGGCGCGCACCGCGATCGACGTCCGGCACAACATCCTGATCAGCGGCGGCACGGGGACCGGGAAGACGACGCTCCTCAACGCCCTCGCGACCTTCCTCCCCGCGGCGGATCGCCTGGTCCTGATCGAGGACACGGCCGAGCTCCAATTGCAGGCGCCGAACCTCGTGCGCCTGGAGGCGCGCCGCCAACAGGCGGATCTCCCCGCCGTCACCATCCGGGACCTCCTGCGGGCCACGCTCCGCCATCGACCGGACCGCATTCTCGTCGGCGAGGTCCGCGGCGGGGAAGCCTTTGATTTGCTGCAGGCGTTGAACACCGGACATTCGGGGACGCTCTCGACCATTCACGCGAACTCAGCGGAGCAAGCTCTGAGCCGATTCACCTCGTGCGTGCTGCAGTCGGGCGTGGACTTGCCGTATGCGGCGATTCGGTACGCCATCGCCGAGAGCCTCCAACTGGTGATGCACCTGGAGCGGCGCGCGAGCCTACGGGTGGTGACCCACGTGATCCGCGTCGACGGCTATGTCGCCGACGGCGACCGCTTCAGGGTTGGCGTCGTCGGCGACGGGGCGTCGTCAGCCGGCATGTAAATCGAGGCCACATGCAGGTGCAGATTGATGAGCCGTTCTACACGATTGTGGACGTCGCCGAGCGGCTCAAGGTCAACGACGACACCGTGCGTCGCCTGTTTCTGAACGAGCCAGGCGTCGTGGTGATCTGTTTTCCGAGAAAGGGCAAGCGCGTGTATCGCACGCTCCGGATTCCGGAGAGCGTGTTGCGGCGTGTCGTGACACGCCTGACGCGCGTACCGTAGGCGGCGGCGACGAGGAGAGGGCAGCACAACAACCAAACGAGCGGTCTGTCCCAGGACCGCAAAGGAGACACCATGACCGTCAAGATTCTGCCGAGTGGCAAGGACACCCCATCCGGCAAGCTCGCCGACGCGGAACTGCATTTCGCCGACGGCCCGCTGGCCGGCTTGAAGCTCGTCGGCTTTTCGGTGTGGCAGCGGCAGAACGGCCGGGGCCACAGCGTCACGTTCCCGGCGCGGCAGTACAGCGTGAACGGCGAGCGCCGATCGTTCGCGCTCCTGCGGCCGATCGCCGATGAGGCGGCGCAGCGTCACCTCCGCGACCTCGTGCTCGAGGCGTACGAGGACTACGAGGAGCGAGCCGGCATCAGCCGGGCGAGCTGACAGCTGCGGTCGACACAGCGGCGCGCCGAAGCCGTGCTCGCCGTGAGACATGCCTTGCACAATATCTGATTGACACGCAGGAGTCGCAAAAATGGGGCGCGTATACTGGGCGGCGAGGACGATTCAGATGGCTGGAGAACGATGCCGACGGTGGTTGCTCGTGCTGCTGGTTGCGGCCGTTGGTGGTGTGTCGACGTCGGCCTTCCCTGCGCAAGAGCGTGACGCAAAGACGCTGTGGGAACAGGCGATCCAGGCGAAGGGTGGACGGGCGAGGCTCGAAGGGGTGCGGAATCTGGTGGTGACGTCCCGGACCGAAAGCGTGCTGGTCACGTCGCGGACCACGGTCGAGCGAACGCCTGAACGAGACTGGTTCAGACAGTGGCTCTATGTCTTCCCCGGTCGTCGATGGCAGTTGATAGATTTTCGCCCGGGCCGGCCGAGTTTCAGTCTCATGGCGTTCGATCTGGATCGGCACTCCTGGTGGAACCAGAGCGGTGGTCCACTGCGGTGGACCGAGGGACAGGCCAACGTCTTCCGTTACGAAATGCTCAAAGGGCAGTTTCTGTACTTGCTCGAGTCAGCGTTCCTGAAGCCGGCGCTGAGGCGCGCACGCACCGACAAGGTGGGCGCCACGCTGATGGACATCGTCGAGACCGAGATGCCCATGGGTGTCAGAGTGGAGTACGACTTGGACCCGGAGAGCCATCTGCCTCTCCGGGTCGTCGTCGTGACACCCTGGGAACCTTCAAGCACGTATGCGCTGAATCAATACGTCGATGTGGACGGTCTTCGAATGCCCACAACGGTGAACTTCGAAGGCGCACGAGAGAGGAACGTCGTGTCGTACCGCATCAATGTGGGATATGACGAGAAGATGTTTGCCGAGACCCCTCGAACGGCAGCTGCGGCGAGTGCTCTCGCCCTGCCGGAGGCATGGGAGCCGAAATAGACGATCGCGACGTTGCTCGGATGGGTATCGACTCCCGAGCGAATCTCGAAACGATCATGGCGTCCGCAGATGGTGGTGGTCATTGATCATGTCGAACCACTGATCGAACGCTGAACTTCGGAGGGCCACGGCAGCGATTACTTCGGGCAGACCCAAATCTGACAGTTCGTAAATCGTCCAGCCCGAGGAGCCAACCAGGTGCGTCGCCCACCAGCGATCACCCGTCTGCGAGGCCGCGAGTCGCGGACGTCCTAGACCGGGGGAGCGCACACGCCGATGAATGGACGGAAGAACCCCCCACTCGATCTGCCCGCCGTACCCGACGACATGCCGCCGACGTTTGACGCCATGGCGATCGGCTACCTCCAGGACTACCAATTGCAACACTACCGGTCGCTCACGACGGCGAGGGCGCGCGTCGAACACCTGCGGGAGTTCTTTGGCGGAGTGGCTGCCGAGGCGATCACGGCCGATCGCGTGCGCAGCTACCAGTTGCAGCGCCGCCAGCAAGGGGTCGAGGCCGCCACCGTGAATCGCGAAACTTCGGCGCTCAGTCGCATGTTTCAAATCGCGATCCGGCGCGGTCAACTCGAACGTATGCCGTTGTTCCCGAAACGGTTGGAGGAGAACCCACCACGCCAGGGGTTCTTCGAACATGACGAGTACCTGAAAGTCCGGGCCCAGCTCCCGCGGTCCTACCAGGACGTGCTCGACTTTGCGTATTACTCGGGGTGGCGGCGCAACGAAATCTGGGGACTCACATGGGACGAGGTCGATCTATCGGGCGGGGTCATCCGACTCACGCCGCGCCGCTCCAAGACCAGGACCGGCCGCGTGTTGCCGATCTCGGAGCCGCTGCGCAAGGTGCTCGATCGCCGCGTCAGGCGGCGGGGCAGCACGCCTCGGGTATTTGGGCGTGATGGCGTGGCAGTGCGCGTCTGGCGCTATGCGCTGCGCGACGCCTGTCGGAAGGCAAAGGTGCCGCACCGGCTTCTCCACGACTGTCGACGCACTGCGGCGCGGAACTTGATCAGGGCGGGCGTGCCGGAGCGAATAGCCATGATGCTCACCGGCCACAAGACACGGGCCGTGTTCGATCGGTACAATATCGTCAACGAACAGGAGCTTCTGACAGCCGGAGAACGGCTGGCGTCATACTTGGAGAAGCGCGCCATCTGACGCCAAGCAGTTCAGTCGGATCCACGGCGTGCGAAGCCGGTGGTCAGTAAACCCTTGGCGACTACTCATTGCATATTCGGCCTCAACGCGCTGGCTACATGACTCCAACGCATCGCAGACGAGCCAGTCTCGCGACGACGGCCCGGTATCTGGCGATCCCCAGTGGTTCAGAGGAGCCTACGCACCTCTCCTGTAGGGGTCACGGGAAGACCGGCGAGCGTCAGTCGGGCAGGACCGGCGGGTATTCGGTGGCCTGACGCTGCGGGTCCGCGTAGTACTTGAGCTGCGCCTCGCGCCACAGCTGCAGCCGGCCCCCCATCGACTCGACCAGATCGGGCCGGGTCGACGTCAGGCTCATCGTCTCGCCGGGATCGTTCATCAGGTCGAAAAGCACGTACCGGCCATCCCGCTCGCTGAAGAACAGCTTGAAGGCGCCCTGCACCATCGCCACCTGATGGGCCCACACGGTCTGCACCATCATGAAGATCGACCGGTTCGGGTTCGGTTGCGGCTCGAAGAGACTGATCCCCTGAAAGCCCGGGTGAGGCGGAAGCCCGACGAGATCGAGGATGGACGGCGGCACGTCGAGGAACATCGCCGGCCGGTCGTCCCGTACTGCCGTCTTCCCGGGCACGTGGAAGACCATCGGTACTTTCATGACTTCGTTGAAGACGGAGCTCGCGTGCGCGGCGAAGCCGTGCTCGTAGAACGCCTCGCCGTTGTCGCCGCCGATGACGACGATGGTGTGGTCGAGGATGTTGCGGCGGCGCAGAAGATCGAGGAGACGCCCGATCTGGGTGTCCTCGTAGAACAGGCTGTCCGCATACCGATCCTTGACGACGCTGATCTTGTCGCGCGGGAACGTGGCCCAGACAATCGAGAAGTCGAGCGTCGCCGGCCCGAAGCGGCGCGGAAAGTCCGCCGGCAGCACGTACGGCAAGTGGCTGCTCTGCAGGTTCATGTGGACAAAGAAGGGGCTGCCGCTCCCGGCGACGCTGTCAATCCACTTGATCGCCTCGTCGGTCGTGTAGCGATCGTCCACGCTCCCCGCGCTTCTGGTGGCCTTCACCCAGTCCGCGAATCCCGCGTCTTCCCACGGCGCGTAGGTCGGACCGGAGAACACCGCCGCGTGGAAAAACTTGTCGAGACTGGCTGGTTTGTGGAAGTAGATCATTCCACCCCAGTTCTCGTTCTGAGACGAGAAGACGCCCGTCTTGTAGCCGGCGGCCTTCAGCAGTTCGTAAATCATCACGCGCGGATAGGGGGGATTCTCCACGTACGAGTACATCTGCGGGTATCGCAACGGATAGTGCGAGGACAGCGGAACCATATCCGCGTAGTTCGAGTGGCTCGCCTGGATGTAGGCGTTGGTGAAGACGGTCGAGTCGCGCGAGAGGCGGTCCACGTTGGGGAGGACATCCCTGGTCCCCCCGTAGGCCCGCAGCTGGTCGGCGCGCAGCGATTCGATCTGGATCATCACGACGTTCCACGGCTTGATCCGGCTGCGATCGACGCCGGCCATGTACTGCGCCATGGAAACAATCGGACGGCGCTCGACCGTGATCGTCTGAGCGGCTCGAGCAGCGGAGCCGCTCGTCGGGACTGCCGGCTCCCGCAGCTCGGCAAGGACGTGCAGAAACGGACCCGCTCGATCGTCGCGAGCCATTTCGTACGAGGACGAGCCGTCCGCGGCCAGCTCCTCGCCATACACCAGGTCGCCCACCATCGCGACAACCATCAATACCGCGAGGCCGCCCGCGGCGGTCAGCACAAGACGGCGTTGCACGACGTGGGCTCGCGCGGCTGCCCATCGGGGCACCCACCATCCCAGTGCCAGAGCCGCGGCCAGCGTCAGGCCCAGGACAGCGACGATGACGGGTGGATAGACCCAATGAAACACCTGAACGGGTTCAGGCAGCCAGTAGACGAGGGCCTCGCGATCGAGGAAGGCCCCCGTCGTCCAGTAGGAAGCCCAGCTCGATCCGTATACGAGAAGCGCGACCCACAGCACCAGGGCCTTGACGCCTCGCGCCGCCCAGATCACGAGAGCGCTCGATCGACCGACGCGCGTCAACAGCAGCAGCGGCACTCCAACCGCGCACGCGGCCGCTGCCGCGGCGGTGAGACCGTACGCAAGAAGGGCGATTCTGGCGCCTATCGAAAGGTCGGCGTTCCGGAGCGCGGTCGCCGGGACAACGGCGTGCAGCGCCAGCTCGAGCGCGGCCATGAGGAGCCAGGGAGCGGCGAGATGGACGAGGATGGGGACCGCATCATCAAAACTGCCAGGGCTCCCAGGACTCCCAGGGCCGCCAGGCGCAGAAGGAAGTTTGGATTGAGACGTGAGCGCAGGCCTGCGTTTCGCCACAGTTGATGCGTACAATACACGAGCGTCCGGCAAAAAGTTTGCTGAACGTTGCGAAAGGGTGTCTAACCCGTCCAACTGCTGGTACCCTCCGACAGTCACGATGAGCGCCCGACGCCGCCGCCCACGTTCCGCCCCGGGAACCGCGCAGCCAGAAGCTGAGCCATCAGCGTCGATTGCCGAGCCCGCGCAGGCTGACCGGACGGCCGGTCTGGCCTGGGGCGCTCTGCTCATTCTGATTACGGTGGTGGCGTACCTGCCGTCGCTCAGGAACGGATTCATCTGGGACGACGACGACTATGTAACGAAAAACCTGGTGCTGAGGAGCCTTGACGGGCTCCGGCAGCTCTGGCTCGAGCCGCGGTCCGTGCCTCAGTACTACCCGGTCACCTTCACCAGCTTCTGGCTCGAGTACCGCCTGTGGGGCCTTCAGCCCCTCGGCTATCACGCGACGAACATCCTGCTCCACGCCGCCAGTGCCCTCCTCCTCTGGCGGGTCCTCGGAAGAATCGGCGTCGCCGGCGCGTGGTTCGCTGCGGCGCTCTTCGCGGTGCACCCGATGCAGGTGGAATCGGTGGCGTGGGTCACCGAGCGGAAGAACGTGCTGTCGGGCCTGTTCTTTTTCGCGGCGTTCCTGACCTACCTCCGAGCCGAAGACCGAGAGGCCGCCACGATCCGCTGGGGGCCCTATCTCGGCGCGCTGGCGCTCTTTGCCGCCGCCGTCCTGAGCAAGAGCACGGCGTGCTCGCTGCCGGCGGTCCTCGTGCTCGTCCTCTGGTGGAAACGCCGTTCGCTCGACGCGCAGACGATATGGCGGCTCATCCCGATGTTCATCGTCGGCCTGAGCATGGCCGGGACGACCGTCTGGCTCGAGCGCTATCACGTGGGCGCCAACGGTCCCGAGTTCCAGTTCTCAGCGCTCGAACGCGTGCTCGTGGCCGGCCGAGTGCTCTGGTTCTACCCTGGCACGTTCGTCTGGCCCACGACGCTCGCGTTCATGTACCCACGGTGGGCCATCGACACCAGCGTCTGGTGGCAGTACCTGTTTCCGCTCGGGGCCGCGGCTACCATCGCGGCCCTGTTCCAGGCGCGGGAGCGCCTGGGCGAGGGACCGCTGGTCGGCGCGCTCTGCTACGCCGGCGTGCTGACCCCGGCTCTCGGCTTCATCAACGTCTATCCGATGCGCTACTCGTTCGTGGCCGATCACTTCGCGTACCTGCCGGTCGTCGCTTTGATGGTCTTTGCCGCCGCCGCCGGCGCCTGGATCCTCGCGCGCGTGCCCGAGGCTTCGCGCTGGGCCGCCGGCACCCTGGGCGGAGCGGTTACGCTCCTGGTGCTCGGCATCTTGACCTCGGCCCACACGCGGGCGTTTCGCGATCCGCGGACGCTCTGGACCGACACCCTGTCGAAGAACCCGGCCAGCTGGATGGCGCACAACAATCTGGGGATGCTCCTGAAGGAAGACGGAAAGACCGCTGAAGCCATCGCGCACTACGTCGAGGCCCTGCGACTCAACCCCGACAGCCCGGAAGCCCACACGAACTACGGCGTCGTGCTCGTGGGCGAAGGACAGATCGATGAGGCCATCAGCCACTATCGCGCGGCCCTGCGGACAGAGCCGCGTTTCCCGGATGCCCATCACAACCTCGGCATGGCCCTCGAGTCGCAGGGGCAGAGCGACACAGCCATCGAGGAGCTGCGGGCGGCCATCCGCTGGAGGCCCAACTACGTCGAGTCGCACCACGCCCTCGGCATCCTGCTCGGCAGGAAAGGCCAGATCGACGACGCCATCGCCGAGTTCACCACGGTCGTCGAGGCAGACCCCGCGCGCGCCGACGGGCAGTACAACCTGGGCGTCGCGCTGGCGATGACGGGCAAGACCGACCAGGCGGCCGCTCGATTCCGTGAAACGCTGCGGCTGCGGCCCCTCGACGCGAAGGCCCATCACAACCTGGGCACGATGCTGTCCCAGTCGGGCAGCCTCGACGAGGCGATGGTCCATTTCAACCGCGCACTCGAAATCGCGCCCGAGTATTTCGACGCGCACAACAACCTGGGGCTCGCCCTCAGGCGGGCCGGGCGCCTCGATGAGGCCATCGCACACTTCACCGAGGCCGTACGGCTGCGGCCAACCGACGAAGGCGCCAAAGGCCTTCTGCGCGCCGCCGTCGCCGCGCGGGAACAGAATAGTCGAACGTCACCAAGTCCTTCGCGGAACTGACCATGTCGTCTTGTGTAAAGGAGCGCCAGAGTTCATGAAGCAAGTATGTGCCGGGATACCGGGTGTCCCGGGCCTCTCTTGGCTGGCGGCATTGTTTTTTTCGTCAATTTATCTGTTGGTGCATCGCGTTCGCCTGGGCTGGGCAACAGGTTCTTCTTGGCGATCATGTCCACCTAGTTGCTAACCGCAGGACAGGGAGTGCGTACGAACAGGTTTGCGCGGCTTCATTCACCGGAGACATAGACGGGCCACTGTCTGTCGGACCGCTGGCTAACGCTCGTTTTGCGGCCGACGGGGAAGCCCCCTCGATAAGGGAGACCCTTCCCCTAACGTTCGCTTCCCGAGCGGTGCCAGGACGGTCGTGAGCAGCCTGGTAGCATCCCGAAACTCGTTGGCGGCGGGCGGCAGCTGGTGCGGTCGTGACGTTCATGTTCAATACTTCCTATCGGGTACCGCGCAAAAGGGGCTCCGAACCGGATCATCCAACGGGGGTGAGCCGTCTGGCGCGCCGATGACGCATTGGTCAGTGAACCCCAAGGAGGTTGCCGATGCGTCTGCTTTCGTCTCGTGTTCGCACCGCGCCCGTCGTGGCCCTGTCAGCAGTGATACTCCTGGCCTCAGCCGCCGGCTTAGCCGCCGCCCACCTCGGTCCCGAGACGGCCGCCGCCTGGACGGCGTACGTGTCGGCGACGGAGCAACGGATTGGGCGTGAGCTGGCATCTTCGCGCGGATTCCTGGCCATGGACTTTGCGCGGGACGCGCGGGCGGGCCGGCGCGCCGTGCTTGGTGGCGCAGTCGTCGTGCAGAAGATGCAGACGATCGACGCGAACGGCGGGACCCTGGAGGTGCCGTCCGCGCTCGTGCATCACTGGCGCGGCGAGGTGCTCATCCCCGGCATGACTGTCGCAGAGCTCGTCGCCGAGCTGCAGCACGGCACGCCCCCGACGCGACAGGAAGATGTGCTGCAGTCGACGGTCCTCGAGCGCGGACCCGATTGGATACGGATCTACCTCAAGTTGCAGCGCAGCAAGGTGGTGACGGTCGTCTACAACACGGAGCACCTCGTCACGTTTGCCCGTCACGGCGCCACGCGCGCGACCAGCGTGAGCAGGGCCACGAAGATCGCCGAGCTGTCTGCCCCGAACACACCGCAGGAGCGAGAGCGGCCGATCGGCGACGACCGTGGGTTTCTGTGGCGCCTCAACGCCTACTGGCGCTATGAAGAAGTGGCCGGCGGGGTGATCGTGGAGTGCGAGTCGATTAGTCTCAGCCGGGACGTGCCGGCCGTGGTGAGCTACGTCGTCACGCCGCTCATTGACCGGACAGCAAGGGAGTCGATGACGCGGACGCTCATGGCGCTCAAAACACGCTTCGTCAACGAGTGAGGAGCTTCCCTCGATAAAGCAGACACTTCCGCCTAACGACAGCAGGATTCCTCACGATAAACGATCGTAGGGTGCAGTGATTCTCGGACTGGGGTGCCGGCGATCCCTGGCCTCTGAGGCCGGATCTCGCGATCCCGGGTCTTGTAGGCCCGAGGTCAAGAAACCAGCGGTCACCGCGATTTATCGAGACAGGGACGCCACCCTCATGCCAAGAAGGACCAGCAGAACTCCAAAGATCCGATTCACGGTCTGTTGGGACCGCTCGATAAACTCACGGATAGTCGGCCGATCCAGCGTGTAGACGAAGAAAAGCCAGAAAGACGCACTGACCAGCATCATGCTGAAGATGAGTAGAAGCATGGCGCTGGCTGAGGTCTCGGGGGTAATGATTATCGTACCCGACCGCAGCCCGGACGACGTAAGCCACAGCCAGCAACGCGGCGACGCCCACTAGGACATACGGTTCGATCCGCCCGATAAGGGGATCTCCCCAGCGCATGGTTCTTACCGCTCCTTTCGCTCTCCGCGTGTTCCGAGAGTCAAGTGTCCTTGCTTGCCGGCATAACGATCGGGCCTAACCCGCGGCCGTCGCCGCGTCAACGTCGGCCGTCGGGTTCAGGCCCTGGTTGGCGGATTGCCGCCACAGAGCTTATCAGCCAGATCACGGAAGCTGCGCCAGTGAGCCTGGCTCTCGAGGCGAAGGACCTCCTTTAGGTATGGAGAGGCTACGTCGCGGCACTTACAGACGGTGTAGCGCATTTGGTCGAGAACCGTGGCCGGAACCCCAAACTCTGAAATAAGAACGGCGACGGAATTCCATTGGGCAAGAGTCCTTCGGGCTACCTCCTTGTCGTTGTCGTCCCACGTCGAGTAGGGCTTAGCGGAAAGCGACTCGATCAGATATTTACGGTCCGGGCGGAAGTCGAGCATCAGCTTGTTTACGATAACAAGGTTTTGCGCTGTGTTGGCCTGCTTCAGCGCTGCGACTTGCTCACCCATGAACGTTGCTTGGCGCGCAAGCTCGACCTTCTGCTGCTCAAGAACTTCGCGGTTGTCCTCAAGCTCCCACCGCTGATACATCAGTTCTTGCTTCTGCATGACTAGCGCGATGATGACGCCGGCCATTGCGACGATATTTGCCATGCCACCGAAAAAGTCGCCAACGGTTCCCAGCTTGTTGGTATCAACCCAAGAACGGAGCGAATAGCCGCCCAACAACAGTGCCGCGTAAACAGCCAGCGCGACAATTCCGATTGGAACCCAAGGGAGCGCGTCCTTTCTCTCACGATTGCGAGTACCTGACGTTCGGCTCATGGTCGGCTCCATGTCGTTACGCAGAGAGGTGTGACGCGATTAAGTTAAATGCGGCGGTTCAATGCCTAAGACTGGGTTTCGGTCCTGGGTTGTGCTCAGACGGCTCCGCAACGCTCATTCCTCGGCTCCGAGCGCCAAGCGCAGACATTCGATAGTGCTTGCCACCTGCGCTCGGAGCTCTAGCCTCTTCTCACGAATCTGGTTACTGATCGTATTAAACGGGTTGCCACCAGGCGGATGCATCATTCTGGCGCGAATCAAATCCGCCGTTTCGGTGATCAACTTGTAGACTCGATAGACTCGCTCGCGAGCGGCCGCGTCGAGAGTCGATAGCGCATTGGCTGCAATCGCGCGGTCGAATTGCCCCACCGCGAGAGTGGCATAGTCAGCGCGGTGATCATCCCCTGTCAGCAAGACCGCGTTGTACTCAAGTTCGCTGAGAAGTGCTTCAAGCGGTCCGGTCGCCGGTTGGGCTCGACTGGACTGGACGACCACTTCGGGGTGATCGCGACAGATTTCAAGCCAACGTCGTTTGTGCTCCCGAAGTTCGGTCCGACTGAACTGCCTCCCCATGTTGCCGCGACTCTCGATTTCCGCATGACAATCCAAGCACACGGGGATGGCGTTGTCGATTTCGTCCGGCCCGTCCTGGGTACGAGGAATAATGTGATGCACGTGGGTCTTGGAGCCGCACCACCGCCAGCAGACGCAACAGTGTCGTTTACAATCTGCTAATAATTGAGCGACAGCCGCTTCAGGAAACGCCATGACATCATCCGAGTGTAGTCCGCCTAGCGATAGCGATGAGCCGCGCACCGCGGCGACAACATCACGGCCAGCAGGTGCGTCGGCTCCATCGCAGGTTAGGCTCATAGCTCAGACCATCGAGCGGTCACCGTGGCTGTGTGGGTGCGACACTACCAGAAACTCAACGGGTTCGGTACCGCTGTTGGTGATTTGATGAGGCACGCCGGGCGGAACTTCGAGGCCTTCGCCAGATCGGAGTTCATGGCTCAGTCCGTCTAGTTCAAGAACTGCGGTTCCAGCTAGGACGAAGAAGAACTGACGTGCCCTGTGGTGAAGATGTCTCGCTTCAAAGGCACCGGGTGGCATCCTTTCGCGAATGACACTCAGAGCGGGCTGATTGACGAAGTGCCAGCCGTCGCAGCCGCTGCCCCACACATAGTGTTCCGCACTCTCGATCGACACCTTCTGGCTCGGCACGATATTGTTACTGGCTGACGCGCAGTTCGATGCGCCTCTGGAGTGCCTCGCGAACTGCTGGCCACTCGGAAGCCAAGATACTAAAGACTACCGAGTCACGGAGACTTCCGTCCGGCATGACTCTGTGATGGCGGAGAACCCCTTCTTGGGAAGCCCCGAGCTTGAGGATGGCCGCACGGGATTGAGTATTGTTGACGTGCGTGACGAATTCAACCCGATTCGCGCTCAGCACCGTAAACGCGTGGTTCAACAGAAGCAGCTTGGACGCTGGATTGACCGCCGTCCCTTGGCAAGACTTAGCGATCCAGGTCGAACCAATCTCCAGCCGTCTGTGCTCCTCGACGATGTGGAGGTAACGGGTCGTACCAACGACTCGGTTAGATTCACGGAGTCGAATCACGAAAGGGAGCTCGTGGCCCGCCGACTGCGCAGCGACCGCCTTCTTGATGTACGCCGCTACTGAATCTAGTTGGGGAACCGATGTGTACCACAGCTTCCACAGCTCACCGTCCTCTGCCGCCTTGGCCAGATCCGATGCGTGATCAGGCGTGAGAGGTTCAAGGCGAACGACGGCGTTTTCAAGCGTGACGGACGCGACCATAGATTCTCGAGAAGCCTAATGGGAATAGTTCGAACAGGTCGCACCCGATTCTAGTCCGTTCGAAGCACGTCGGCGGGATGAATGCGAGTCGACCGCCAGGCCGGCAGCAGGCTTGCTGCCGCCGCCACCGCCAGAACGGCGACGGCGGTCGCACCGAACACGACGGGATCACGCGGCGATACGTTGAACAGGAGATCCGCGATGAAGCGGCTGGCGAACGCCGCGATTGTCACTCCAGCCGCGATAGCGACCGCCGCATTCCGTAGTCCGTCAAGAAGAACGAGTCTCAAGAGTGCGGTCGGCTCGGCCCCCATCGCCAAGCGAATGGCAAACTCGCGGGTCCGCTGCGAGACCGCATAGGAAACCGACGACCAGAGACCAACCATCGCCAGCGTCATGGCTAGGACCCCAAACGCCGTGAACACCGCTGCGCCAAGTCGCCACGAACGGATCTGTGGATTCAAGGCCTCGTCCAGTGTTTCGATAGAGACGAAGGGCAGATCGCTATCCAATTCCTGCAAGGCCCGACGTAACGCAGCATCCATTGGAGCCGCCCCAGTTGCTGTCCGCACGAGCAAAGCACGAGGGCCGTTCCCGTTTGGGGCGAGCGGCGCAAAGTAGTACGGGTGAGGCGCCTCCCCGACGATATTGAACATGACTGCGTCGGCGACTACGCCAACAACCGTCGTGCAGGTCTCGCGCCGGAGCAGGTAGACACACTGTCCGATTGGCGATTGATCTCCCCACCCCAGCCCCGCCATCGTCTTGTTGACGACGATCACGGATCCGCCGCCGCGGTCCGTCTCAAAAAACTCGTGGCCTTCGAGCATGCGCATACCGGTCGCCTGGAAGAACCCCGGCGTCACGTAGTTCACGAAGGGAACGCCTCTTGGCCCCGTGATGGCTTCGGCACGGCCGGGGAGACGCACCACACCGCCGCCACGAGCGCCGCGCAACGGAACCGTGAGAGAGAGGCTTGCCTGCACCACACCCGGCAGCACCGAGACGCGCTCCCGTGCACGTTCGAAGAACGCGGTCACATCGCCATTGCTGCGTCCGCTACCCGAGAAGTCGATCTGCACGACGAGTGCTTCGTCACGGGCAAGCCCGACATCCAGGGTTTCCACGTTGTGCAGACTTCGCAGGAACAGTCCAGCGCCGATGAGTAGGGTGACCGACAAAGCGCCTTGAGCGAGCAGCAAGGCGCTTTGCAGTCGAGGCCTCCGACTTGATCCCGCGAGTGGGCCGTCCTGGAGACTAGGAAGCACGGCAGCCTTCGCGTAGACAAAGGGGGCCACGCCCGCAGCGAAGGCTGCGGCCAATGTGGATAGGCCGGCGACCGCAAGGATACGTGGATCGAGGAGACCCGCCGGTTCCCACGCCATGGCCGGCAGAATCGTACGCTGTAGCCACGCGCCGCCCCAGAGCACGGCGAGTAGCGCTGCCATTCCGCCAACGAGCGCAAGTACCGTGCTTTCCGTGAAGAGTTGACGCGCGAGTCGCGCCCGACTGACGCCCAGGGCCAGCCTGACAGCAATTTCTCGCCGGCGCCGCATGGCGCGCAACAAGAGTAGACCGGCCACGTTCGAACAGGCGATGGTGACAAGTACGACCGCGATCCCAAGGAGCCACTGAGTGACGCGCGCTTCGCGAATCGGGCGAAGGTCATCTCCCAAGCCTCCAGTGAGGGGTCCCAGGAGCGCGCGGGCGCCGCGATACCGCTCGAGCCTCGACGGATCTCGAAACATTGGCCCGTAGGTATCCTGAAGGAACGTTCGCTGAAGGGCCGTGAGCTCAGCGGAGGCTTGCTCTACGCTCACGTTCGCCTTCAGTCGGGCGACAAGCTTCAGGCTGTAGGACGCCCCGAACGTGTGCCATGTCACGGGCCCGCCCGAGCCATCTTCGCTGGCGAACAGAGGCAGCCAGAGATCGACGTCCGCGAGCTCGACGCCGCGAAAGCCGGGAGGAGCAACCCCGACGATCTCGTACGGCTGTCCCTTGATTCGCAAGGTTTCTCCCACCGCGTCAAAGCGGCCTCCAAAGCGGCTCTGCCAGAACGCGTGGCCGAGGACGACCACGCGTGCGCCCGTCGCCGGATGCGCTTCTTTATCCAGCATCAGCCGGCCCGCTACGGGGCGCACGCCTAGTGTGTGCCAGAAGCCAGCCGAGACCATGACCGCGTGAGTCATGCGAGCATCCGGTCCTGTGCCCGCTGCCAGATCGACATCGCTGTATGCAGCAACCCCCTCGAGCTGTTGCGCGTGCTCGGTTAGCACTTCGTAGAACGGATACGATGTCTGCGCGAATGGCTTTGAGGCACCTCCGCGGTCTTCGGGCGGGAACTCTTGATAGAACCGGAAGAGGTGATCCGGGGCCGCGACGTGCGGCGGCACGGCCAACAGGAGATTCCGCGTCACGCTGAACATGCTCGTGACGGCGCCGACTGCGATCGCAATCGTCAGGATTGCCGTCACCGACACCGCTGGATTCCGGCGGAAGCCCCGGAAGGTGTACACGAGATCAGCGCGCAGATCGTCGACCCACCGTCCTCCACGGACCTCCCGAAGCCGATCTTTGTAGCCGTCGACCGAGCCGAACTCGAGCCTGGCCCGACGTTGGGCGGCGTCGGGACTCAACCCTGTCTGAACGAGGGTCTCAACGCGCGCGTCGAGGTGGAACTGCAGCTCGTCGGCCATGTCGCGCTCGAACCGCGCACGACCGAAGAGGGAGGACATCAAACGAGAGAGGCGCCCTCGTGGACTCATACTTCCCCCCGTGCTGTGTCGAGGGCTGCGGTCATCGCCCTGGCGAGCCGAGCCCAGCTCGCGGTCTCCTCCCGGAGCCGCGTGCGACCGGACGTTGTCAGGCGATAGAACTTGGCGCGACGGTTGTTGTCGGACACGCCCCATTCGGTGTCGACGAGGTCTTGTTTTTCCAGGCGGTAGAGCGCGGGATACAGAGCGCCTTGTTCAACGAGAAGGGCACCGTGTGTCATCTGCTCGATACGCAGCAATACCGCGTAGCCATGAAGCGGGCCCAGAGACACCGCTTTCAGGATGAGCAGATCCAACGTGCCAGGCAGCAACTCGGCGCGGTCGGCCATGTCTCTCCTATATAGATTAGGTGAGAGCATAGGCTCCGTGATGTCGGCTGTCAAGAGCCTGATGGGATAGGGATTAGCGCGCGGCGAAACTGCCCTATCGGGTGTGCGGCTCAAGGGGGGAGTGGGCGTCTGGGCGAGTGGCGAGTCTGCGTGCGGGCGCGCTCGCCACCCACTCTGTGCGTGCGGCGCTCTGGCCCGCCTATGTGTTACTTGATGAGCGGCAACGGTTCTACCAAGAACTGCTCATCAACTTTCACGACTACTGAAATGGCTTCCTTGCATGCGGAAGCGGGAAAATAGGCGGCCACCACTCTGCGAGCAGAGCCATTGTCGCCAACACCACCCCGCTCGGGCTTTCGAGTTTGGCGAATAGCAGTTCCGTCAGACTTCAAGAGCCATACCTGTGTCCGAGGGAATAGAGCTTCGTGTGCTTGGATTTCGTTCGTTGGATCTCCGACCGCGATTGGAAACGACGGTCCCCATATCTGGATTGAACATTGATCACGCAGGACCGACCAAGACACGCGTTCTATTTTTCCTGGAACGCTCATCTTCAAGAATTTGATGTCGTCTACGGGCCGTTGAGCACCCACTCTACCGGGAACTAAAGTGGCGAGCAACGCAACTAGGAACGTGCAGAAGAGTGGCTTCATAACGATCCTCTCGTGACATTTACCCTTGCGCCTGGCAGATGCGACCTCAGTTTGGATCGGGTCTCTCGATGTGATCGATAATGAATATCTCGACTAGGGCAGTTCCGGTGTTCAGTCGAAGCCCTAGCTGCTCTTGCACCGCAGTAAAAAGACTCGGGCGCTCCATGTCATCGGTCGTCCGGGAAAAATCGAGGGTGATTCCGTAGTTTCCCTGAAGGCCTGTGCGATCGATGATGGGACGATCCGTGAAGTCCGACAGATACGTGGCAAGCTCAGACATCGTCCAGCCGTCAGGCCACGACGGCTCTCCGGTCCCGTTAAGTTGGGTGGTCCCGTTGAGCTTGACTCCACCTTTGCCGAGCTTCGCTCCATTCCTGGCGATGGTCAGCAGATAAACCGGAGATTCCCTCATTTCACGATGCGCGGCGAGCTTGAATCGGTCCACGAAAAGCGACTGTACCATCAAGCGGCATTGTGCGTTGCTCACCTCTCTTGATGGTCTTCCTTCGATGTCATATGCATTATGGAATTCGTCTAGCCATGTTGGCGCACCAGCAATCTGATAGTCCTTCAGGCGATACGCGTATTTGATCGACCAGAGCACGGGCGTGCCCGCAACAGAGAACCTGCCGCTCGACTGGCAATAATCGAAGCGAAGACTGTTTTGTCGTTCCGGCGGCGTGGGCTTCACCGAGGTCACGTCGAAGCGTGGTGGCTCGGTGGACTGGCCGAACCCTACGTTCGCCAGACTTGCGAAAAGGAGAGCAACGGCGGGCGCGCGCACAACCTGACCCCCATCTCTCTGGAATGGAGCACCGTAAAGGCCGTCTGGCGAGACATCTTAAAGCAACCCCAGCTTGCGCACAACCGACGCGAGAAACGCTTGGTTTCGGGCGTGCGGTCGGCTACGGCCCGCACGAATATCAATGAGCGCCCTCCGAGAGACCCGGTCCTTGCACTCGCGTTCCAGGTCAACCAACCGAGCCCTTTTCACGGCAGGCCAGGTCTTCGTGGTCCATGCGTCGCGCCTTGAGTCGAAATACTCCGTATAGACGCTCGCCTCGTCGTGCTCGACGCCGGACTGCACCTCTTCGAGACTGTTGGATTCCTTCCCGATCGCGTGAATCTCGCCAATCGTGATATGCCGACGCTGCAAGAGGCCGACGGTCTGCTTGCCGCAAGGCTCGCCGTGCGCACCGGCGCACTTGGCCTCGGGATGATACGCATACGCCTCGACCACATCACCGTAGGTCTGGACACGCGCCGTCTGTCGGTCGCCACAGTCACCAGTCGTGCGGATGCCAAACCGCTTCCCTGAATAACGGTCTGTCCACGGCATCGACAACCAGCGCCGAGCATCTCGCTCATAGGGAGCAATGAGGTGAAAGTGTGTCGGGTCGACCCCTCGCGTGGGATGCCCCAGCTCTCGCACGTGACAGGTTGAAAGAAAGTTGAACGGCTTCACCTGGTGCGGGAACGACTTTCGCGCGTTCAGGGCGGCAAGTGGCTGTAACAGAGGCGGGCTGCTGATCGCCAGTCGGCCGATCACGGGCAAGGAGTCGAACCCCAGGGGGTCAATGGACAGGTTGAGACTGCTTCGGACCAAGTTCGTCCACACCTGTGCAATCCATGCTGGATCGTCGGCGTCGGGATCGGCGGGATTGAGGAGGTGCCCGAGGCCATGCTCGGACCATCGATCCTCATGATTGTTCACACATGGAGGCAGCGCGCCCTCAGGTAGACGCCTACCTCTTGGAGTGGATCACGCGTCAGCCATTCCGGCGTGAGTGGTTCTTCGAGCAGCGGAACGGCTCGTGCCGCTTGATGGCGGGGCTGACGCGCAATCACCATCTGTTGACGTAAGCCGTTCTGCGTTCGAGGTTGCGTCAGTCAAGCGGTTGCACGCCGCAGAATGCCATTCATCGCAGCAACCCCTTGGATCGCGAAAAACGCCACAGTGTTTAGGGAGCGTTACCTCCGGCCTAGCAAGCCAGAGATCGCTTACCACCTCTCCCAAAGCCATTCTCGTCGCAGCCGTCTTGCTCTTAACGGGATAGGGATTAGCGCGCGGCAAAACTGCGCTATCAGTCTATGGTAACCACAGACCGGCCCTAGTAGTCGCTATCGTCACCTAGTTTGGTGTGGGGAACTCGACCGAGATCATCGTCACCCGATCGGGAGCCCCCATGTTCACTCGTTGACCCGCGTCTGCCTTGCTCGGCTTACCGGCTGGTCGGCCGGAGGGATCGTGCGAGGTGGCCCACGGGCGGGATACGCTATATAGTGCTGCTTCGCTAGCGCTCGGCCGGGGTCGGTAGCAAGCACCGCCGGCGGTCGCTCTTACTCGATGCCGACCTGGAACAGCGACGTATATAAACAGTTCACCGATCAGCGGACAAGGCCCGCTGTCGATCTGGCGGCGCGCGTGGCGCTGGATGCTCCAGCGCGAGTCGTCGACCTCGGATGCGGTCCGGGAAACAGTACGGCCGTCCTGGCTAGGCGCTGGCCGCGTGCTGACCTAACCGGAATTGACAGCTCGGCTATGATGCTCGCTGCCGCGCGCGCCGCATACCCCGCAGGGCAGTGGGTCGAAGCTGATATTGCTGCCTGGATCACTGATCGGCCGTTGGACGTGGTGTTTTCGAACGCGGCGCTTCAATGGGTCACCGATCACGCCAGAGTCTTTCCGCGCTTGCTAGAGCAAGTGGCTCGCGGTGGTGCTTTGGCCGTACAGGTTCCAGCCAACCTCGATGCGCCGCCCCATCGCGCGATGCGGAACATTGCACAGTCAGCGGCTTGGCAGAATCGATTCACGAGCGCTCCTCGTGAGTGGCATGTCCATCCGACAGAGTTTTACTACGATGTCCTCGCGCCACATGCTCGTCAGCTAGACATTTGGACGACCGAGTATCTCCATCTCTTGGCTAGCGTCGACGAAGTCGTTGAGTGGTACCGTGGCACCGGCCTGCGGCCCTGGCTCGACGCCCTTGCCAGCGAAACTGACCGCGAGCAGTTCGTCTCCGATTTTCGTTCCGTGCTCACGCAGCAATTCCAGCCACGACCTAGCGGCGATGTGCTCTTTCCCTTCAGACGACTCTTCCTCGTCGCATATCGCTAGGTATCGAGTGGTCGCCAAGGGTTTACCGATCACTGGCTTCCTAGGCCGGAGATCGGAGTTCAGATGCTCGCCTGCCGGAGGATCATGTCGGTACGCGCGCCGAATCGAGCGTTCAATCGTCGTCGTTCGGAAGAGTCGCCGGGCCGTGCACGATGTCGAGTCGCGTAACGTTCGTTCCGGGTATCGCCCTTTTCCGAATTGCCCTCACGCCGGGAGGCACCTCGCCGGTTTCTTGGATATGCTTGGTCAACGCCTCTTCGTTCACTTTGATGGCGTTCAGGAGTGATGGATATCGGTCAACATGTTCGAGGATAAAGTTCACCATTCCCATCATGTCTCCGACTTTCACCTGGCCATCAACCTCGCGCATAAAGCTAAGCAAACCGCGCCGGATCTCTTCAGGGAGATCTTCGGAATCAGCTGACACGTTGACCTCACTGGGATTCTGCTGCTGACATTCGTCAGTCTTGGCGTCGCCCGCGCGGCCGAGAACAGGGCAGCAACTGTTAGACTTGCTGTTCAACGATACCATGGCCGACTGGTAGTCTTGGTGTCACGTTGGAGGGCGGAATGGCAGTCGTTGTCACGCAGCGCAAGACCCCGCAGACGCTGCTAGTTGACTGGGCAAACAACCAAGACGCGTGGGTCAGGTACATCGTCGGCGAGACGGTGTCGAGTAAGCAGCAGATGGCCTCGACGGCGATCGATACGGCCTACGAGTATCTGCTAATTGAGAAAGAGCTGAAGCAGGGCACGGCTCCTAAGCTACTACCGCTGAATGTCTCTGGGGAGAACGGCGAGAACGTCCAAGTACTCCAGCTTATACGTCTCGGGGACGTCGATGGCGTCAACGCGCTCTGCGGTGGTCAAGAGGTGATCTTCAGCCCACGCCTGACGGTGCTCTTCGGCGAGAACGCTGCCGGAAAAAGTGGCTACGTGCGGGTCCTAAAGCGCCTCGCGGCAGTCCGCTCGCCAGAGGAAGTCCTTCCAAACCTGCTCGCCGGCGGTGGCCCGAAGCCGCAAAAGGCGTCGATCGAGTACAAGCTTGACGACAAGGAAGACACACACGAATGGAAGGGCGAGGCGGGCGTGTCGCCCTTCACGCGCATTACTGTTTTTGACACCAAGGCTGTCGCAGTCCATCTCGACGAGGACCTAACATACATCTACACCCCGCGTGACTTGGCGCTATTCCGCATCGCACACGATGCGATTGAGGACGTCAAGCAGAGGCTTGACGAGCAGCGCAAGAAAGTGCTTCCGCAGGGCAATCCCTTCGTTTCGCTGTTTATGCGCGGCACGAGCGTCTACTCGAAGATCGAGACACTCGGGCCGCAGACAGACCTTCAGGAGTTGAAGCGTCTCGCGATGGTTCCAGAAGAAGAGGTCACACAGCTTCCGGACCTCCGTGGCAAGGTCGAAGCTTTGAAGTCGCAATCGGGCGAGCTGCGGCTTCAGGCGGCAAAAGGCGACCTAAGTCTGTTTGAGCGAGCCGGCACAGTCAGCGCCGCTCTTGAGGCGTTTGACTGGTCCGCATACAACCAGCAGGTGGCGGCGGTTGAGACTGCGCGGCAGAAGCACGAGGACGCCACGGTCAACGCATTCAAGGGATTGGCTATCCCGGGCGTGTTGTCCGCAGAATGGCGTCGATTCGTCGAGGCCGGCGAGGGCTACATCCGCTCGTCTACACCCAGCGGCTATCCAGCAGAAGGCGCGTCGTGCACGTACTGCAACCAGCCCCTGCAGGCCGCCGCAGTTTCCCTGATTCAGAAGTACCGTGACTTCACGAACAACCAACTGAAGCAGGACGTGACGAACGCGCAGGCCACAGTCGAATCGCTAGCGCGGTCGATCGTCAAGCTCGCCATCACCGATGTCAGCGCAGATTTCAGCAACAGGATCGCCGCAATGTCCGGCACGGTACCGCCGGCGTTCGCCCAGGCAGAGCAATTCTTTCAAGTCGCGACGCCCATCCAGGAGCGGCTTCGCAAAGACGAATCTGCTTCAAGCGCAGAATCGGAATTGGTGAGCACGCTCTCGGTCACAGTTACGCCGCTGATGCGGGACGGTGCTGCGCGAGCCGAGGAGCTTATCAATACGCTGACAGCTGAAGCTTTCGAGCGCGAGAGGCTTCTTGGTGGGTACTCGGGGCAGCTCGCGAGCCTCGAGGCCCGGCTCAAGCTGCGCGAGCTGATTGTACAAGTCGAAGAATATGTGAACAACGCGAAGTGGGCTTCGAGCGCGGAACGCGTCAGCGGCACATTCGGCGGCTTGTCTCGGTCGTTGACTGTCGTTTCCAAAACCGCAAGCGAAGATCTCGTGAATCAGGACTTCGAGCGGTTGTTCCAGGACGAGTGCAGGGCGCTGCGAGCGCCGCAAGTGAAGCTCGAGTTCCCCGGCCGTGACGCTCAGCCGAAGCGCCGCAAGAGCCTTGTTCCTAGGCACGCGTTGAGCGAGATTCTGTCGGAGGGTGAGCAGAAGGTGATCGCGCTTGCGGACTTTCTCGCTGAAGCCGGGATGCCGCAGACGAACGCGCCGGTGATCTTTGATGACCCAGTCAACAGCCTCGACTACAAGCGGCTGCAGTACGTCGTGGACCGCATCGTGCAGTTGAGCGCGGAGCGGCAGGTGATTGTCTTCACACACAACATTTGGTTCACCGCGGAAGCATTGAACCGGTTTGAGAAGAACCCCGGCGATTGCAAGTACTACGAGGTTTCGAGCGAAGACAAGGTCCCCGGGAAGGTGGAGGCACTGCTGCATCCGAAGTGGGACACCCCAAAGGAAATCGGCAAGCAAGTCAATTCACGTATTCAAATGGCAGAAAAGCAAACGGGCGTGATGCGGGAGGACCTAATCCGCGGAGCATGGGGTCAAATCCGCAGCTGGTGCGAGACGTTCATCGAGAAGGAAGTGCTCGCAGATGTGACGGCGAGGTATCGGCCACACGTCAGGATGACGTCCCTGCCAAACATCAAGACCGAGCTGCTGAAGGAGACCATCTCATTGGTGCTGCCGATTTTCGAAAAGGCATGCCGCATAACGGAAGCGCACTCGCAGCCCCTCGAGACGCTCTGCGTCAAGCCGGCCCTCGACGAGCTGAAGGAGGACTGGGCCACTCTGCAAGCAGAGCGGCAGAAGCACGTTGGCAAGAACTGATTTCTCACCCAGCCTCCTGCTTCGTCGCAGATCACGATGAGGTAAAGTCAGCAGACGCGCGTTATTTATCGGCTACCGATCCCCACCGTGCTCCGGAGAAGCGAGTGCAGGTCGGCGACTGCGTCAATCACCGAAGCAAAGCTGATCCCAAGACACGTTGCCACGATGTTGCCACGACGGAGGCGGATTCCAGGAGATTCCCGGGGACGCGAGCGGACGCCCAATACTAGGAGAAGTTACTGAGGCATAAGCTCTTC
>JBAUGX010000017.1:0-4317 GCA_049679965.1 Vicinamibacterales bacterium
GCCCTCGCGAGGCGTGCCCCAGTTACTGGTCGCTTCTTCGGCGCCGCAGGCGACGGCCGCAGCAACTCAGGAACCGGCGGGCGCGCCGATGGACACGGCCTTGTTTCGCAACATCGCGCGCCGGCAAAACCCGACCGTCGTGGCCATCCTGACGCAGGTCCGCGTCCAGCCCTCGAGTTCGTTTTCCGATGACGACTTCTTCCGGCAGTTCTTCGGGCGGCGGCTCCCTCAGCCTGAGAGCCGCGTGCAGCGCGGCGTCGGTTCGGGGGTGCTCATCAGTCGCACCGGCGAGATCCTCACGAACAATCACGTCGTCGCCGGCGCCGAGATGATCAATGTCGGCCTCCTTGGCGAAGGCAGCCGCACCTACCGCGCGACGGTCGTCGGACGCGATCCGCTGTCTGACAGCGCGCTGATCAAGCTGCAGCAACTGCCGCCAAGCGTGGCGGTCGCGACGCTGGGGGATTCAGACGCGCTCGAGCCCGGCGACTGGGTGATGGCCATCGGCAATCCCTTCCAACTCGGGCATACCGTCACCATTGGCGTGGTGAGCTATCAAGGCCGGCCTTTCGAAGTGAGCGAGGGCCGTTGGCAGAAGATGATTCAGACAGACGCCTCGATCAACCCGGGAAACTCAGGTGGGCCACTCCTCAACGTCCGCGGCGAAGTCGTCGGGATCAATGCCGCGATTCTCGGCGGCGCAACCGGAGGCAACATCGGGATTGGCTTCGCCGTACCCATCAACACCGTCAAGGCATTGCTGCCGCAGTTGCGCCAGGGCAAGGTCGTGCGCGGTCGCATTGGAGTACAGGTTCGAAGCGGCCTGATGGACGACGACGAGGCCAGAGCGCTCGGTCTGACCAGGCCGGGGGGCGCGATCGTGACGGCGATCGAACGTGGTTCCGCCGCCGATCGCGGGGGCCTCCAGGCCGGCGACGTCATCGTCGATGTCAATGGAAGGCCCATGGTGAGCGCTGATGAGCTCGTGCCGCTCGTGTCCTCGACCGCTCCCGGCACGCGCCTCAACATCCGCGTCATGCGCAAGGGCCAGGAGCGCAGTCTGACGGTCACGGTCGAGGAAATGGTGCTCGACGACGGTCGCGCGGCCAGCACCTCCGGCGGCCGGGCGGATGACTTCGGCCTCGTCCTGGAGGACGTCACCGCTTCCATCGCCCGGCAACTCCGACTGCCGCAGGGATTTGACGGTGCCGTGGTCGACGAAGTGGCGGGCGGCAGCCCTGCGGACCGCGCGGGCTTCGAGCCAGGCGATGTCGTTCGCGAAGTGAATCGCCGAGAGGTCCACACCGCCGCGCAGGCCAGAGCAGAGCTCCAACGTATTCAAACCGGCCAACCAGTCTTCGTGCTCGTATGGCGGGAAGGGCGCGAAGTCTTCGTCCAGATGCGAAAGGATTAGGGCCAGCGACGATTGGCCGGACCGCTATGCTGCCGTTCCACGGCGCCGGGCCTCGGGTGCCACCTGTGCGGCTCGCGTCTTTGGATAGATACGAGTGCCGCGATCCGCTTCTTCGGGGAGGTTGAGGTAGACGATATTGAGACGGTAGTACAGAGCGGCGAGGAATGCCCTGGTTTCGAGCAGCGGCGAGAGTTCCCGTGCCGTCGTCGTGATGACCTGCATACGACCCTGCGCCTCGTCCAGCCATGTCAGCAGGCGGCCCTGGTTGTCGAGCGACAAGGCGTCCACGTCTCGGAGAATCAGCGTGCCAGAAGAGGATGGCGACGGCAGATCCAGTGGATCAGCCGCGCGACGGGTCACGACGGGCTGCCGACAGATGCGCTCCAGCGCACGCAACGCCGCGTCGGTGGCTGCGTCGGCGCCCACCACCAGGATATTTGGATGCGTGGTGCCAAGCATGCGCCATTCCCGATCGAGATCGAAAGCGCTCACGATCCAACCCCCGTTCTCACTTGGTGTCCTGAACGTCCGCATCCCTCGAGGCTGTTGGCGCGATCGTGCCATGACGAGCGCCGACCAGTTGGAGCCTGCGTCCATCCGCATACCAGGCGTCAGCGTGGGCACGCCCGGTGTAGGCGAGGGTCCGAGCCTCGGCCTCGGCATAGGTCCGACACATGAACTGCGGGCCTCCGCGACTGTGCACGACAAACCGCGGGCCGTTGGGCGTCTCCTCGCGGGCAATCACGGCGTCACCATCGTTGAGCATCGAGAGCCATTTCACAGGCATCACCTTTCGCCCCGGCACCATCGCTCCGTCCACGTCGGCCATGTCGTTGCCGTCCCAACGCGACCGGCGTGCGGGCCAGCCACGGAGGCCGGCGCGGTCAGCCATAGCCGCGTGCCGCTTTGCACGACGAGCCACAGGCCGAGCCACCCCAACCGGCGGAGGCGCTCGTCAATCGTCAGCCTGCGACGGCACGACGCCGGCGTATCCATCAGTCCCGATCGGCGAGCGCGTACGCGCCCTCGCGAGTACGTCTGAGAAAGTTCACGTCGAGCAGCGCCGAGAGCAGCGCCTCACTTGTCACCGGGTCGAGGCCCCAGAGTCGCCGCACCTGGGACTCAGTCAGACGCAGGCCCGGCATCTCGAGATACTCGGCGCGTATGAGCTGCAGCCAATCGGTGATGTGCGTGTCAGTTGACGACATGGCGACTTCTCCCAAACCGGCGACTTCTCTCTGGGGACCCGCCATCCTGTCCCCATCGGGGCGTCCCTTCAATCAGGTGATCCTTCACAAGGCCGTCGGGGATTCGCCTACACGGGGGTGAGGGTTTCGGCAGTCAGGGGGGGATTACGTATTGCCCGGCGCGGCGCGGGCGGTAAGATTGAGCCCCGCCACATGCCAAAGGCCTCGGCTCGGACCCAGCGGTCGGAGAACCTCACGTTTCCGGTTGTCGGGATTGGTGCCTCGGCAGGGGGCCTCGACGCCTTCAAGAAGCTGTTCAGCGCCATGCCGGGGGATAGCGGGATGGCCTTCGTGCTCATCCCTCATCTGGACCCCACGCATGAAAGCCTGATGGTCCAGCTGCTGGCCAAGCAGACCACGATGCCGGTGATTGAGGCGCAGGACGGCATGCGCGTGGAGGCGAACCACGTGTACATCATCCCGCCCAACGCCGATCTGACAATCGAGCATCGGGTGTTGCACGTGGCGCCACCGCCACCGCGCCGCGGGTCGCAGACGGCCATTGACGTCTTCCTGCGATCGCTGGCGGCCGATCAGCAGGCGCACGCGATTGGCATCATCCTGTCCGGGACGGGCAGCCACGGCTCGCTCGGAATCCAGGACATCAAGGCCGCTGGCGGGATGGTGCTGGCGCAGGCGCCTGAGTCGGCCGAGCACGATCAGATGCCACGCGGCGCGATGGCCACCGGCGTGGTCGATCACGTGCTGCCTCCCGAGCAGATGCCCGGGGCGCTCGTGCACCATGCTGAGCAGCTCTCCTCCCCATCGGCGAGTCCTGCGCAGGAGGATCTCGGCCACATCCTGTCGCTCGTGCGAGTCAAGACGAAGCGAGATTTTCGCGGCTACCGCACGAATATGCTGATGCGGCGCGTGAAACGTCGCATGGGACTGTGTCACGTCGATCGTATCGCCGACTACGCCGAGTATCTGCGCGTGCATCCGGGTGAAGTACAGGCGCTCGGCAAGGATCTGTCGATTGGCGTCACCGCGTTCTTCCGGGAGCCCGACGCGTTTCAGGTCCTGGATCGGGTCGTCATCCCGGAACTCGTTCGGCAGCACGGCCAGGCCGCCGACGGCGAACGGCCGGTGCGCGTGTGGGTACCGGGATGCGCCACAGGCGAAGAGGCCTACTCGATCGCCATGCTGTTCCTCGAACAGTTCGCCATGGCCAGGCAGCCGGTCAATCTGCAGATCTTCGCCACCGACATCGACGACGAGGCGCTCGAGGTCGCGCGGGCGGGCCTGTATCCGGAGAGCATTGCCGCCGATGTCCCGGCCGAGCGCCTGCAGCGGTTCTTCATCAAGACCAGCGATCATCGCTATCAGGTCGGCAAGCCCTTGCGCGAGGTGATCACGTTTGCGCCGCAGAGCCTGACGAGCGATGCACCGTTTTCGAAGCTGGATCTCATCTCCTGCCGCAACGTGCTCATCTATCTCGAGCCGGACGTGCAGGCCAAGATCGTCGCGCTGTTCCACTTCGCGCTCCTCGAGGGCGGCTATCTGATGCTCGGCCCCGCGGAGTCGATTGGGCCGGCGACTGATCGATTCGAGTCCGTCTCCAAGAAGTGGCGCGTGTACCACCGCATCGGCGCGGATCGCCGCGATCTCGTGGAGATCCCGATCCTGCCGGCAGCGGCGCCGCGCGCGCGCGTTGGT
>JBAUGX010000018.1:0-2821 GCA_049679965.1 Vicinamibacterales bacterium
CGATCCGTCATGTGCTCATTCTATACCTCAACACGGCAGCCCAACACGCGCTGCACCCGACCGGCGCTGTTTGGTATCGTGAGCGCCGGCTGGTGAGCGCTCACGTTAGACGGCCATCAACTTCGAACCGACTCCTAAGATGTCAGTCTTCACCAACTCAGCCGCCTCAGCCCCTGGGCACGCGGCTCAATACGTGGCCGCGCTTCTGGACCTCCTCGGCAATAGAAATCCCCTCGACGTTCTTACCCAGACGGCGCGGGTGCTCGACGAAGCGCTTCAGGGTTTATCAGCGAAACAGCTCAGGCAACCAGAAGCCGAAGGCAAGTGGTCCGTGACCGACGTGCTGCAACATCTGGCGGATTCGGAATTGGTCTGGGGGTTTCGCCTGCGCATGACGCTGGCTCACGAACGGCCTCCGCTGATGGGCTACGACCAGGATCTCTGGGCATCGCGGCTCCATTATCGGGAGGCCGATCATCAACAGGCCTTGAAACAATTCACGGTGCTGCGAGAATCGAATCTGAACTTACTGAAGCATGCGTCGAAAGCCGATCTGCAACGCGTTGCGGTTCACGCTGAGCGCGGTGAACAGACTCTTGAGAAAATGGTTCGCCTTGGCGCTGGTCACGATCTCGTGCACATCAATCAGGTGACCAGAATCAAAGCGAGTCTCTGACAAATTCGAACGGGCCGTTTGAGTTCAAGTTTGCACCGCAACAGGGACTAGGCATTTGAAGCACTCCTCCGGTGTTCGATAGCCGAGACGTTTCCGCGGTCGTGTGTTGCGCCGGTGCGCGAGGATGTCACACTGGCGTTGGGTCAGGCCGGCCAGGCTGGTCCGTTTCTGCAGGTACTGGCGGAGCAGGCCGTTGAGATTCTCGTTACTCCCGCGCTCCTAGGCGTGGTACGGCGTCGCGAAGTACATCAGGACGCCGGTGGCGGCTTCGAGGGCCCGGTAGTCATGAAACTCGGTACCGTTGTCGGCCGTGAGCGTCTTGAAGTGGCGCGGGGCGCGTCGGATCAACCGACGGAGCCGCCGCGTCATGCCCTGACTGGTGCGATTGCGTAACTTCCCCAGCATCGTGAAGCCGCTCTTCCGCTCAACGAGCGTGGCCACGCAGTCCGGGGCACCGACGCCGACGACCGTATCCACTTCCCAGTGGCCCAGCTCTCGGCGGTGCTCGACCGCGGCCGGTCGGTCCGTGATCGCCCGCTTGCCCGCGAGGCGCCCCCGACTGTCATACGTGCCGTGCCGCTTGCGTCGTCGTTTCGTGGCACACCGCAGATCGCGAAAGAGCGGCCCGCCACGCGCCTTGTCGTACCCCGAGCGAGTGATGAGAGCCTTCTCTCGGAAATGAATCGGCGGCTTGGGCGTTCTTGCAGGGTCGTGCTTCGTGGCCAAGACCCGAAGATGCGCCGAGCCGCGCGTGAGCCGATTGGGGCCGATATGCCAACTTCTCCAGAGGACGCTACCCACACTGCCGTTCGGGATGTGGTGGGTGAAGGCGGTCCCGGCACGGCAGCGAACCCGAATTCGCCGGCGTGCCAGGCAGTGAACGCTGCGCTTCCGGGTTGATCGGACGCGCTACCGCTAGTCCCCCGGCCTTGGAGGTTTCGGAGGACGGACGTACGTGTTCTTGAGCTGCTTCCGGTATTCCGGATACATGGTTTCCTCTCCGCCCTGGATCGCTGCCGGCGGGATGCCCCACATCCTGGTGAGCTCGTCGAGGTTCGGATTCTGCCCGGGGAGCCAGCGCTGAACCTGCTCAACCTTCACCCCTTCGTCCGTGACGTCGCAGGTCGGCACCGCCCGATTTCTCGGGGCGCCGCCTAGCAGCGTCCACTCCTTGGACACGTAGAGTGGCCGCGTCAAGTACACGGGATCGTCAATGCGACCCGTCAGGCTGATGATGTCGCCGTGACGGGAAAAGCGCATCGTGAGCGTGGCCCGATCGCTGTGCGGCGCGCGGCGATGCATCAAGCCCTGTGTCATATGCGTGGTGGTCGTCACCAGCACATCGTCTTTCCAGACGCCGGTCGTGAATCCTTCGATGCGGTGAGGCTCGAGCTCCCCCGGATGCGGCCGCCCATCCATCCAGATGACCTGTGGCTTGAAGTCCTGAAAGCCGCCGATGACCCAGGCGAGGGCCGAGCCCGCTTGGTACTCGTCTTCCCGCCAGAGGTTCAGCGGACCGTATCCAAACGGATGGTACACGGGCGTATAGAATCCGCACTGCCGTTCGGGCTCCGACAGTCGCCGTTCGTTGTGGCTGAGGGTCCAGTGTTTCCCAGCCTCGTTGAGCGGGATACCGAGAAAGTCGAAGGACCTCCGGTCGTTGCCACCACCAGGCCCCCCAACCTCGCTCCACTGCGCGCTCTGCCAGTTCCCCGTGAGGTCAACCCCCACTGGGGCCGGGAGCCCCGCCTGGGAAAACGCCACGACGCCCGCTCCGAGGAACGCGATGACGGCGCAGGCCGCTCGCGATATTGTCCACTGGGTCCACTGGGTCCGCATGGTCCTACCTCCGTCAAGATTGGCTTTCATATCGCTCACCATCTCGCCGAGCAGGGCGAGGGATCCCACTTCGCCGCGTTCGGCTCTTTCTCGAAATTCGCGATCACAACGTATCGCTGGTTCAGAAACTGGGGGTCGTCCACGGCGATGGTGATGTTCAGGATCGTCCTGCCGTCCGGATCCTGGAAGTAATCGTAGTATTCGGTCAGGACGGCGTTCTCGCTGTACGGGATGCCGTTCTTGCGAAGGTACCCGGCGAGCATATTGGTTGTCGTGACCTTGAGATATCTCCCGGGCGGTGGAAGA
>JBAUGX010000019.1:0-24954 GCA_049679965.1 Vicinamibacterales bacterium
GCCCAGGCGCCAGGCGTTGGCCGACGGGCTCAGCACGCCGTGCGAGAGGCGATGATTCCCCCAGATGATCTGGCGGCTCCAGGCCGGATCGAGCGGCAGTTTCTTGCCCGCCTCCGGCGTCGCGTAGAACTCCGCCAGACCGACCGCCCCGGCCACGTTCATGAAGCCGGCGCCCTGGCGCAGCGCACTCACGCCGGGCCGGGCCGTCGCGGTGTACTGCAGAATCCCCTTGATGAGGTTCGGGGTCAGCGTCGGGTTGGCCTGCAGCATCAGCGCGACCGCGCCGCTCACAAACGGCGTGGCCATGCTCGTGCCCGACAAACTCATGTAGCGATTGTCCGGCCCCATCACCCAGGGCCGGGGTGCTGCCATGCCGAGCGCGTAGAGCTGGCTGCCCGGCGCCGCGAGCGACACGATCCCGACGCCTGGAGCGCAGAGGTCCGGCTTGGCCGCGAAGTCAATCGCCGTCGGTCCCGCCGAGCTGAACCGCGCCATCGCATCGTCGGCCGGGTTATACGTGCCCTGCGTGCTGAAGGCGCAGACCGTCAACACCCACGGCGCGATGCCCGGCGAGGTGATGCCGCCCCACTGGAGCTGCCCCTGGGCGTTCTGCCCGAAGTTGCCGGCCGCCGCGACCACCGTGATGCCCTGATCGACGAGGGCTTTGGCCGCCAGCGTCAGCGGGTCGGTGAAATACGATTCGGTCGGCGCCGCGCCCACCGACATGTTCACCACGCGGATGTTCTGGCTCCGCCCGTTCTTGTAGATCCAGTTGAGGGCCTTGAGCACGTTGGCGATCGAGCCCTGCCCGCTGTCGTCGAGCACGCGCAGCGCGATGATGGACGTGTCGGGCGCGATCCCCGCGTATTTCGACGCGAGCTTCCCTGTCCCCCCGACGACCCCCGTCACGTGCGTGCCATGGCCGTTGCCGTCGGCCCGAATTCGGTTGTCCGGATTGACGAAATCCACGAACTTCTTGATCCGCGCATCGGCCAGATCGTCGAACGGGTCGTTGTCGAGCCCCGAATCGACGACCGCGACCGTCACGCCTTTCCCGCTGGACCCATGGCTGTGCTGATTGACGCTATGGTCGGGATCGAGTGCGTTGCCTCGCATCGCCACGGAGGAGAGGGAGTCCTGCTTCTTCGCGAGCCGGCTGTACTGCACGCGGTGGACGCCCACCTGTGTCCCTAGGTGCGTCAACACGTGGACCGGCACCTTCGAGAGCGCGTAGCCATTGATAATGTCGAGCCTGCCGTCCTGCTCCACGTACCGCCGATACGCCCGCGGCAACTGCGCGCCGGGCTCGAGCGTGACGATCAGGCTCACCGTGTCCTGGCGACCGCTTCGGACGCGCCGAGACAATTCGTCGTCCAGACGCTGATTGTTGGCCCGCGTACGCTCCCGGTTGTGGACGAGCGCGCTCGCTGCCGCCGGCTTGACCTTTGGCGCCTGTCGCGTGTGGCGACTTGGCTTCTGACCGCCGGCAAATGCCGCCGGTGACAAACCGAGAAGGAATAAGAAGGTAAGGAGGAGAGCGGAGCGTCTGGAACCCCAGACCGCCTTTCGCCTCACGAGGGGACAGGAACGTATTCTCATGACCAACCGAGAGAGCAAACGTACGGCCAGCCAGACAATGCCTGCTAAGTAACTGCAGGCAAAGTAGTTACACAATTGACACCGACCAGAAGCGCATCGTGCTGTGTTCTATTAACAACCACGTGTTCAGATCAAGATGGGATATTAATCGACTTAAATACTGCAAATAAAGACTTTAACTATGTATGTTCAACTAGGACCCACGTCAGGATCTAAACGAACATAGAGTCTTTTTTAGTCATTTATAGGCCGCTGTCTCATGTGATCCGCCGGAGGTCCCGATGAAGTACGCAGTTTCTGCCACGGTCTACATGGGCCCGAACGCGCGATAATCACACACCGATGACTCGCTCACGTATCGTCTGCTCCTTCCTTCTGCTCACCGCGCTCGCCGCGCCGCTCTCGTCCCAGCAGTCGGCCGCGCCGCAAGAACGTGACCTCCTCAGCCGTGTTCGCCGGCTCACCGTCGACGGCACGCGCGCAGGCGAGGGCTACTGGTCGCCTGACGGTCAGCGCATCGTGTTTCAGAGTGAACGCCAAGCGGGCAATCCCTTCTACCAGATCTATGTGCTTGATCTGAGGACGGGCGACACCACGCGCGTCTCGCCTGGCGTTGGCAAAACGACCTGCGCGTTCTTTCGCCCCGGCACCGACGAGATTGCGTTCGCCTCCACGCACGGCGATCCGAAATCCAAGCAGTATCAGGACGAAGAGCTCGCCTTTCGCGCGTCGGGCAAGGAGCGCCGCTACTCGTGGGACTACGACCCCGAGATGGACATCTACGCGTATGGCGAGAAAGCCGGGTCGCTCAAGCGTCTGACGATCGCCCGCGGCTACGACGCCGAAGGCAGCTACTCGCCGGACGGCCAGTGGATCGCCTTTTCGTCGATGCGCGACGCCTACAATCGTTCGCTCGACGACAAAGAGAAGAAGATGCTCGATGAGAACCCGAGCTACTTCGCCGAGATCTACATCATGCGCGCCGACGGCTCCGACCAGAGGCGCCTGACGACGGTTCCGGGGTACGACGGAGGGCCGTTCTTCACGCCCGACGGCACGCGCATCATCTGGCGGCGCTTCGACGAGCAAGGGCTCATTGCCGACGTGTGGACGATGAAGCTCGATGGCAGCGAGCAGAAGCAAGTCACGGATTTCAAGTCGATGAGCTGGGCGCCCTATATGCACCCCTCCGGCCAATACATTCTCTTCTCGTCGAACAAGTTCGGCTTCGAAAACTTCGAGGTGTTTCTCGTTGATGCGGAGGGCACCAAAGAGCCGGTGCGCGTCACGAACTCTGATGGCTTCGACGGATTGCCGGTGCCCTCGCCAGACGGGAAGACGCTCGCCTGGACGTCGAGCCGGTCGGGCGGCACCGCCGGTCAGTTGTTTCTCGCGCAATGGAATCACGAGAAGGCGGTCGAAGTAATTCGCAACGCGCCATTGAGGACGAAATGAAATCTCGCATGATCCGTCTCACCGCCATCGCCAGCGTCACGCTGGCCTCGATTGCTGCCGGTCGCGCCCTCCAGGGCGCGCCGCAAACCGCCTCGAAGACACGGACGCACGTCGAGACGCTTGCGTCGCCGCGCCTGGACGGCCGGCTGGCGGGCACCAATGGCGAGCGTCTCGCGAGCGACTACATCGTGGCCGAATTGCGGAAGATGGGCGCCAGACCGCTGCCCGGACAGCGTGATTATCTGATGCCATTTGAATTCACGGCGGGGACGCGCGATGGCGGATCCAATCTGCGGCTCCTCGCGCCTGGCGCCAATAGAAGGTTTGCCGCGCGCTCCGAGGTGCAGGCGCTCTCCTTCTCGGACAACGGGGACGTCACCTCTCCGGTGGTCTTCGCCGGCTATGGCATCGTCGTTCCCGAGAGCCAGGACTTCGGCTACGACAGCTATGCGGGGCTCGACGTCAAGGACAAGATCGTCCTCGTCCTGCGTTACTTCCCGGAGGACGCGGACACCAAGACCAGACAGATTCTCGCGCGGTACGCGGACCTGCGCTACAAGGCGCTGGCCGCGCGCCAGCGCGGCGCGAAGGCGATGCTCGTGGTCACCGGTCCGCGCTCGCCAAACGCGGGCGAGACGATTCCCATGAGCTTCGACACCGCGCTTGCCGGCTCGGGCATCGTCGCGGCCAGCGTGGGCGGAGCGGTCGCCAACGCGATGTTCGCGGCGTCGCTGGGGAAGACGCTCGACGCGACACAGAAGGATCTGGATTCAGGCAATCCGCATGTCGCCGGCTTCGCATTTCCTGACGCCGTGACGGTCACGGTGCACGCCGCGGTTGTGCGCGAGAAACAGACCGGCCACAACGTCGTCGCCTACCTGCCGGCGACCACGCCGACCGACGGCGTCGCCAAGCCGTGGGTGGCCCTGGGCGCCCACTACGATCATCTGGGCCATGGGACCGGCGGCAACTCCCTCGCGCAGCTGAAGGACGAAGTGGGAAAGGCTCACCTCGGCGCCGACGACAACGCCTCCGGTTCCGCGGCCGTGCTGGCGGCCGGCGCCGTCCTTGCCGGCCAACCCAGACGCCGCAACGTCCTGCTCTCCTGGTGGTCGGGTGAGGAACTGGGCCTGCTCGGCTCCGGTGCGTTCGTCGCCAGCCCGCCGGTACCCACCGATCAGATCGCCGCCTACATCAATTTCGACATGGTCGGCCGGATGCTCGACAACAAGCTCACGATCCAGGCGATCGGGTCGAGCGCGTCATGGGGCAGGCTCATCGAGCAGGCCAACGTCACGGCCGGCTTCGACCTGCTGCTTCAGCCGGATCCCTATCAGCCGACCGACGTCGCGTCGTTCAATCTTGCCAGCGTGCCTTGCCTGACGTTCTTCACGGGCACGCACGCCGATTACCACCGGCCGACGGATACTGCCGACAAGATCAACTACGAGGATCTCGATCGCATCGTGACGTTTGCGGCGGCGATCGTGCGTCGGGTCGCGGACGCGACGGAGACACCTCAGTTTGTGAAGATGGACCAGCCGCTGCAGCCAGGGGGCGGCCGCGCCGCCGTGCGAATCTTCACCGGCACGATTCCCGACTACTCCACCGAGGCGAAGGGACTGCTCCTCGGTGGCGTCGTGGGCGGCGGCCCGGCCGAACAGGCAGGCCTGCAGAAGGGCGACGTCATCGTCGAGATCGCCGGCCAGTCGATCACGAATATCTACGATTACACCTACGCGCTCGAGATCCTCAAGATCGGCGTACCCGCCAAGGTGGTCTACACACGAAACGGCCAGCGCCGCGAGACGACGCTCACCCCCGCCGCACGGCGGTAATTGCGGTTTGCAGAACCTCACTTCCTGCAATCCTGCAATTCTGCAATTTCACCTTCTCTCTCTGTAGAAGGCGATCATGTCCATGCTCTTGGGTGGAGCAACGCCCATCTGACGGAGCATCGTCGTCACCTGCCCGCGATGGTACGAGCCGTGATTGACCAGATGCTGGAGCATCTGCCAGAAGGGTGACGAGCCGGACGAACCGTTGAGCATCCGATACTCGAAGACGCGGTCGACGCCGTCTTCGCCAGCGCCATCAACAAACGCGCGGAGCTTGATGTCGTGCTCCTCCCACATGCGCCGTGCCGCCGCGACGTCCTGGATCGGCTGGATTGGTGACGGCCCCGTCGGCGAATCGCCTTGCCACCTCTTGAGCCAAGCCCAGTCGGCGAAGTACAGGTGCGTGATCGTGTCCTGAATCGACTTGAAGCTATTGCCCAGGTCGCGCGTGAACTGTTCAGGCGCCAACGGCTCCACACCGTCCAGCATCCGGCCACGAGCCCAGACGTGATACTCGACCAGCGTCTGCAAGTCCGAGAAGGTCATGCCGGAGAGCTTACAACCTATTGTTGATTGCGGATTGTTGACTGCGGATTGAAGAGCGGACTGCAGATTCTGATCTGAGATAGATCAACAATCAGAAATCCGCAATCCGCAATTCGCGGACTCCCCCCTATCCGTTGCTCGGTCTGACCGTCACGAAGATCTCGTTCCCCTGACGATTCACGAGCAGGAGCAGGGGCCGGTCGGTGATCTTCCTCACTGCCCCCCGCAGGTCGTCCACCGTGTTGACGGGCTGGCGGTTCACTTCTTCGATGATGTCGCCCGGCTGGATGCCTGCGTCCGCCGCGCGGCCGTTCGGATTCACCTCCTCGACGACGACCCCGCGAGCATCCTTGGGCAGACGCAGGCGTGCCACGACTTCCGGCGTCAGGGGCGCCACCGAGACGCCGAGCGCGCTCTTGTCGCTGCTATCAGTCTCGCTGCCGGCGCGCGCGGTCTGGCTGGAGGCGGCCTCATCGAGCTTGACGCTGACGTGCTTCTCGCTCCCGTCCCGGATGATCGTGACGTCGGCCGTCGAGCCGGGACCCGCGTCCGCGACACGGTTGCGCAGCGTGTTGGTGTCGCGCACCGGCTGCCCGTTGAACGCCTTAATGACATCTCCTCGCTTGAGTCCGGCCCGCTCCGCCGCACTGCCCGCAGAGACCGAGCTGATGATGGCGCCCCCGACCTCCTTCAACCCCAGGCTCGCCGCCATGTCGGATGTCACGGGCTGGATCGTCACACCCATCTGCGCCCGCGTAACGCGGCCCTTCGTCCGCAGGTCCTCCATGACGTGCTTGGCCATGTTCGACGGAATCGCGAAGCCGATCCCGATGTTGCCGCCGGAATTCGACGCGATTTGCGAGTTGATGCCGACGAGCTCGCCCTTCATGTTGACGAGCGCGCCGCCCGAGTTGCCCTGGTTGATTGGCGCGTCAGTCTGGAGGAAGTCTTCGTAGCTGACCCCACCACGACTCGCCGTGGACCGGCCCTTCGCGCTCACAATGCCCATCGTCACGGTCTGCCCCACACCGAGCGGGTTGCCGACGGCAAGCACGACGTCGCCGACCTGCACGGCGTCGGAGTTGCCGATCGCGACCGGGCGGAGGTCGGACGCCTCAACCTTCATTAACGCGAGATCGCTCGGCTTGTCGACCCCGACGACCTTGCCGGCGAGCGTCCGGCCGTCCGTCATCTCGACGCGGATCTGGTCCGCGCCGTCCACCACGTGCTCGTTCGTCAGGATGTAGCCGTCGGCCGTCACGATCACGCCAGACCCGAGCCCCTGCTGCCGGAACGTCCGCGGCGGACGAGGCCCGTCGCCGGACGGACCGCCCTGGTCTCCGAAGAAGCGCCGCAGGAATTCGTCGCTGGGCATGGGCGCCTGGGTGGTTGACACGCTCACCTTCCCCTCCACCCGAATCGTCACCACGGCGGGAGCCGCAGTCTTGACGACGTCCGCATAGGAATCGCGTCCGCCGGCGATCGAGTTGGCGATAGGAGTCGTCGCGGCCGCCGTCTGGCGGGGTGCGGTCGACTGAGCCGTCGCCGAAATGCCCCGCCACGTTGCGCCGGTCAGAAGAAGCAAAGCGATCGCGACAACCCCGGCGCGGGTCGCGCGCTGGCCGAACGTCATATGCGAGTTACTCATGTCGGTACCCCTCATCCAAAACGCGGGTCTGATGACCTGCACCAAGCCATTAGACGGCATGGCGTCTTTCAGGGACGTGTCGGCAACATTACAAACGTGAAAGGTGCGAGGGGTGCGGAGGGTGCGACGGTGCGGAAGGTGCGAGTCCCGCTTATGTTGTGTCCAGCTTTAGCCGGACCGTGAGTGTCGATCCCCGTCCCACTTCGCTCTCGACGCTGACCGTACCGCCGTGCGCTTCGACGATGGCTCGTACGAGGCTGAGACCGAGGCCGAGGCCGCGCTCGGCGCGGCTGGCATCACCGCGAAACAACCGCTCCCAAATGCGCGGCAGTTCGTCGGTCGGGATGCCGGCGCCGGTGTCGCGAATCCGCAGCACGGCTTGCCCGGCATCGCGTCCCACCTCGACGGCTACCCGACCGCCCGTCGCCGTGTACTTCACGGCATTGTCGATGAGGTTGGCGGCAACCTGCTCGAGGCGTGTTCGATCGGCCGTCACAACGACATCGTCGTCCAAGGTCCGGTCGTTTGCGGGTGTGGCGTCCGGCTTTAGCCGGACTTCGAACGTCACACCCTTTGCGTCGGCCACGTCGCGATACAGATCCACCGCGCGCGTAACGACGTCCGCCAGGCGGACCGGCTCGCGGGTCAGTTGCATCGCCCCGCTCTCGGCCTCCGAGATGTCCATCAGCGTGTTCAGCATGACCAGCACGCGGTCCGCCTCCTCGACGCAGTCGGCGAGCGCCTCTCGGTACCTGTCGGGATCGGCCGGACCGGCCAGCGCCAGCTCGGCCATCCCGCGGAGGCGCGTGAGCGGCGTGCGCAGATCGTGCGACACGTTGTCGAGCGACCCGCGCATGGCCGTCACCAGGCCTTCGATCTTGTCGAGCATGGCGTTGAAGAGCGCCGTGAGATCCTCGATCGCATCGCCGGTCGTGCCCGCGACCGGCACGCGCGCGTCGGTGCGGCCGGTGCGAATGACCTGCTGCACCGCCTGGGTCAGCTGGCGGATTGGCAGCACGGCCGACCGCGTCGCCAGCAGGCCTCCACCGAGCGCGATGATGACGATCGACAGCGTCACGACCCCGAGCGTGGCCCGAAAGCGCGCCAGCAGCTGCTCCCGCGCCTCGGTGCTCTTGCCCACTTGCAGCAAGGTGCCGTCGCTGAACTGCAGCGAGCCCATTTCGAGCGATGCCAGGCTCCATCCGTCCGGCATCGCGACCAGCGTCGCCTCGGATCCGAACCGATCGACGATTCTCACGAAGAGCCGTTCGGGCGCCGTTCGCTGCTCTGCGCGGACCACGTCGGTCAGCCCGTCGATGCCGCCGCGCTGATAGACATCGGCGTACTGCCCGAGCTTCGCGTTGATCACCTGTTGGTCGCGCTGTGCCAGCGACGTCGCCGTCAGGACGTAGGTCAGGAGCACGATGGCGATGGCGCCCACGATGAAGAGCGACGCATACCAGAGGGCAATGCGCAGCCCGAACGCCCTGGCGAACATGGGGGCGCGGTCAGGTGCGGAGGACATAGCCAACGCCTCGAACCGTGTGCAGCAGCTTCTTGTCGAAGGGCCGATCGATCTTCTCGCGCAGCCGGCTCACCAGCACGTCCACGACGTTGGTCTGGGGATCGAAGCTGTAGTCCCAGACATGCGACAGGATCATCGTCTTGGACACCACGCGGCCGGCATTGCGCATCAGGTACTCGAGCAGCGAGAACTCGCGCGGCCGCAGATCGAGTGATACCGTGCCACGCGCGACCCGCCTCGACAGCAGATCCAGGACCAGGTCGTCGACCGTCAGTGTCGTTGGCTCCGGCGCGCGCGTGGCCCGGCGGACCAGCGCCTGCACCCGCGCGAGGAGCTCGGCGAAGGCAAACGGCTTGGTCAGGTAGTCGTCGCCGCCGGCCTGCAGGCCTTTGACACGGTCGTCAACCGAACGCCGCGCGCTGAGGATGAGGACCGGGGTCGTGACGCCGCGCCGCCGCAGCTCGTCGATGACCGACAGGCCGTCGCGCCTGGGCAGCATCAGGTCGACGATCGCCACGTCGTAGGCGTGCTCAATCGCGCTGGCCAGTCCAGCTTCGCCGTCGGCGACGTGATCGACCGAAAAGCCGGCCTCTCGAAGTCCGCGAACGACGAACGCGGCGATGGAGCCATCATCTTCGACCAGCAGCGCGCGCATAACTGTGATGATAGCCGGCGAGACAGGATTGTACCCACCCCGCGACGGGTGTACACTCCTCCTGTGCGCTCATTACTGATCGTCGCCCTGGCCGTTTTTGCCGTCGCGCCGCAGGATCCCCCTCCGCCGCAGCCGCGGTCGCCGTCACAGCCGTCGTTTTCGGAGTTTCTGGAGGGCGTCCGCGCCGAAGCGCTGACGCGAGGCATCAGGCAGGAGACCGTCGACGAGGCGTTCGCCAATCTCTCCGAGCCGATCGCGGCCGTCATCGACCGCGATCGCGCGCAGCCCGAGACGGTGCTGACGCTCGAGGGCTATCTCTCGCGCGTCGTGACGGATCGGCGCATGACCACGGCCGGCGAGATGTTCGTACGTCATGGCCAGCTTCTCAACCAGGTCGGCGAGCGCTACAACGTCTCACCGCGCATCATCGTCGCCGCATGGGGGCTCGAGTCCAACTTCGGCCAGACGAGCGGCACGCAGCCCATCATTGCGGCCCTCGCCACACTTGCCTGGGACACCCGGCGACCGACGCTCTTCCGCCGCGAGCTGTTCAATGCACTCGAGATCCTCAACCGCGGCGACGTCGAGCTCGCGAACATGCGCGGATCGTGGGCAGGGGCCATGGGGCAGCCTCAGTTCATGCCGTCGAGCTTTCTCAGCTTCGCCCAGGATTTTGACGGAGACGGCCGGCGTGACATCTGGTCCTCGCCCGCCGACGTTTTCGCCTCCATCGCCAACTATCTCCAGAAGAACCATTGGGCCGATGGCGAACGCTGGGGCCGTGAAGTGACGGTATCGGCCGAAGCGGCCGGTCGAATCGCAACCGAGGTCGAGCGGCGCAGCGGCTCGTGTCAGGCCCGGCGGGCCATGACGGTGGCGCTGCCGATGGCACGCTGGCAGGAGCTCGGTGTACGGCTGCCGGGCGGCCGGGCGCTACCCTCGAGCGCCCTCGACGCGGCGCTGGTCTCCGGCGCATCGCGTCAGTTCCTCGTCTACCGCAACTACGACGCGCTTCTCGAGTACAACTGCGCGCACTCCTACGCCATCAGCGTGGGCCTGATCGCCGACAGCATCCCGTGAGCCTCGTTCGCGCGGGGCGCCTGGTCCTGCTGCTGCTCCTCGTGCGCTGGACGTGGCTCTTCCTGGTCTGGCCGATGCGGCAGGACGTCATCGGCGCCTCGTTCCTCCATCTCATCAGCATCCCGTTTCACGAAGCCGGCCACATCATCTTCTCCCCATTGGGCGACCTGATGACCGCGTTTGGCGGCAGCCTGGCGCAGGTGTTGGTGCCGATTATCTGTGGCGTCGCGTTCCTGACCACGAGCCCGAACCCATTTGCCGCGGCGATCATGGGCTGGTGGACGGGACAGAATCTCTCGGACGTCGCGATGTACATCGGCGACTCGCGAGCGCTCAACCTGGTGCTGATCGGCGGCCGCACGGGCGGTGAAGTCGAAGGGCACGACTGGGAGCACATCCTGCAGAGCCTTGGCTGGCTCCATCGCGACGCGCAGATTGCCGGCGTGGTGCACGTCGCGGGCGGCGCACTGATGATCGCCGCGCTTGTCTGGGGCGCCCTGCTCGCCCTCAAGAAGGACGAACCGCTAGAGTGAGCTTTGCCAGACGGCTCGCCCGACGAAGAACGGGCCGAGCCGCTCGAGATAGAGCGAGGTCTGCTGCGTCTTCCTCATGCTCTGCACGACGGCGGACAGCGGATACAGCTCTTTGCCGATGAGCCCGACGACGAAGTCGTTGTCGACTTTGTCGAGGCCGTGGCACGCCAGCCGCACGTCGTGCGCGTAGTCTGCGGCGCCAAACGACATCCCGATCGTGCCGTGCTCGGCGAGAATCACCCGCTGCTCTTCGACCGGCAGCTGCGCGAACCTGCCGCTTCGCCGCAGCGGATACCATACGGCCCACGGCCACGCCGCGTTCAGGACGGTTCGACGGGGCCGATGGAGCAGCACGTCGACCAGGTCCGGCTCGTAGCCGAGTGAGTAGGTCCGGCCGAGCATTGTGTATTCCGGTTTCTGCGCCAGGGGGAGAAACGGCCCGGCGTTGACGACCGGCCGGACGCGATCGACGAAAAAGGCGGGATCCGTGCCGAAAGTCAGGAGTGCCACGCCGCGCGGGTCATTGACGTCTTCGTACAGAACGCCCGGAATGCCAGCCCGCGCCAGCACGTCGGCGAGCGGCCGCGCGTCGGGGCACCCGCCGAACGCCAGCAGCTGCATGAACAGCCGCTCGTCGGATCGCTGCGGCTGCCCGTTCCGTATCCCGCCCTTTTCGCTGATGTCGGGCGGCTCAGGCCCCCGGCGTGTCTCTGTACTCACGGTGGCATCCTAACCCATTGCCCTCGCCGGCTCTCAGGGTATAATCCGTCGGTTTATTCACCAGGGTCCGGCCAAGGCCGGACACCGCGTCGCAAGAACACGTACGCGGAAGCACGTACGCCATTACGGGAGAAGCGTCAGCATGCCTTTCATCATTACCGACCCCTGCATTGAAACCAAGGACACGGCCTGCGTGGACGTATGTCCGGTCGACTGCATCCACCCGCGCAAAGACGAGCCGGAATTCGCGTCGACGACGATGCTCTACATCCATCCGGAAGAGTGCATCGACTGCGGCGCCTGCGTCCCGGCGTGTCCCGTGTCCGCGATTTACGAGAGCATCGACGCCACGCCCGCGCACCAGAAAGATCTCGTCGAGGCCAACGGCGTGTACCGCAACGGCGATGCCGACTCGATGGCCAAGGCCGAGGCGATCGTCAAAGCCCACGTCGCCGCGCACAAGGACCTCATGGCCATTCCGGCGACGGAGCGTCAGGCGGCCCACGCGAAGGGCTAACGCGTGCCTTGCGGATTGTTGATTGCTGATTGCCGATTGATGGTCCAATCTGCATTCTGAAATCTGCAATCTGCAATGAAGATCGCCACCTGGAACGTCAACGGCATCCGGGCGCGGCAGGCCCAGGTCCAGGAATGGATCGGCCGGGAGCGTCCGGACGTCGTCTGCCTGCAGGAGCTCAAGGCCAGCTCGGACCAGGTGCCCGAAGCCCTCTGCGAGATGGAGGGCTATTGGTGTTACTGGCACGGCGGCAAGGGCTACTCGGGTGTCGGACTGCACGTCAGCAAGGCGATCGCCGCCGAACGACCCGCCTTCTCTCATCCCGAATTCAACTACGAGAGCCGCATCGCCGCCGTGGACCTCACGTCTGACGCTGGTGACCTCACCGTTACGTCCGTGTACGTACCAAACGGCGGCAAGGACTTCGCAGCAAAGATGCGGTTTCTCGAAGCGTTGGACGACTACGCCGGCTCCTTCCAATCCGGCAGCCGGCGGCTGATCCTGTGCGGGGACATGAACGTCGCCCGGACCGACATGGACGTGCACCCCAAGGAGCGGAAACCGCGTGCCATCGGCCAGCTTCCGGAAGAACGGGCGCTCCTCGAACGTCTGATCGGCCGCGGCCTGGTCGATGTGGGTCGCGCGCTCGATCCTGAAAACGACGGCCTGTTCACGTGGTGGGCGCCGTGGCGCAACATGCGGCAACGGAACATCGGCTGGCGGCTCGACTATGTATTCGCGAGTGCGCCGCTGGCCGAGCGCGCGACGTCGTGTCCGGTTCAGAAGGACGTCGGCACAAGCGACCACGCGCCGGTCGTTGCCAGCTTCACCTCATGAGCGACGTCCTCGGGCGCTTCCTGCGGTACGTCGCGTACGACACACAATCTGACGAGACCTCCGAGACTTATCCAAGTACGGCCAAACAGCTCGTGCTGCTTCGCGATCTGGCGGCTGAGCTCGCGTCGCTCGGCCTGAAAGACGCCGCGATCGACGGACACGGGTACGTCACGGCAACAGTTCCAGCCACGTCTCTCAAGTCCGGCGTCCCGACAATCGGGTTCATCGCTCACGTCGACACGTCGCCGGAAATGAGCGGCGCGAACGTCAAGCCGATTGTGCACCACGGCTACGATGGAAGCGACCTGGTCCTGCCCGACGACCCTTCCGCGGTGCTGCGGGTCGCCGATTGTCCGCCGCTCGCCAGCTACATTGGCGACCACATCGTGACCGCCTCTGGTGCGACGCTGCTTGGCTCGGACAACAAGGCCGGCGTGGCCGAAATTGTGACGGCCGCTGCGTACCTCGCCACGCACCCCGACATCCCGCACGGTCCCGTCCGGATTCTCTTTACGCCAGACGAAGAGATTGGCCGCGGTACCAAGCACTTCGACGTCGGGCAATTCGGCGCGCAGTACGCATACACGATGGACGGCGGCGGCCGCGGCGAGGTCGAGAGCGAGAGCTTCTCGGCCGATGCCATGACGGTCACCTTCTACGGCTTCAACACACACGCCGGGTACGCGAAGGGCCGGATGGTCAACGCCATCAAGCTTGCGGCCGACTTCGTTCACCTCCTGCCGCGCGACACCCTCTCGCCGGAAACGACTGAAGGCTACGAGGGCTTCGTGCATCCCTACATCGTGCGGGCGGGCGTCGACCAAACCTCGGTGAAGTTGATCGTTCGCGACTTCGACACGGCGAGGCTTGCCGACAAGGAGGCGCTCATCGAGCGGCTGGCTCGCCAGGCTGCGGCAGCCCATCCAGCGGCGCGCGTCGAGGTTGCGGTCGAAGAACAGTACCGGAACATGCGCGAGGTGCTCGACCGGCACCCTCAGGTCGTCGAGTACGCGCGCGAGGCTGTGCGCCGGGCGGGCCTGGACGTCCGGGAGCGCCCGATTCGCGGCGGCACTGACGGTTCCCGCCTGTCGTTCATGGGCCTCCCCACCCCGAACCTGTTCGCCGGCGAACACAACTTCCACTCGCGCCTCGAGTGGGTCTCGGTTCAGGACATGGAGAAAGCCGTCGAAGTCATCGTCCACCTCTGCCGGATCTGGGAGGAGCGGTGCGGCGGTGCGTAGGTTGCGCCGGTACCTCCTTGCCCTCGCCTCCGTTCAGGCGTAGATTCGACGGCCAGGAGGTTCGCGATGTCAGACACTCAGAAATGCGCGCATCCGGCCTGCTCGTGCACGGTCACAAAGGGTGGACCCTACGGAAAGTACTGCAGCGAACACTGCAAGGAGGCGCGCGGTACCATCGAGCTGCGGTGCGACTGCCAGCACCCTCCGTGTCGCCTCCCGATTGGCAAGGCCGCCGGTTAGGTTCTGACTCTGTCGATGGACGCTCCTGAACGCTACGAACAGCTGATCGCGTTTCTCGGATCGCAGCTGCCCTCGCCGGTCGAGCAAGAGATCGACGCGGACGGCGGCAGGCGGTTCACAGGCGGCGACCCGCCGGAAGTCGTTGTCGTCCTGACGCAGGCCAGTGTCGTGGTCTCGGAGTTCAGAGGCATGTGGGAGACGCCGCTCACGTTCGTGGTCAGACCGCGGCGCGTCGGGCTGATCAAGTGGCGGCGGTTGCCGGAGACGGCTCTGTGGAACGCACTCGGGGCGCTTCTCAAGGGCGCGCAGCAGGCACGGCTCGCCCGGTTTCAGGTGTGCCAGTACTGCGACCAGAACACAGCGCCCGAGTGGCTGCACGAGGATCGTGTGTGTCTGTCGTGTGCCCACCGGCAGAGCGGCGCCGTGCACTAGTCCGGCTGAAGCCGGACGCCACGTCCGGTCTCCTTGAGCCACTGCCGGGCCTCCGCGTAGCCCGGACACGCGGCGGCCACGAGCTTCCAGAATGCGGACGAGTGATCCATCCGCTTGACGTGCATCAACTCGTGGATCAGGACGTAGTCCCGGACGGCGTCCGGCATCTGCACGAGCCGCCAGTTCAGGCAGATGTGCCCCGTGCGCGAGCACGACCCCCATCGCCACCGTTGATTCCGCACGCTGACACGGGTGACGCTGATGCCATGCTCGGCCGCCAGAGCCAGCAATCGGCCGGGTAGCTCGCGCGCGGCCCGTTCGCGCAACGCTCGTTCGACATCCGGCAGGATGTCATCGACCCCGCCGCGCACGCGTTCTTCTTCCACGCGCCTGCGCTGCTTCTCGATCCATCGACGCTCCCTTTCGGCAAACGCGAGCGCCTCCCGCTTCGATCCCCGGCGCGGAATCGTCACCCGCACGACGCCGTCGGCGGCGACCCGAATGATGTAGCGGCGGGCGCGAGGGTGGCGCACAAATACAGGTGCGAGGGTGCGAAGGTGCGGGGGTGCGAGGGTGCCGGGGTGCGAAGGTGCGGAAGGTGCGGAAGGTGCGGAAGGACGAGGCGTGGAGCCGAACGGCAGGATCTGCTGCAGGAGTTCGCGAACAGCTGGCATCGTCCTCAGACGTGCTCGACTTCTTCGGCGGCCTCGGCGGCCACCTCGTCGACATCCTCGACGCTGCTGGCGCGGAATGGCAGGCCACCTGTGAGGTCGGGCGCATTAAGCAGCCTCGGCACGCGGTCAACCTGCTCGAGCACCTTGATCTCTTCGAGGCCATTGGCCGCCTGAAGGTCCTTGAACTTGCGGGCCTTGCTCAAGACGTTTCCCTCGAGGGAGCCGACGGCCTGATTGTAGGCATCGAGGCTCGACTTGAGCTTGACGCCCAGCGTTTCGAAGTGCCCCCCGAGCACGCGCAGCGATTCGTACAGGCTGCGGCCGAGCTCGCTGATCTTCCGCGCGTTCTCCTCCATCGCCTGCTGCTGCCAGCCGTACGCCACCGCGCGCAGAATCGCAATCAACGTCGTCGGGCTCGCCGGAATGACGTGTTTGTCGACGCCGTACTCGATGAGGGTGGGATCCTGCTCGAGCGCGGCACTGAAGAACATCTCGCCCGGGAGAAACATCACGACGAAGTCCGGGCTGCCCGGCACCTGCGCCGCATAAGCTTTGGTGCCCAGTTGCGTCAGGTGCGTGCGGACCTGCCGCGCGTGATCGGCGAGCAGCGTGAGACGCGCCTGCTCGTCGGTGGCGTCGAGCGCTCTCAGGTAGGCATCGAGCGGTGCTTTCGCATCGATGACGATGGTCTTGCCGCCGGGCAGATGGACGATCACGTCGGGGCGGATGCGTCCTTCGTCGCCGCCAAGCGTCTGCTGCTCGGTGAAATGGCAGTGCTCCACCATGCCCGCCAGTTCCACGACCCGCTTGAGCTGGAGCTCGCCCCAGCGGCCGCGGCCGCCCGGGCGCTTCAGGGCATCGACCAGGCGACGTGTTTCGTTCCGCAAGTCTCGACCTGCCGTGTCGAGCGATGCGATCCGTTCGACCAGCTGAGCGCCGGACTCGACGCGCCGCCGCTCGGCGTCCTTCATTTCGAGATCCACGGCCGCCAGGGTCTGCGCGATCGGCGTCAGCAGATCCTCGATGGCCTTCTTGCGCTGGTCAGCGTCCGCCGTCGCCTCCGTGGACACCTCGCGAAAGCGCGACTCGGCCAGCTGGAGAAACGTCTGGTGATTGGCCCTGAGGGCCTCCGCACTGAGCGCCTGAAATGTGTCGCGCAGCCTGGCTTCGGCGGTCTGGTAGGTCTTCAGCCGTTCTTCGTGAACCGCGCGATCCCGTTCGAGCGCGGCCCGAAGGCGCGCCTGCGCCGGGCGCGCCGCGAGCCAGCCGACCACCACGCCAATGGCGAGACCAAAAACGAGGGTGAGGATCGAAAGCAGCGGCAGTTCCAAGTGCACGTCAGTATCGCATCAATCAGGGCTCGCGGGGCCCCACCCCCGCTCGATAACGCCTTCGCGCCCGTCGCTGACCCTACCCGGCGACGACGAATGGTAGCCAGGATTCCGGCAGCTGCAGCTCGGCAGCGTGGACCGCCGTGGCCATGACGCGCTGACGCGTTGCCGGATCGAGTTGGCGCGCCTCGAGCGCCGCGTCGATCCGCTGTAGTGCGCGACGCGCGCCGATCTGTGCTTGCCTCCGTCGCTCTTCGAATCTCCCGGCACCCTCGCGCAGCGTGGCGCGGACCGCCGCGCGCTCGGCCTTCAGCCGCTCCAGCCGCGGCCGGTTGATCGATTCGAACGGCAGCGGGGACTGCCACTGCGGGTGCGGAATGTCGGTTTCCGACTGGCGACTGCTGACTGCTGACTGCTGACCGGAGCCAAGGCTCCGCTCATCATCAACGCCGGCGCGATAGCACTGAAAACAGAGCGTCTGAGACGGATGGCCTCGCTTGCGGCAGGTCGGACACAGGGCCTTCGGGCGTTTGCCTTCGAGCTCGCCACCTGGAAAGCTAACCCATTCTTCTTCAACGACTTGCTGGATTCTCTCGCTCATGTGCCAACAGTTTACGCTGTGCGTGTGACAGGTCAGGTCACGCGCTCAAACTGAGGTGCGAGAGTGCGGGCGTGCGACGGTGCGAGGCGTGCGCCGGTCAGACCGTCACGTATTGAATCGGATTCCCGCGGGACTCGAGAAACCGGAGGAAGTCGGTCAGTTTCAGCGTGATTGTCGCGGTGTTGATGTTTGGGTGGAACGAGACGACTTCCGCGGATTTCACGTCGCGATCGAGCACCACGCGGACGTCGTGATCGCCGTCGTTGAGCAGCCCGAACGGCGAGACCGATCCGGGCGTCAGTCCCAGATGCTTCATCAAGCGTTCGGGCGACGCAAAGCTGAACCGGCCGTCGCCAATCTGATCCGCGACGGCGCGGAGATTCGCCCGCTTCAGGTGCTTCACGATCACGAGGTAATGCCGGTCGCCCTTCTGATTTCGAAGAAACAGATTCTTGCAGTGGAAGGCCTCAATCCCGGCCCAGTACTTTTCGGCTTCTTCGGCGGACGAGACGGGTGGGTGTTCGTAGCTCGTGAACGGGATGCCGAGCGACGCGAGGTGGGCCGCCACCTGCTGTTCTTGTGTCGTCATGACGCCGGCACCAGAACGGCCGCGCCGCGTACGCGTCCCTGTCGCAGGTCGACGAGCGCCCGGTTCGCGTCCGCGAGCGAGTAGCGCTCGACGTGGGTTGCGATCGGCACCTCGCCGGCAAGCTGCAGAAACTCGCGCGCGTCCTGGCGCGTCAGGTTGGCGACAGATCGCACGGTCCGCTCCTCCCACAAGAGCCGATACGGGAACGACGGAATGTCGCTCATGTGAATGCCGGCGCAGACGACTGTTCCGCCGGGGACCAGGTGCGACAGCGCCTCGGGCACCAGCCGGCCGACCGGCGCAAAGATGATGGCCGCGTCGAGCGGCTCGGGCGGCGGCTCGTTTGACGCGCCGGCCCACACGACGCCGAGACGCCGCGCGAAAGCCTGCGCATCGCGGTCGCCTGGTGACGTGAACGCGAACACCTCACGCCCCTGATGGGCCGCGACCTGCGCGATGATGTGCGCTGCCGCCCCGAACCCATACAGACCGACGCGGCGCCCCTCGCCGGCCATCCGATAGGATCGGTAGCCGATGAGGCCGGCGCACAACAGCGGTGCCGCCTCAACATCGTCATAACCCACCGGCAACTTGAAGGCGTAACGCGCGTCGGCGATGGTGTATTCGGCATACCCGCCATCGATCTGATATCCGGTGAAGCGCGCGCCCGGGCACAGATTCTCCCGACCGGTCAGGCAGTACGCGCACTCGCCGCACGAGTACCCAAGCCACGGAATGCCGACGCGGTCGCCGACGGCCAGATCCACGACGCCATCGCCGGCACGCTCGACCACGCCGACGATTTCATGACCGGGGACGAGCGGAATCTTCGGATTCGGCAGCTCGCCGTCAACGACGTGCAGGTCGGTGCGGCAGACGCCGCAGGCGCTCACCTTCACGAGCACCTGGCCCGAGGAAGGCGTCGGCATCTCACATTCGCGCGCTTCGAGCAAGCCCGCGCACGGCCTGGTCAACATCATCGTGTGCATTGGGGAATCTCAGATCCTCACATCCGCAGATTGTAGAATCTTATCGTGCCGCGCAACGCCGAAGTCATCCGCCAATGGACCATCCTGCGGGAGATCGAGCGGGCCCGCGGCGGCGGCGTCACCATCGACGATCTGGCCTCGCAGTGCGGCGTCACGACGCGGACCATTCGCCGGGATCTTCAGGCGCTCGAAGAAGCGGGCTTCCCCCTTTTCGACGATCGATCGCAGGACGACGGCCGGACCCGGTGGCGAATCAATGGCCATGCGTTCAAGGGGCTGGCGGCTGGCCTGACACTGGCCGAGCTGTGCGCCCTGTACTTCAGCCGCACGCTGCTCGAGTCGCTCTCGGGCACTCCGTTTCGAGAGGAGGTCGAGAGTGCCTTCGACAAGCTGGAGTCGGCGTTGACGCCGCACATGCGGCAGTTCCTCGATCAACTCCCGCGCGTCATCGCCACCAAGCCCGACCCCACCCGCACGGGGCCGCAGGGAACGGCTGATGCCGCCAGGCGGCAGCCGATCGTCGCTCGCGCGCTCGAGGCCACGCTGCACCTGCGCCAGGCGACGATGACCTATTACTCGAAGTCGAGCGAGCGCATCAAGACGTACCTCGTGCACCCGTATCGTCTTGCGTACGCGCAGGGCGGGCTGTACCTGCTGGCCTACGTCCCGGAGTACGGCGAAGTGCGAACCTTCGCTGTCGATCGGATCCAGGACGTGTCGTTGCTCGAAGACCGTTTCACGCCAATCGAAGAGCTGCCGGATACCGCCTTCCCGCACTCGCTCGGCGTCCACTCTGGCCCGCCAGTTCGCGTGGCGATCGAATTCCAGCCGGCGGTGGCCGACTACGTCCGGGCACGGCGATGGCACAACTCGCAGTCGGTGACCGACGTGGTGCCTTCCGGAGGCGTGACGGTCACCCTGGATGTCTGCATCGATCGCGCGCTCACGAGCTGGATTCTGAGCTTCGGGCCCTTCGCGCGGGTCGTGTCACCAGCGAGTCTTGCGCGGGACATTGCCCATCAAATCGAAGAGGCACGAGCGCAATACCCCTAGGTCCGGCTGAAGCCGGACCCCACATCAATCACTTCGGCAATCTGCTTCCTGCAAATCTGCAATATCATTGAGCACTCTGAAGAAGGAGCAGCGCGACATGCCTTCACTGACCACACCCTCGGTACAGCGTCGATCCGTCGGGCCACGGCGGTTCCGAGACAGCGTGCTCGTGGCCATTGTCGCCATCAGCCTGAGCGTCTTCACTCTCGGAGCGCAGACGCTGCCTCAGGGAGTGCGGAAGGGCGCCTCGATCGCCGGCATCACGGAGTACACCTATCCCAACGGGTTGCGGGTGCTGTTGCTGCCAGACTCCGGGAGCAACACGATCACGGTGAATGTCACGTACCTCGTCGGCTCGCGCCACGAGGGCGCGGGCGAATCGGGCATGGCGCATCTGCTCGAGCACCTCAACTTCATCAAGAGCACGAGCGGCCGCGACATCAAGAAGGAGCTGCAGGATCGCGGCGCGCGCTGGAACGGCAGCACGTACTACGATCGGACCAATTACTACGAGACCATCAACGCCTCACTCGAGAATCTTGAATGGTCGCTCGGGCTCGAGGCCGAACGCATGGTCAACATGCGGATTGAGCAGGCGGTGCTCGACCCAGAGATGACGGTCGTGCGCAACGAGTTCGAGCGAGGCGAAAACAGCGTCGCCGGTGTGCTCGAACAGCGGGTGCTCTCCACCGCGTACCTCTGGCACAATTACGGCAAGGACACGATTGGATCGCGCGTCGACATCGAGCGCGTGCCAGTCACGCGTCTGGCCGACTTCTATCGCAAGTACTACCAGCCCGACAACGCGGTGGTGGTCATCGCGGGACAGATCGAACCCTCGCAGGCCCTTGCGATGGTGGCGCGCTCCCTGGGCGCGATTCCCCGGCCCGCCCGGAAGCTCGAGAACACCTACACGGTCGAGCCGCCGCAGGACGGCGAGCGCACGGTCGAGCTCCGCCGCGTCGGCAAGGGCAAGAACCTCATCATGGCGTATCACACTCCCGCCATGGCGCATCCTGACTCAGCGGCCCTCGAAGTGATGTCCGGCGTACTCTCCGCCGGCCGCGGCGGCACCGGCCGACTCAACAAGGCGCTCGTCGACACCAAGAAGGCGCTGACGGTCGGCGTCTCGGTCGCGGAGTTCCACGATCCGAGCTTCGTCACCGTCTCGTCCACGCTCAGCGACGAACAGTCGATAGACGAAGTCAGGAAGATCATCCTCGACACGATTGCCGAAATGGCGCGTGAGGCGCCCACGAAAGAAGAGGTGGATCGCGCCAGGACCCGCATCATCCAGGGAATGGACCGGAGCTTTGCCAACTCGCAGCAGCTCGCGCTGCAGCTGACCGAAGTGATTGGTTCTGGCGATTGGAAGCTGCTGTTCACCAACTACGAGCAACTGAAGCGCGTCACTCCCGAGGACGTCTCGCGTGTTGCGAAGCTCTACTTCAAGGATTCAAACCGCACCGTCGGCGTGTTCGTCCCGGAGACGGCGCCGGATCGGACCGTCGTACCGGATCCTCCCGACCTCGACGCGCTGCTCACCACCTTCAAGCCAGAGGTGACCGTCGATGCCGGCGAGGCGCTCGATCCATCCCCCGCCGCCATCGAGAAGCGGATCAGCCGCTCGACGCTTCCGGGCGGAATCCGGCTGGCGCTGTTGCCCAAGGGCACCAGGGGCAATCGCGTGCAGGCATCCCTGACGCTTCGCTTCGGCGACGAGCGCTCGCTCGCCGGACAGAACGCCGCGGCCGAGATGACCACTGCCCTGCTCATGCGCGGCACGAAAACAAAGTCTCGTCAGCAGCTCCAGGACGAGATGCAGCGGCTGAACGCCACGATCGGCATCGGTGGAGGCGGACTCGCCGGCGTGACCGTTAACATCTCGACGACGGCCGAGAATCTTCTGCCGGCGATGCGACTCGCCCTCGAGATCCTCCGCGAGCCGGCGTTCCCCGCGTCAGATTTCGACCAGATCCGCACGCAGCGCGTCGCCCAGACCGATCGCGGCCGCACCGAGCCCGCCACCCTTGTTGCGCAGGCGCTTCAGACCAATCTGAGCCCGTACCCGCGCGCCGATGTGCGCCACGTCCTCACCATAGACGAGGAGATCGAAGACCTCAACAAGGTCACGGTGGACGATGTGAAGCGGTTCCACGAGCGGTTCTATGGGGCGTCCCAAGGCGAGCTCGTCGTGGTCGGCAGGTTCGAGCCGGCCGCGGTCGAGCGCACGGCCGCCGAGCTGCTCGGCTCGTGGAGAAGCGCCAGCCCCTACGCGCGCATCGTGAACAACTACCAGGACGTCCAGCGCATCAACCTGGCCATCGAGACGCCGGACAAGGAGAACGCGCAGTTCTCCGCCGGGCTGCGGCTCCGCATGCGCGACGCGGATCCGGACTACGCGGCGATGTTCATGGCGAACTACATGTTCGGCGGCGGCGGCCTGAGCTCCCGAGTGCCGGATCGCATACGCAACCGCGAAGGCCTGAGCTACGGCGTCAGCACGAACTTCACCGCGCCGGTCGAGGGCGACGCCGCGGCCTTCTCGATGTCGGCGATCGCCAACCCCGGCAACACGCCGAAGGTCGAGGCGAGCTTCCTCGACGAGCTGACCAAGACGATTCGAGACGGATTCACGGCCGCCGAGCTGGCTGCGGCCAAGAAGGCCCTGCTCGAGACCCGCGTCGGCAACCGTTCGAGCGACGGCGGAGTGCTCAACCTGATCGCCGCGCGCGAGCAGTTCGGCCGCACCCTCGCCTGGGACTCCGAGCTCGACGCGAAGCTGCAGGCGTTGACGCTGCCGCAGGTCAACGCTGCGTTCCGGCATCACGTCACCCCGGCCGCGATTTCCATCGTCAAAGGCGGCGCGTTCAAAGCCGCGAAGGTGTATCAGTAAGGAGCCCGTGGCCGAACCGGAGAAACCCAAGAAGAAAGTCCTCACCGCCGATGCCTGGGCCGAGGCGCGCGCGCTTATCTGGAAGCACCGCCAGCGGCTTGCCGTCGGCCTCTCGTTCATGCTCGTCAGCCGCATTGCGGGGCTCGTCACGCCCTGGAGCACCAAATGGCTGATGGACGACGTGGTGGGCCGGGGGCAATGGGACCAGCTGCCCCGGATTGCGCTCATCGTCGGCGCAGCGACGCTGGTCGACGCCGTGATGTCCTTCGCGAACTCGCAGATCCTGGGCGTGGCCGGCCAACGGGCCATCACCGAGATGCGTAAGGACGTCGAGGCGCACGTGATGCGGCTCCCCATCCGCTACTTCGATTCGACCAAGACCGGCATCCTCATTTCGCGCATCATGACGGACGCCGAGGGCATCCGGAATCTGGTTGGGACCGGTATCGTGCAGTTGACCGGATCGATCCTGACGGCCGTGATGGTGATCGGCATCCTCTTCTATCTGAACTGGCAGCTGACGGCGATCACCATCGTCATACTCGGCGGGTTCGGCGTCGGCATGGCCATCGCCTTCAAGCGCCTGCGGCCGCTCTTCCGGGAGCGCGGCAAGATCAACGCCGAGGTGACCGGACGCCTCGCTGAATCCCTCGGCGGCGTGCGCATCGTCAAGGCCTATACGGCGGAAAAGCGGGAGGAACTCGTGTTCGCGAAGGGCGCACACCGTATCTTCCGCAACGTGGCCAAGTCGATGACGGGGGTGTCGGCCGTCGGCGCGCTCTCAACGGTGGTCATCGGCGCGGTCCTCATCTCGATGATGTTCGTGGGGGGCACGGCGATCCGCGACGGACGCATGACCATCGGCGACTTCTTCATGTATCTCTCCTTTACGGCGCTCGTGACGATGCCCGTGTTCCAGCTCGCGAACATTGGCACGCAGATTACCGAAGCGTTCGCCGGCCTCGATCGCATCCGGGAGATCCGACGGATGGCCACCGAGGATCAGGAGGACGCGGGCCTCGCGCCGCTGCCGGATGTCCGCGGCGAGATCGCGTTCGACAACGTCACCTTCGAGTACACCGCTGGCGTGCCGGTCCTCAAACACGTGTCGTTCCGCGCGCCGGCCGGATCGACGACGGCACTGGTCGGCTCGAGCGGGTCCGGCAAGAGCACGCTGATCGGCCTGGCGATGGCCTTCAATCGCCCCCTATCCGGCCACATCAGCATCGACGGCCGCGATCTGACCACCGTGCCGCTCCGTGAGTATCGGGCCAATCTCGGCGTCGTGCTCCAGGACAACTTTCTCTTTGACGGCTCCATCGCCGAGAACATCGCGTTCGCCAGGCCCCATGCGAGCCGGGACGAGATCAAGGCGGTGAGCCGCATCGCGCACTGCGACGAGTTCGTCGAGGCGTTCGAGAAGCAGTACGACACCATTGTAGGCGAGCGCGGCGTTCGGCTCTCCGGTGGACAGCGGCAGCGGGTGGCGATCGCGCGCGCGATTCTCGCCAATCCGCGCATTCTGATTCTCGACGAAGCCACATCCAGCCTGGACAGCGAGAGCGAGTCGCTCATCCAGGACGGCCTGCGCTCGCTGCGCGCCGGCCGCACGACCTTCGTCATCGCCCACCGGCTGTCGACCATCCGCAGCGCCGATCAGATTCTGGTGCTTGAGGGCGGTGAGATTGTCGAGCGCGGGACGCACGACGAGCTCATCGGGAGGAACGGCCGGTATCGCCAGCTCTACGACAAGCAGTACAACTTCGAGCGAGACCGCTTCATCAACCCCGGCGAGGACTTCACGCCCGAGCCAGAAGTGGTCGCGGCACCGGCGGCCGGGCGCAGGAATACGGCGCTCTGACAGTCGGATTGACCATGCGTGGGGTCCGCCTTCAGGCGGACCAATCCGGCTAAAGCCGGATCCCACATTTCGATAATCCTCAGAGTATAATAAA
>JBAUGX010000020.1:0-35834 GCA_049679965.1 Vicinamibacterales bacterium
CGGCGTAGCCGTCCATCGCCGAGCGGGCGAAGGGCGGGACTTCGACAGATGACGTGACATCTGCCGCGGCCACTCGGCCGAGCGCGTGCCCGAGTCCGATACGCTCGACGCGCTCGATCGCTCGGACGTTCGCGTCCAGCCGGCTTCGTGCGTCGTCGATGGAGATTGTCGAAGTAAACGGTCGCATCTCAATGCCGTCCGGCTGGAGCCGGACGCCACGTACGATAATTCATCGACACTCCTCGTGCGTGGGGTCCGCCTTCAGGCGGACCTACTTCGTGGCTTGTTGGACGAGATGTCCCAACTCCGGTATCACCAGCTTTTCCATCGCGAGCCGTACGGCGGCTTCCGATCCGGGCAGAGAGATGACGATGTGGCCGGCGACAAGGCCGGCGCAGGCGCGGCTCATCATCGCCGCCGGTCCGACTTGCTCGTAGCTCAGCATGCGGAACAGCTCGCCGAATCCGTCGAGCCGTTTGTGCAGGAGCGCGTTGACCGCTTCGTACGTGCTGTCGCGGGACGTGATGCCGGTGCCGCCCGTGGTGATGATCACCGGCACGTCCAGGTTGGCGAGCTGGCGCTCGATGGTGCCGCGGACCAGCTCCGGGTCGTCCTTGATGATCGTTCGACCGGCGACGAAGTGGCCGGCGGCCGAGAGGAGATCCACGATCGCGCGTCCCCCCGTGTCGGTCTCCTCGGTCCGCGTGTCGCTGATCGTCGCGACGAAGCAGCGAACCGATTGCGGCGCGCTGACTTTGTGTTCTCGGGGCCCCATCGCGACGATTGTAGCGGGGGACCGTGTGGTATATTCCAAGTTTCGTCCGACCTTGGAAGGGCCCATAGCTCAGTTGGATAGAGCGTCTGGCTACGAACCAGGAGGTCGCAAGTTCGAGTCTTGCTGGGCCCACCACAAACGACAGTAACCCCTGGATGAAACATCCGGCCGTCATCAACCCCGCCGAGCACGCCTTGTGGCGGCCCGACAAGATGGGCAAGAGCACCATCTTCGAGTCGCCACGCGTGCTCGTCGGCCTCAACGCGTTCGAGCCGGGGCAGTCGCACACGCTTCACGCCCATGCCGGTATGGACAAGATCTATCAGGTGGTCGAAGGCGACGGCGTATTCCTCCTCGAGGGCCGCGAGTTGCCGATGAAAGCTGGCGACCTGCTGGTCGCTCCCGCAGACGTGCCGCATGGCGTCAGGAACACGGGGCACGGACGATTGCTCGTGCTGGCCATTCTCGCGCCGGCACCCTGAATCCCAGGAACCACACGCGGACTTCAAGGAGAATCTGTCATGCACTCACGTTCACTCATCGTCGTCAGTTCGCTCGTCGTCCTAGCGGGGCTCTCGGCCGGTTCGGCCCTGGCCCAGCAGGTGACGAAAGAGACGGTCCCGGGCATCAGAAATCTTGCGCGTCTTGAAACAACGGTCGCGTGCGCCGGTGTGACGGCGGTGGAGGCCGTTCCCGAGATCAAGAAGATGGGCTTTGTGTCGATCATCAATCTGCGCGAAGCCACCGAGCCGGGCGCCGACGTGGAGAAGGAAGCAGAGGCCGCCAAGGCCGTCGGACTCCGCTATTTCCACGTCCCGTTCAATGGCGCATCGCCCACGACCCAGGTAGCCGATCAATTTCTCGCCGCCATCACGTCTCCGGGCGCCGAGCCGGCATTCATCCATTGCTCGGCCGGCAATCGTGCAGCGACGATGTGGTTGATCAAGCGGATCGCCGTCGATCGGTGGGATGTCGAGCGCGCCACTCAGGAGGCGATTGCCCTCGGCCAGACCAGCCCCACCCTCCGCCAGTTCGCGATCGACTATGGGCTGGCGCACCGACGATAGTGCATCTCTAGCGAGCCGTTCAGCGCAATTATGTGTATGTACGTATAAGATACATTATTGGGGCATGTGTTGCTATTATGACCATTAGTAATACATTATTCGTCTTTATTGACCTGTATTAGGACACATCCAAGAGTCCTAGTCACTGATATCAACGAAACCTCAGCGTTTTCAGCGGGCACCCGGATTGCGGTGTCTTCGGGCGAATGGTTCACTTCGCCCAGCTCCCCAGCCGACTCAGCCGGACCAGCCAGATCTGCGCGATTGCTGCATCGTTGGTCTTTGTCAGCGTCTCCGCCGCCCGCGCCCAGCAGCCGGCGGCCGAGTCGAACGAGCAGCGCTCCGGGCAGCAACTGGCCGGCCGGCTGAGCGAGGATTCGCCTTCGGTCGCGCGCGTCACGACGAAGGCTCGGTTCAACATGGCGGCCGAGCGAGCACTTGCGCCGTACTCTTTCCCGGTCATCGGCGTCGTGACGATGTTCCAGCAATCGTCGCAGACTCAGCCTGTCGGCGAGCCCGTCGTCGGCTACGGGCCACGATTTGCGACAGCGGTTGCCGACCACGCGATCAGCGCCTACATGACCACCGCCGTCCTCCCGACGCTGCTTCATCAGGATCCGCGCTACTTCGCGGCGGGCGCCGACAAGGGTTTCGGGGGGCGCGCGCTGTATGCGGCGAGCCGGGTGCTCGTCACGCGCGGCGAGTCCGGATCCCGGCAGTTCAACTACTCCGCGGTCGCCGGCCAGGCCGGCGCGCATGGTCTCTCCATGCTCTACAATCCGTCAGTCGATCGCTCGGTATCAGGTCAACTGACGTCGCTCGGGTTTGGGTTGATGCTCAACGCCGCGTCGAACGAACTGCGTGAGTTCTGGCCCGACATCCGCCGCGTGGTTTTCCGTCACTGACTCTTCCCAGTCCCGAACGGCTTAATTGACTCTGCTGTGGGGTCCGCCTTCAGGCGGACCAATCCGGCTGAAAGCCGGAGCCCACATGTTACGAAACCGTTTGTAGTATTCTCGCCGCGCCGTGCAACGGTCCTACGAGGCGTTGATGGCCGCGGCGCTCGAGCAGGCCGGGCTCGCGCGCGAGGCGGGCGAGGTGCCCGTGGGCGCCGTCGTGGCCATGGGCGACGAGATCGTGGGGCGCGGCTTCAATCAACCCATCAGCGGCGTCGATCCGACGGCGCACGCCGAAGTCGTCGCCATGCGCGACGCGGCGAGGCGAGTGGGCAATTACCGCCTGACCGGCGCCACGCTGTGCGTCACCATCGAGCCGTGCCTGATGTGCGTCGGCGCCCTGGTGCACGCGCGCATCGGCACACTGGTCTATGGCGCGGGTGAACCCAAGTCGGGCGCCGTCGACTCGACCGTGCGCGGCGGAGAGCTGCCGGGCCTCAATCACCGGTTCGAAGTCGTGTCAGGCGTCCGCGAGGACGAATGCCGCTCGCTGGTGCAGACGTTTTTCAAAGCACGACGATGACCTGCGGGGGTGCGGCGGTGCGAGGGTGCGGCGGTGCGCGGTGCGAGAGTGCCGGGTGCGATAGAATGAGGGTCCCGCGCGATTTTCCCTCACGGAGAGGTACCGAAGTGGTCGTAACGGGCGCGCCTCGAAAGCGTGTTGTCGGGTAACCGGCACGTGGGTTCGAATCCCACCCTCTCCGCCATTCAAAAAGTTATTCACCTGTAAGTACTTGCGTAGCTATGTCGCCAATTCTTCGCCTCCGCGAAAAACTTGACACGTGTGGTACGCGAGCCTGCGGCGCGCGATGGGGCGCTCGGGCATGCTAGATATGGCATACTGAGTTCGTACAGCGCGGCGAGAAGCACATCGCGGCCAAGCCGCTGAAGGGGCTTGGCGCGGGCGTCTTGGAGGTGGTCGCCGACCACCGCGGCGATACGTTCCGGGCCGTCTACACAGTGCGACTGGAGGAGCGCGTGTTTGTGCTCCATGCGTTCCAGAAGAAGTCGAAACACGGGATCGCGACGCCGCAGTCGGAGATCGACCTGATCAAGCGCCGCTTGAAGCAGGCCATCGCGATTTGTGAGAGCAAGGAGTAAGAACGATGGCGAAGAAAGCGTACGTCGTTGGTAGCGGCAACGTGTTTGCGGACCTGGGGCACCCGAGGCCCGCTGAAGCACTGGCGAAGGCCGAGCTGGCGCGGAAGATTGGGGCCATCATCGAGCGTCGAGAGCTGACGCAGGCCGCCGCTGCGGAGATCCTCGAGGTCGACCAGCCGAAGGTATCAGCGCTTCTCCGTGGCCGGTTGGCCGGGTTCTCCCTGGACCGACTAGTGCGGTTCCTCGTCCTGCTTGGTAGCGATGTCGAGATCATCGTGAAGCCGCGTTCAAGGGCGGCCGGGCGAGCGCGTGTGTTGGTGGCCTGAAGGGGCACGTTGGACGCGCGCCATGCTGCGGCGATCACGCGACGAGTTCTCTGAGGCTACGCGCCACCATCTCGCGCGAAGTGTTAACTATCACTGCTCGAAGTGCGAGGCCCCGACCGCCGGGCCGTTCAGCGGCGGTGGGAAGTCGATTACGACAGGCGAGGCCGCGCACATCTGTGCGGCGGCTCCCGGCGCCAACGAAACGCGCTCAGGATATCCAGCGCTGGAGGCAGTATGACGAAGGGCACGTCGCGCGCAAGCAAGCCACGCAAGTCGGCCGCCAAGGCCAAGTCCGGTGCAAGTGGGGCCAAAGCGACCGGGACTCCCTCCCGGCTCATCGACCAGCGGATCCGCGACCTGGGGGATTGGCGCGAGGAGACCCTGGCCCTCATGCGGGCGCTGATCCTGGAGGCCGACCCGGAGATGATCGAGGAGCGGAAATGGAGGAAGCCGTCGAATGCGATGGCGGGGGTCCCGGTCTGGTCGCACCACGGGATCGTCTGCACCGGGGAGACGTACACGAAGGTCGTGAAGCTCACCTTCGCCCGGGGCGCCAGCATCCCAGGCCCATCGCGGCTCTTCAACTCCAGCTTGGAAGGCAACACGCGACGGGCGATCGACATCCACGAAGGCGGGACGGTCGACGCGCGCGCGTTCAAGACGCTCGTGAAGGCCGCGGTAGCCCAGAATGGCCCGCCGGCGAAGAAAGCGAGGCCGGGGGCGGGTGAGACCAAGCCGATGAAACTCCTTTCAGGCGGCAATCCGCAGATCGCGAAGGCCGACGGCGACGCCCCGGTGCAGGCGTACATCGCTGCGATGCCGGGCTGGAAGCGCGACATCGGGCGCCGGCTCGACGCGCTCATCGTGCGACACGTGCCCAGCGTGCGCAAGGCCGTGAAGTGGAACTCGCCGTTTTACGGCATCGAGGGCCATGGTTGGTTCCTGTCGTTCCACGTCTTCGCCCCTTACGTAAAGGTGACCTTCTTCCGCGGCACGTTGCTGCGACCGGTCCCGGCTGGGTCCCGTAGAGTTGTCCACGCCTGCCGCTCGCGCGCGATTCCCTATTCCCTCATCGTCTGCCGTTGACGGTCCAGCTCCATGGGTGGGATAATCCCACTATGGTGATTACCCTCGATGCCAAACGGCGGCTCACGGTGCCGGCCGCGCTCGCTCCAGCGAAGCCCGGCGACTATTTCGACGCCCGTTTCGATGCCGAGGAAGACGCGCTGGTCTTCCGGCGCCTCGCGGGGCGGGAGAATTGGCTGGAGGTGCTGAAGGCCTGTCCCGTCAGTCCCGACGATGTGCCACCCCGTCGGCGCGCTCCCGCGAGGCGAAGGAAGTTGTGAGCTGGCTGCTTGATACGGACGTCATCTGTCAGCCGGCAAAACGGCACGGCGAGGTGAAGGTGATCGCCTGGCTGGAGGCCGAACATGAGCGCTGCTACACGAGCGCCGTGGTGATCGCCCAGTTGGCGTATTGGGTGCGGACCAAAGAGGGGCGTCAACGTCAGGCCCTCCAATCGTGGTTGACACGCCTGGTCGACGCCCTGCACGGGCGTATCCACGGGTTCAACGTCTCGGTGGCTCACGTGTGGGCGGAGCAAGAGCGCCAACTCGACAGAGCTGGGCAGCGGATGCCCGCCGAGGATAGCTACATCGCGGCGACGGCCCGACGCCACGGCCTCACAATCGTGACGGGCAACGATCGGGACTTCCGGCGGCCCGGGCTGAAGGTCTTCAATCCCTTCAAGGAGCTTCCGTAGGAGCACACCGGCCAAGAGACAACCCTTCGATCAATTCACACGCACGAGTGAGGGCGGCGTCCGAGTCCATGCGCGACGCGTAGTCGCGGCATCGCGCGCGTCCCTCGCCGTCACCAAGAATCGCGCGAATCGCCTTCACCACAGGACGCGCTCGATACCGCGTCTGCGGAATGCTTCGGCCGAGCCCGAGCTGTTCGATGCGCCAGGCGTTGTCGAACTGATCATGACCGTTCGGCACGACCAGATGCGGGATTCCCGCCTTGAGCGCCTGCGCCAGCGTGCCGATACCCCCGTGATAGACGAGCAGAGCGGTGTGCGGCAGCACGTCGCTGAACGGCAAGTAGCCGAAGGTCTTCACGTGGGGCGGAAGGTCTTTCGGCACCTGTTCCGGGAAGTTCGTGATGAGCATCGCGCGCACGCCCAGTTCGCGCGCAACCTCTACCGACTCGCGGAAGTAGCGGTGCATGGTCGCACCAGCCGACCCGGGCGTGAAGACGATCGGCGGCTCTCCCGCCTCGAGAAACGCGCGTGCGTCCGACGGCAGGGGCGTGTGCCCACCGTCCCAGAGAGGGAAGCCGACCAGATATGTCTCGGGCGGCCAGTCGGACTGGGGCCTCGCGAACCAGTCGGGAAAGAACCCGATCACGAGTTGCGGCGAGTGTATCCAGCGATGCATCAGCCGATCGACCGGCGGCAGGCCGAGTGTCGCGCGGAACGCGTTCACGGGGCGCTTGAGCGCGCGATCGATCAGCACCCAGTCGGCGACACGGAAGAACGCGCGCTTGAACCACATGGGCTGCGACGCCGAGATCCGGACGTTGCCGGCCATGCCCTGGTCGACAAGGCTGCGGATGATGCTCGGCTGCAGGTGCACGGTGGCCGTCGGCACGCCGAGCCGCTCCTGCGCGATGCGTGCGCCGAACGCGATACCGGACGCGGCGACGATGGTGGCGGCATCCGCGTGTCGCTCGATGTGTCGGTACACCTCGACCATGGCCGGTAGGATGGCCCGCCGCGCGACGACTTCGAACCCCTTGCGGGGATGCCACAGATCGGGGTCCGCGATCGCCGCGCGCGCATCGTCGATCGTGCCCACGGGCAGGAAGCCCACTCCCTGTCCCTCAATCAGCTCCTGAAAGATCGGATTGGTCAGGACGGTGGCTCGATGCCCGCGACGCTGGAGTGCGATCGCCAGGGCCAGCATCGGATGGACGTCGCCAGAGCTCCCGATTGCCGGCAGGAGCAGCTTGAGCCGCAGAGCGGCGTCGGTCAATTGCCTCTCCGCCACGTCGCCGGAGCCTGGCCCACCAGCTTCTTGAACGCGCGGCTGAACGCGGCCTCCGACTCGTAGCCCACGGCGCTCGCGACCGCCGCCACCTGTCCGCCTTCGACCAGCAGCTGGGAAGCCAGCTGCATGCGCCACAACGCGAGGTACTGCATCGGGGGCTGGCCGACCATTTCCGTGAATCGCTCGGCGAAGACCGAACGCGACAGACCCACGAGTCGCGCCAGCCCTTCGACCGTCCACGGCTGGCTTGGTTCGCCATGCAGCGCGGCCAGGGCCTGCCCGACCGAGGTGTCTCGCAATCCCGCGAGCCAGCCCGTCTGGGTGGGCGGGAGCGTCTCGAGATACCGCCGGATCGCCTCGACAAACATCAATTCCGAGAGACGCGCCAGGACGTTCTCGCTGCCCGCTCGCGCGCTGCCCGATTCGCCCACGGCGATGCTCAACAGCGTGCCGAGCCACCCGGTCGTTCCGTGGGCAGCGTGCGGGCCTGCTGCCGAGAGGTGGATCACGGCCGGCAGGGCGGTGAGGAGCGGATTGTACGGACGTTCGTCGCAGCCCAGGAAGCCGCAGACGACCCGGGCGCGCTCGGGGCCGCCGCCGCCCAACTCGTACACGAGCGGCAGCGGCGTGGACGGGCGGGCGAACACCGACATGTCGGGCGCCGCCCGCATCCCAGGCGCACTCGACAGCACGTGCGCATCCCCCTGGGGGAACACGATCAGGTCGCCCTCTCGCAGACGGATGGGTTCCTGACCGATCGCGTGTCCCCAGCACGCGCCCCGCGCGATCACGTGATATTCGATGACGCGCTGGGCGCCCGGCATCACCTTCCCGGCAATCTCGCGCGACGGCGGCGCCTCGGCCACCCAAGGAGAGCTCAGCTCGAAGTCGAAGTACACGGCGCCCGTCAGACGCACCGCGCGCAGCACATCCGAGAGGACGTCAGCCTTCACGCCGACCCCTCGGCGAGCCGGATGCGCGGGCATCCCATTCGGACGCACGGGCAGGCCGGCCTCACTTGCGGACGGGCGGCTAGACAATTCGGACGCACGCGCATGGCTCTGACATCGAGCCTCATCGTACGTTAGCGGACATGCCGCGCAATGAGGCGCCGGCCGATGTCGAAAGGATAAGTTTATGACGACTGTGGTGTCGTGCGATCCGACGGTTGCGCCAGTGTACTCACCCTCCGTCAAGGCCAGACAACAAGCCATGTGGGCGTCGGGAGACTTTGCGGTCGTCGGAGCCACGCTGCAAATCGTCGGCGAGCTCCTGGCTGAAACGGCGGACGTGTGCGCCGGCGAACGGGTCCTGGACGTGGCCGCCGGCAACGGCAATGCGACGCTGGCGGCGGCGCGCCGCTTCGCGAGCGTCACATCCACCGACTACGTGCCCGCGCTCCTCGAGCGTGGACGGCGTCGCGCCGACGCGGAGGGCTTCGACGTCACATTTGAAGTGGCGGATGCCGAGGCCCTGCCGTTCCCGGAGGCGAGTTTCGACGTGGTGCTCTCCACCTTCGGCGTCATGTTCGCGCCCGATCACGACCAGGCCGCGAGAGAGCTGATGCGCGTGTGCCGGCCGGGAGGCCGGATCGGCCTGGCCTGCTGGACGCCGACAGGCTTCCTGGGCCAGCTCTTTCGTGTGGTGGCCGGGCACGTGCCGCCGATCCCGGGTGTTCGTTCCCCCCTCTTGTGGGGCACCGACGCGCACATCCAGAATCTGTTCACTGGTGCGGCAAAGATCGAGCACACGGCTCGACACTTCGCGTTCCGGTATCGGTCTGCCGAGCACTTCGTCGACGTGTTTCGGACCTACTACGGACCCGTCCACAAGGCCTTTGCGGCGCTTGACGCCGACCGGCAGCTGGCGCTCGAGGCCGACCTGATCGCATTGCTTCGGCAGGCTGACCAGGGCGGAGCGGCCGGCCTCGTCGTACCGGCAGAGTATCTGGAGACCGTGATCACAAGATGAGCGATGTGACACATCGGCCACGATCAAAGCCGCGATGTGAAATCACGGAGCACCGCGACGCTCGATGGAAGGGACGCCGAGGACATCGAGACCTGGACCCGTCTCTCGCACACGTATCCCCAGCGCCTGCTGTTCGTGGAGGACGCTGGCGATCTGCTGGTGCTCTATACGCCGCGAGAGGCCGACGCGGAGTCGGTCAAGGCATTCGGGTCGATTCGCGATTCACTTCAGTTCGCGGCGTTTCCCCCAGGAGGACGATAGGCTCATTCCGCGTCATTCCTCCTCCTCGGACAGATTAGCAGCCGATCACGCGCTCGCGCATTCCGGCAGCCGTCGGGATCGGGCCCGTCCACATCACCTCAAAATCGCCCCAGGGTATGAACGGCGGGAAGTTGTAATTCGTCACGTAGACCCCATTCCCGTCGCACCCGAACACGACGAACCAGTGGGCTCCCTGACCGATCCCGCTCATCCCTGGAGCGTTCTGAATCAGCGAGATGGCGGCCCCGCCTGTTCGCAAGACGCTCTCTAGGCCCGCCCGCCCGGTCACCTCGCGGTACCCCAGGTTGTACGCCCTGAGGGCGCTCTTGATCCGAGAGGGGCTCGTCCCCAGGGCCCCGGAAAGAATGTCCGCGGGATATGCCTTTTCGATTGCCTGCAGCCCCGCAAGGGTCTTCGGGATTCTGTTGCGGTTGGCCAGGACGGTGGCAATCGCCGCCGTTCCGCAGACTGTGGCCGGGTCGGTCCCGTCCGCGTTGATGAACTGGAAGATCGAGGGATGCCCCGCGAATCCCGCGCCAGCCATGGCGCTCAGCATTGCGGCCATGTCGATAGCCTCCTTTAGGAAAGTTATTGTAACTCTACGACACCCAGGCCGAACCTCGGCGTCGGCGGGATGGGCGCTGACCGTGCGGGAGTGGCCGGAAGTACAAGGTGTGCTAATCCCACCCTCCCCGCCATTTTCTTGAATAGCAGGATAAGCGATGCGCGCCAGATCAGCGACGCGGCCGAGGCTTGCTTCCGCGCGAGCGGGTGGCGGCGTTCTTGTCCACGCGCAGCTTCCATGCGGTGTGTAGCGCGCCGGTCAAGACATCTTGGCTCACCTTCGCCAGCCGGACGTGCGTGGCGCCCATCCGGCCCCAGCCGCCGGCTACCGGAAGGAACAGGGTGGGCGCCTCGTCGACGAACTCCGCTTGGACCTCGGGTGTGAGCATCAGATTTCCGAAACCGTCTTTGACGGAGGCCAGCGTGGCGAAAATGCGCCCGCCGACACGGAAGTCCACGGCACCCATATGTGAGCCTTCTTCGGTACCGTCGAAGCCCAAGGCGATGCGTCGAAAGTCGGCAGCAGTCATGTCGCGATAGCCTAGCCGAAGCACCGGGCAGCCGGGATGGGTGCCGCCGGTCAATTAGACCCGCGGGGAACGCATACGATGGCCGGGCGATTTCCCGGCGCGCGTCCGGGCTGCGGCGCGACTGCGCTTCGCCTCGTTCTCGGCGATGCGCGCCTTGACGAGCGTTTCACCAGGGCTGCATCTCCAACGGTCGTCGGCTACTATAGACCGCAGACTCTGCCTGCTCCGCAGAGACTCCTGCTGTGACATTTCTGAGGTGTTTATGACGCGCATTCCGTCTCTCGTGGTCGTCGCGATGCTGGCCGCCCTTCCCGCGATCGCGCAGGAGATGCCCGCCAACTACAAGCAGGCCCTCGATACGCTCGGCAAGACCGGGGACTTCAAGGACAACGTCCTCAAGGTGAACATCCCGCGGAACGACGTGAGTGTGACGGTGGCGGGCGTAAAGACGCCGACGCCATTCGGTTTCGGCGGTTGGATCGCGATGACCAAGGGCACCGGCGGCATGGAGGTGATGATGGGCGACCTCGTCCTGCTGCAGGACGAGGTCAATCCGGTCATGTCGGCGTTGCTCGCCAACGGCCTCGAAGTGACGGCCTTGCACAATCACTTCTTCTGGGACGAGCCGCGGATGTTCTACATGCATGTGCACGGGCACGGCACGTCGGCGGATCTGGCCCGCATGGTGAAACCGGCCCTGGATTTGATTGGCCGTGGACCTGGACAGCGCGCTGGTGCGGCGCCCGCACCGGCGGCAGCAGCGCCGGCAGCGGTTACTGGAATCGACACGGCCGCAATCGCAGGAATTGTCGGCGCACAGGGCGAGCAGACTGGCGCCGTCTACAAGATCACGATCGGCCGCGCCGATCTCAAGCTGACGGAAATGGGCGCGCCGATCAACGCCCGGATGGGGCTGAACACCTGGGCCGCGTTCGTCGGGACGAACGCCGACGCGGCGATTGCTGGTGATGTCGCGATGCTGGCAAGCGAGGTCACGCCCGTCTTGAAAGTGCTGCGGCAGAACGGTCTGAGCGTGGTCGCCATCCACCATCACATGACCGACACGCAGCCGGCGGTGTTCTTCCTGCACTACTGGGGCACGGGGCCGGCCGACAAGCTGGCGACGGGCTTCAAGGCCGCTCTCGACCAGTTGGCGAAACCGTAGGCCCGTGTCACGACGCGACGCGTTCCGTCGAGGAGCGGCTCGGTCAACGTCGCAAGTCTTCCAGGCGCCGCTGGTACTCCTCGCGCTCGATCTCGCCCCTCGCATAGCGCCGCTTGAGGATTTGCTCGGGCGTCTCGTCGCCTCGCGGCGAGAATCCGCCGGGGGCTTGAGCCACGAGCCGCACGAGCAGCAGCAGGACGAAGATGCCACCCACCCACCACAGCAGCATCCACCAGCCCATCGATTCCATGTAGGGCCACATGCGTCACCTCCGGTGATCGGAACGGGGGACTACGTCACGGCGCATCGGTTTGCACCCGCTTCGAGGTCGGTCGGATCGGCTGTCGGGAACTCGCCCGCCTCATTCAGCTCGACGATGCGGCCGAAGTGTGGCGGCGTTGGTGGGAGGTTCGACGTGACACGATCCACGAACGCCGATTCTGAGATGAGCCATCCGGACAGCCAGGTGACCACCTCATCTAACCGTGCGGCGACGGCTTGCCCGTCGAACGCGATCGGCTCGCTCGCGTGCGCCGGCAAGGCCAACATCTCAGGGTGAAGGTGTCGCAGGCGGGTGAGCGACGCGAACAGCGAACGGGCTCGCTGGCGCGCGGCCTCCGGATCGGCGTTCAGGTCCGGGCGCCCCACACCGTTGGTGAACAGCGTGTCGCCGGTGAATACCGCCGTCTCGTTCAAGACGTACGACGTACTCTCATCGGTGTGGCCGGGCGTGTGCATGGCGGTGAGGCTGGCGCTTCCTAATGGAACGCGTTGGCCATCGGCAATCGCGGAGAACGCGAACCTGACGCGCTGCTGCGGAGGCAACAGGAGCGCCGCGCCCGTCTGCCTGACCAGCTCGCGTGCACGCGACAGGTGGTCCGCATGAACGTGCGTCTCGAGCACGTACCGGATGGACCACCCGTGGCGACGGGCAAGGTCGAGGTACACGTCGGGTGACACCGACGGATCGATCACCGCGGCCTCGCCAGCGGAGCCAACGACGTACGAGAGGCATCCCTTGCCAGTCCGGCGGACCTGGATCACGCGACATGACCGGTCCGGGAGGCGTACCTCCGCCGTATTCCACGCCAGGCTCCACGCCTTCATGCCGCCGGCGAGCGAGCGTGCGTCGAAACCCCGCTCGGCGAGCATCTCCGCGGCCGTCTGACTGACACGGCCGCCATTGCACACGGTCACGATGGGCCGATCGAGCGGGAATGCCGCGTCGGCGAGCGCGCCCGGCTGCCCGGCCCGTAACGCTTCGTACGTGTTGAGGTGAACGCTCCCGGGGATGGCCCATTGGGCGCGGTCCTCGTCGGTTCGAATGTCCAGCACCGTGACCGGCTGCTGCGCGTCGAGCCACTCACGCAGGGTCTCCGCCTCGATCTGCTTCGTCATCACACCCTCCGACGGGCATCACAGCTTCATGTAGAGCCACGACTTCTCGACCCAGACCTTGCCGAGATGCCATCGCCAGCTTGGCTGACGCAATGTCACCGCCGGCTTTGGCTCGGCGTAGAAATCTCCGCCGCCGAAGCCAGCCTTGCCGCCGCCGATTTCAATGAAGCATTCGCCATGTCCATCGAAGCGCGCCGGCTGGGCCTCGCCCGCAATGGCATGTGCGATGTTTTCCGCCACGACCTCGGCTTCTCTGTTCGCAAACACGCCGGCCTTTGGCAGCGGCTTTCCGAGTGCCAACGGGATCGAGACGACGTCACCGATCGCGTAGACGTTCTGCCATCGCGTCTGCAGCGTGTGGCGATCCACCGACATCCACCCGCTCTCACCCGTCAAGCCGCTATCGCGAATCACGGCCGGTGCGCGGTGGGGTGGCACGTACGCGAGCACGTCGAAGTCGGCCTGGGCGCCATTCGCAAACGTGAGTCGCTTGCGGTCGGCGTCCACGGCTGTCACCTGGTGCTCGGGGTGGTACGGGATGCCTTTCGCGGCGAGCATCTGCGTCACGGCGCTCGAGACGTGAGGGCCCGCTACGCCCATCGGCATCGGCTCGGCGGCGTAGACCTCAACCTGCACAGCGTCTCGAAGCCCCAGCTTGCGGTACCAGCCATCGATCAACATCGCGCCTTCATACGGCGCCGCCGGACACTTGTAGGCCGGCGCCGCGGTGAGCACGACGATGCGACCGGACCGCAGTTTCTCGAGAGCGATGTGGAGCGACTGGGCACCGCTCGGTGTGTAGAAGTTGTGGCCGGCCTGGGCGAGTCCAGGAATCGATTCCGGGGCCAACTCGGCGCCAAGCGTGACGACCAGATAGTCTGCGGACAGTGTCTCGCCTGCAACGGTCACGCGTCGTCGATCGGCATCGATGTGCTCCACATCGCCGATGCGGACGTCTATGCCTTTGCGGGCCAGTCGCGACAGCGGACGGGTGATCGCGTCAGCCGTCCGCTGGCCGACCATCAGCCACAGCAGTGAGGGTGCGAACACGTGATTGCGCTCACGATCGACCAGCACGACACGGTGCATCTTCGGCAGGCGCTTCCGCAGTGCCCGCGCGGTCGCGACGCCACCAATGCCGCCACCGAGAATGAGCACGGTCTTCGAGTCGGCCATAAGTTCCTGGTCCTTCCCTAGAACACCAGCGTGCGATCCGCCCACTGCACCCAATTGGTGAGCTCCTCGAGCGAGCTCCGATGCGTGGTATCCGTCAGCTCGGCGTCCGCGATGCCTCTCGCGTCCATGCACGTGCCGCAGACGCCAATCTCGCCCCCGTGGCGCCCGACGTTTCGCAACATCACTTCCGTGTTGTAGTACCCCTGCGGGACCTTCTGATCCTTCTTCGCGCAGCTCGCTGCATCGCCGATGAGAAAGACTTTCACCTCCTCGGCGTCGCGCTTGGACAACGAACCTGCGAGGCGTAGCGCGTTGTAGCTGCGCTCGGTGCCATAGGGCGGGTCGTTCAGGAGGAAGAGAGTGTGTGGCATGGCGTCGCTCCGGCCTCTACATTTTCACGGCAAGGGGTTGCAGCGTTTCGGCCATTCGCGTCGCCGAAACGAATCCAGACATGAAGGTCAGCGCCGCGATGACCCACATGGCGACGTTCAGCCCGAACACGTCGGCCGTCACACCGGCGAGAAGAGCGCCGATCGCGTACCCGAGGTCGCGCCAGAGGCGATACACGCCGACCGCGGAGGCGCGCCACGATGGGTGCGCGACATCGCCGATGGCAGCGAGCAGCGTGGGGTAGACCATCGCGGTGCCGATCCCGAGCAACACCGCACCGATGACAAACCCCGCGAACGCGTGCGCCATCGTGACTACGCCGATGCCGGCCGCCTGGATCCACATGCCCCAGACGATGAGCGGCTTGCGTCCGGTGCGATCCGAGAGCGCCCCCGTCGCCAACTGGCAGACACCCCACGTGGCCGGATAGATGGCCGCGAGCAGTCCCACCTGCGCGAGATCCATCCCGGCTGCGGCGAAAATCAGTGGGAAGAGGCCCCAGGCCATCCCGTCGTTCAAGTTGTTGACGAGGCCCGCCTGGCTGACGCTCGACAGGTTGGCGTCAAACAACGTGGTGCGCCAGAAGACCTCGCGAGGAGTGGGAATGCCCTCGGGCGGCAGCGTCCCGAGGAGTGCGGATTCGTGTGCGACGTGATGCCGTGTGTCCCGCACGAGGAGTGCGGACAGTACGAGACCGACGATGGCGAATCCGACGCCGAGATAGAACGGCTGCGGGCGGAGGCCGTAGCGTGCGGCGATCCAGCCCGTGGCCAGCGCACTGGCGGCGACCGCCACGTATCCGGCGAACTCATTCAAGCCCATCGCCAGGCCGCGCTCGGTCGGACCGACGAGGTCGATCTTCATGATGACGGTGGTCGACCAGGTCAATCCTTGGCTGATGCCGAGCAGAACATTCGCGAGCAGCACCCAGTTCCAGCTCGGCGCCCACATCAGGAGGAAGGGCACCGGCACCGCGGTGAGCCATCCGGCGACCAGCACATGCTTGCGACCCAGTCGATCCGACAGTCGGCCGGCGCTGTAGTTCGTGAGCGCTTTTGCCACGCCGAACACGACGATGAAGGAGAGCACCGCGGTGCGCGCGGCGAGATGGAATTCCTGCTCCGCGATCGCCGGCAGGATGCTGCGCTCGAGGCCGACCATGGCGCCGACGAAGGCATTGACGACGACGAGGAGTGCGAACTGACCGAGGTTTTCGCGGAGACCCAGGCGCACGGCGCCGGGTGTCGGCGGCGATGTTGACGCGCTCATGGCCGTCCACCGGCGTGACGATCGTCGCCCGTTTCGATGCGCCATCCCTGCGCCCGCCACTCGGACACGCCGTGCTCCATGCGGTGAGCCCGGAATCCCTTCCGTCGCAGAAGCGCCACGGCGTCGATGGCCATCACGCAGTACGGGCCGCGGCAATACGCCACGATGTCGCGGCGTTTCCGCAATATTCCCAGGTGTTTGCCGAGTTCCGCGAGAGGGGCCGAGATGGCGCCCGGAATGTGAGCCGCCACGTACTCCTCACGCGGACGCACATCGATGAGGGTGACCTCGCCGGCTCGGACACGCCGCACGAGTTCGTCATTGGCAACCGGTTCGAGGGCGCCGCGTTCCTTCAGGTACTGGCGTGTGACGTGCTGGACTTCCGCCAGTCGGGACTCCGCCAGGCCTCGCAAGGAGAGAAAGAACTCGCCGACGTGTGGGTCTGCCAGCCGGTACGTCACGTACAAGCCGGCCTTCTGGGCGTCGACGAGCCGCGCGCGTCGGAGCACCTGCAGATGGTGCGAGGTCGTCGCGATGCTCTGGCCAGCCTGGTGGGCGAGCGCTTCGACGGTCCGCGGCCCTTGCGACAGGAGGTCGAGGAGCTCGAGCCGGCTCGCGCTGGCCGTGGCCTGGCCGATGCGCGCGATCTGTTCGTAGATTGCGGCCTTGAGTGACGCGGGGCGTGTCTTGGCGGGCATAAATCAAGTAATCAAATGCAGACTTGAATACTGACAGACCGCCCGATCGACGTCAAGCCGGCCTCTGCGATTCACCCCGCTCGCGCCACGACGCGGTAGTTCCGCATCATCCCCATGTCTTCGTGCTCGAGGTTGTGGCAGTGATACAGGAACACTCCCGGGTAGCGCGTGAAGTGCACGAGGATCTGCACGCGTTCCCCTGGCATCACCAGCACCGTATCCTTCCAGCCCTCGTCGGTAAGCCCCTCGCGCAGAGACTCCCAATCTCTCGCCAGGGCCGGATCGATTTGCCGGTTGAGGACCCGGAACTGGCGACCGTGCAGGTGGATCGGATGGGCCAGCCGCATGCCCATCATCGCGGGACCGGAGTTGTCGAACTCCCAGACTTCCTTCGAGTCGAGCGACACAATCTCGTTGGGGGCGACCTCGTCCATCTGGAAGCTTCTCCCGTTCAGAAGCCACTGCATCATTCCGAACTGCACCGCCAATCGTCGCGGGGCCGACCGATCGATCCGCTCGGGCCGCCATGAGGCGTCGAACGTCGAGAGCGTCGCCGGCAGCACGAAGTTCGAGGATTCGCGACGCTGTACTTGAATTGTCAGAATCGAGAGCGGCGCGCCGTTCAGGGTTGATGTCTGCCGCCCCGCCGGCCCCATCCTTCCGCCGCCGCGCCCCATGCCCATCCCCATACCCATGCCCATTTCGAAGGGAGCGCCTGGAAATGCCAGGCTCCGGAGCTGGAGATTCGTCCCGACCGGACGCCGGCTGAGGTCGAGTATGACGTCTGCGCGCTCTCCGGGGACGAGCGTGAGGTACGGCCGCCGCAGCGGCCGCTCCAGCAGGCCTCCATCGGAGCCGATGACCGTCATCGGCGTGGCGTCGTCCCACGCGAGTTTGTAGACGCGGGAATTCGAACCGTTGAGCAGGCGGAAGCGATAGGCGCGCGTGCCGAGCGACAGCGACGTCTGCGCTTGACCGTTCACGAGCACGCGGTCGCCGAGAAATCCGCTCATCGAGTCCATCGGCATGCCTGACGTGTAGACGAGCTGATTGTCCGCGTCGAAGGTTCGGTCCTGAAGGACGCAGGCAATCTCCTCTGGCCCCGACGGCAGCGCCAGCGCGGCTTCAGTCGGGTCGGACACGAGCAGGAGTCCGGCGAGCCCGTTGTACACCTGCGGGCCGGTCCGATCGTGATGGTGCGGGTGGTACCAGTAGGTCCCGGCGCGATTGATCACCTCGAACTCGTACACGTAGCTTTGTCCCCGCGGGATGATGAAGCGGGGATGACCGTCCATCCGCTCCGGAACGTGCAGCCCGTGCCAGTGCACGATCGTGCTTTCTGGCAGCTGGTTCGCGAAGTGGATCCGAACCTTCTGCCCTGTATGCAGCCGAATGGTCGGACCGAGGTACGAACCGAGTAGGTCCTGGAGGGTATCGGGTGGCCCCTTGATGACACTGCCCGAGTAGGTCCAGACCCGTGTCGGGGCACCGGGCAGGATCTGGACGGCACCCGGTGCCGCGGTGAGCGCCAGTTCTACGTCCGGCGCAAACGAGGACTGCGTGCCTCCCGCCAGTCCGGTCGTGGCGTCCGCGCTCCGGGTGCGGCAGCCAGACGAAGCGCCCGCGGCTCCCGCCACACCCACGCCCATCCACGTCAGAAAATCTCGTCGTCTCATGCGCGGCTCGTGCTGGTGCTCACGCCATACCAGGGAAGGCAAGACCAGGGCCGTGACGAACCTGGCCAAACAGGCGCATTTGGCGTCGGCGGCGGTGTGACGCCGGAGAAGATTCCACAGAGACCGGAAAAATCCCGCGGCGCTTGACGATTCACTGGGTCATCCCCGGCACGACGGTCTTCACCCCAAGAGCAGACGGCAAGAGCGTATCGAGGGTGAGAAGCGCCGCAGCTACCCCGAGGGCGAAGTCGGCCCGGATGCCCAGGGCAAACGCCGCCGAACTGCCAATTGCCGCCCAGAGGATCGGCACGATGTTCACAAGACGCGGTACGCCAGAAGAGGTGAGCAGCAGCCCTGCGGTGACAAGAGCCGTGGGGCACGGAACCGCGAATAGCGGCAGGCGTGGGTACTGAAGCCCAAACCCCACGCTTACCAAGGGATACGCCAGCGCGTAGATGACGAGGGCTCCGCCAAGCAGGCCTCGCATGCGCTGGTCCACAGTGAAATGCGCTCGCGATGTGACTGCAAGCCAGGCGAAGAGGACGGCTTGCAGGACAAAGAACGCACCGAAGATCGTCGCGGCCGGATTGATGGTGCGGAAAAAGAGCCAGTGGTAAGCGACGCCGGACCACGCCCAATGGACGGCCAACAGTGCGAAGACGCCCTGGCCGTCGATGCGACCCTTCCGCATCCAGCGCCAGGCCAGTCCGGCGGTGACGACCCACAGCACAACGGCAGCTGGCCAGAGCACTGTGTTGTACGCGCCGAACACGTCGAGGAAGGCGTCATGTGAGAACGGGAGTTCCATCGTCGGATGATGGTCCAGTCGAACATCAGATAGGGCTAATCCGCCGCCGTGGTATAACGAGTGTCGATGCGTCGATGGCTGTTGCTGGCCCTGTTCGCGTTCCTGCTCGCCGATGCCGGCGGGCTCACCGCCTTCGCGGGGCCGGATGCCTGCACCTTCGCCTCAACCGACCGCGGCCCCGACGGATCCTGTCCGACATTCTGCGTCCGTTGTGGCTGCTGCGCGACTCCCATTCTGCACACCGTTGCCGACGCCGTCGATGTGTTTGCCCTGCCCACCGCCAGTCTGCCTCGAATCGCGGACGGTGCCCTTCCATCCGGCATCGGTCCTGAGATCCTTCACGTCCCCAAATTCCGTCTCGCGTAGCTAAAGACGCACAGTTCGACCGTCGTCGGGCTGTTTTTCTTCGCGAGGAGCCGTATGGCCAGTCGCTGTGTATGTGCGATGGGCGTGGCGATAGTTGTCTGCGGTGCCACGGCCGCAAACGGTCAGTCCACGTTGACCTATCAACAGGCCGTAACGATCGCCCGAGAGCGTGCGCCAAGAGTCGCGATTGCCCGATCGCGCATTGAAGAGGCGCGCGGTCGAACGGTCGGCGCGCGGATGAGATTTCGCGACAATCCCGTCTTCGATTTCTCGGCCGGCCCGCGGCTGCTCGAAACCGAGACGGTCACCGACTTCGAGTTCGGCATCAGTCAGCTCTTCGAACTCGGCAATCGTCGAACCGCCCGTATCGACGCGGCTGACGCGTCGGTCGCGCGCGAAGCCGCGACGTCGGACTCCACACTCCGCCAGATTGTCCACGACGTCGCCGTCAGTTTCGTCCGCGCGCAGCACGCGCAGGCGCGGTTCGACGTCCTTCGTGCGGCAGAGGCCGTGGCGAGAGACGCGCTCGGTGCGGCGGACCGGCGCCATCGGGCCGGCGATATCGTGGTGCTCGACGTCAATGTGGCTCGAGCCTCGCTGGCCCGCGCCACGGCATCCATGCGAGTGGCCGAAGCGGACCGCGCGGCGGCCGTGGGTGAGCTGAAAGCGCTGCTGGCCTGGACGGATATGGGGCCGGATCCGGTCGTCGAAGGCGAGTTGGGCGATCGGATCCGGGACGGGCTCGCCGTGCAACGCCTGCCCGCCAGCGAGCGGCCGGAGGTGAAGGTGCTCCTGGCGGAAGCGGCGGAAGCGCGGGCCGACGTCAGGCTCGGACAAGGACTCAGGAAACCTGATCTCGGGCTTGGGCTGCGGTACAAGCGCGACGAAGGGCATCAGGCCGCCGCCGTGGGCTTCTCGATAGGCCTCCCCCTGTTCAGCAAAGGCCAGGAGCAGATGGCAACCGGCGCCGCGCGCGCCAGCCGGGCAGAACTCGAACGCAGCGTGGTCGTCACGGAGCTGGAGCTTCGAGCTCGTGCGGCACAGACGGTCTTTCAGCTGCGCGTGGCTGCTACCGAGCCGCTCGAACGCGACGTCTTGCCGGGCCTCGAAGACAACGAGCGGCTGGCCAGGCGCAGTTTCGAAGTCGGTGAGCTGAGCTTGCCCGATCTGCTCGTCATCCGGCGCGAATTCGTCGACACGCGCCTGCAACTCGTGGATGCGCTCGCGGATGCCGCCATTGCGTCGATCGACTTACAGGCCGCGGCAGGAGTACTCCGATGACGAAACACCTCACCGTTCAGTTCCTGGTGCTCTCCTTCGCCCTCAGCGTCATGGGTTGTCGCTCCGATTCACGCTCGGTCGAGCCGGCGGGTTCGGGGGCGAGTCCTCCGGCGGCTGAGCCGGCCAAGACGTCAGGTCCACTGTCCCTGCAGGTCGATCGCGAGATGCTGCGCGACTTACGGATCACCACGACGAAGACGGAGGTGCGGCCGGCCGGTGAAGCGGTCAGTGTCCTGGGCGAGCTGCGCGTCGACGAGCGGCGTTATGCCGAGGTGGGTGCGCCGATCACCGCTCGAGCCGTCCGATTGCTCGCGTCCCTTGGCGACACGGTCGTCGAGGGGCAGGCGCTCGTCGAGCTTCAGAGTGGCGAGCTTGCCAAAGCCCGCGCCGACTTCGCGGTGGCGGCAAGTCGCGTCGAGCTTGCGAGTCGCGTTCTCATCAGAAGACGTGATCTGGCCGAGGAACGCATTACGCCGGAACGGGAAGTTCAGGAGGCCGAATCACAATTGTCGGTAGCGGAGGCCGAGCTGCGCTCAGCCCGCGCCGCCCTGCAAGCGCTCGGCGTGTCCGCGGACGAGCCCTCCGACGAGCCATCGCATTTCACGTTGCGGACGCCCATCGCGGGCACCGTCATCGAACGGGCGCTCGCGGTTGGCCAGATGGTCGATCCCGCCAAGCCGCTGTTCGAAATCGCCGACCTGTCCCGCCTCTGGCTCGTCGTGCACGCGTTCGAGCGCGACGCCGTGCGGGTGAGGGTCGGCGCTGCCGCGCGCGTCACGTTGCCGGCGATGCCCGGTCGCACGTTCAGCGGTACCGTCACGCTCGTCGGAAGCCGCGTGGACCCTGACTCTCGGACCGTGCCCGTCAGGCTGGAACTACCGAACCCCGGTCAGATACTGCGGCCCGGGATGTCCGCCACAGCGGCCATCGTGCTCTCGGAGACCGCCGGGCGAGTCCTCACTGTGCCGGTCGCGGCGCTGCAGCGCGTGCAAGACCAATGGGTGGTGTTCATCCCCCAGTCGGAAGGCGCGTTCGAGATCCGGCCGGTCGGGCGCGGGCGCGATCTCGGCGGTGAGGTCGAGATCCTGACGGGTCTGCGGCCAGACGACACCGTCGTCGTCGACGGCGCGTTTCTGCTCAAGGCTGAAGCGGACAAGGCTCGCGGTGCCGGCGAGCACGAGGCGCACTGACGGCCATGGTCAAACGCCTCATCGAGCAATCGTTCGCCAAGCCGGCGCTGGTCCTGTTGCTCGTCGGCGCCGGCCTCGTGCTTGGCGTCGTGCGGCTGCAAAATCTGCCGCGGGACGTCTTTCCGGATCTGGCGACACCGGTGTTCAACGTGATCGTTCAGAACCCGTCGATGGGCGCGGAGGAGCTTGAAACCGGCATCGCGATCCCCCTCGAAGTCGCGCTCGCGGGCCTGCCCGACGTCCGCCGCATCCGATCGAATTCACAACTCGGCGTCGTGCAGGTCACCATCGAATTCGAGCCGGACGCCGACTACTACCGCTCCCGCCAGTTCGTGGCCGAGCGGGTGGCGCAGGCCGCCAGCCAGCTCCCGCAGGGCACCGACGCCCCGATGATTTCCAGCCTCACCGGGCGCCTCAACGAAATCTTCGAGTTCACGCTCGAAGCCGAGCCGGGCCAGGCCGATCTCATGACGTTGCGAGATCTCGCCGAATTCGAGGTCAAGAATCGTCTGCTGGCCGTGCCGGGCGTGGCGGCCGTCGAGCGTCTCGGCGGCTATCTGCGGCAATTCCAGGTACAGATCGATCCCGATCGGATGTCGGCTCGTCGCATCAGCCTCGACGAGGTGCTGCACGCGGTCGAGGAGTCCAACCAGAATGCGGCCGGGGGCTTTGTGGCCCAGGGGCCGATGGAATGGAGCGTCCGCGCGGTCGGCCGTGTGCAGACGGTCGGAGACCTGCAGCAAACCGTCGTCGCGGTCAGAGGGGACGTGCCCGTCTTCCTCGCCGACGTGGCCGACGTCCGCGAAGCGCCGGCCATTCGACGCGGCGTGGCTCACCGGCTCAAGGGCGAGGTCGTGAGTGCGCGCGTGGTCAAGCAGTTCGGCGCCGACACGGTGAGCGTCGCCGCGGGCGTTCGCGCGGCCATCGCCGATCTGCAGCGTGCACTGCCTTCGGGTGTCCAGCTCCGCATCGTGTATGACCAGTCGGCGCTCGTGGCGTCGGCCCTGGGCGGCGTCGGCCGCGCCGTGCTCGTCGGCGCGATCTTTGTCGTGCTCGTGCTTTTCGGCTTGCTCGGCAACGTTCGAGCCGCCCTCATCGTGACGCTCACGATTCCCGTCTCCATTGCGCTCGCAGGCGTCGTGCTGGAGCCCCTGGGCGTCGGGCTGAACACCATGACGCTTGGCGGCCTCGCCATCGCCGTCGGTCTGCTCGTGGACGCGGCGATCATCGTGACGGAAAACATCGTCCACCGACTGACGACGCACCGCGAGGAGGACGCTCGCACCATCGTGCAACGGGCCGCGATCGAGGTCGGACGTCCCATCGCGTTTGCGACGCTCATCATCATGGCCGTTTTCGTGCCCCTGTTCAGCATGAGCGGCATCGAAGGACGTATGTACCGTCCGCTGGCGGCGGCCGTGATTGCCGGGGTCGGCGCGGCGCTCGTGCTGGCCCTGACGGCCGTCCCGCTGGTCTCGAGCGCGCTTCTCCGGCCGGCTCCGCCGCACCGACCGGAAGACGTGGCCCTATTGCGGGTGTTGAAACGCGGGTACGCGCCGCTGCTCGACTGGTGTCTGCAGCGTCACTGGCTCGTGATCGCGTTCGCCGGTGCGATCGCGGTCGCGGCGCTGGCCTCGGCGCCTCTCCTCGGCACCGACTTCATGCCGCGTCTTGACGAGGGCGCCTATCTGCTTCAAACGGTGCTCCCACCCGAGGCGTCGCTCGATGAAGTCGATCGGTTGAATCACCGCGTGGAGGATCTGTTGCGGGATGTGCCGGAGGTGGAGGATGTTGTCCGGCGGACGGGACGATCGGAGCGAACCGAGGATCCGATGCCTCACACCATTTCCGACGTACTCGTCGTCCTCAAGGCAGAGCGAAACCGGTCGAGCGAGGCCGTCGAGGACGACATGCGATCCCGCGTCGGCAACCTGCCCGGCGTCAGCGTGCTTTTCACAACGCCGCTCGGCATGAGGATCGACGAAGGACTCGGCGGCACTCCGGCGGATCTGGCGCTGAAGATCTTTGGCCCCGACCTCGACCAGCTGACGACATCGGCCGAGCAGGCCAGAAGAATCATGTCGGAGGTCCGCGGCGTCACCGACCTGCGAATGGAACAGGCGACCGGGCTCCCGCAACTGCGGATCGCGGTCAATCGAGAGGCCGCGGGCCGCGTGGGCCTGGCGCCGGGCGACGTCATTCGAGCGATTCGCGTCGGTCTCGTGGGCGAGCAGATGTCCGACGTCTGGATCGGCCAACGGCGTTTCGACTTGATCGTCCGGCTTTCGGACGACCGGCGCGCCGATTTCAACGCGATTCGGTCCCTGCTGGTGGATGGGCACGACGGCACGCGTATCCCGCTCGGGCAACTCGCCGACATCCAACAGTCCTCTGGTCCTGGAGCCATCCGCCGAGAGAGCGGCAGCCGGCGAATTGCGGTCGAGGCCACTGTCTCGGGACGTGATCTGGGAGGAACGGCGGCGGAGATTCGCGAACGGGTTGCGCGGGAGCTGCGACTCCCAACGGGCTATTTCTTCGACCTGGGCGGCCGCGTGGAGAATCAGGCGCGCGCGACGCGCTCGTTGTTGATGGCCATCGCGTTCGCGTTGTTCGTCGTGTTCGTGCTCCTCTACGGCGCCCTCGGGTCGGTCGGTGAAGCGGCCTTGATTCTCTCCACCGTGCCCATGGCGCTGATCGGCGGCGTCCTGGCGCTCTTCATCGCTCGAGAAAGCTGGAATGTCTCTTCACTGGTGGGGTTGATTGGACTGTTCGGGATTGCCGTTCAGAATAGCCTCGTGCTGATCACCCAGACTCGAACGCTGATGGCTGAAGGCCACCAATTTCGGCAGGCTCTACGCGAGGCGAGCATCGGCCGCGTTCGCCCCAAGCTCATGACCGCCGGAACCGCCATCCTCGGCCTCATGCCGCTCCTGGTGCTTCGCCTTCACGGGACGGAGATCGAGCGGCCGCTGGCCATCGTCATGATCGGAGGACTCGTCACCTCGACGTTCTTCACGCTGCTGGTGCTACCCGCGTTGTACGCGGTGGCTATGCGATCTCGTTACCAAGGAGCCTGAGGCCATGAAACGCACTGGTCGCCGTTCGGCGATGGTGGCGTGTATCAGCCGAACATCAATTGGTTGACACTTTGACGCCGCGCGAGCATTCTTAACGAGCAATGCGGCATTTCAAGCGGCGTCTCTCGGTGCTTGCGCTGGCTTTGGCACTCTCGGCCAGCAACGCCGTGGTCTGCGCCGGCTGGATGGCGGCCCCTGAGGCACGGATGGCCTGCTGCGCCGACGGCGAGTGTCCGATGCACAAATCGGGTTCGTCCAAGGCCGCGTCAGCTCGCGAGCTGAGCCAGGCCGAGGCGGACAGCTGCTGTGCCGTGTCCGAACAGGACAACCGAGCACCGTCGCCGGCCTCCGCGTTCGTCCTCGCCGTCGGCCTCGCGATCGCGCCGATTCAGAGTCCGATCGAAGTCCCGGCCGCGCCAGTTCGACCTGACGGCCGACCGGCGCCCGTTCGGACTCCGGGGATTCCAGTCGCGACGTACCTCCTCCTCTCCGTCTTCGTCGTCTAGCGCCCAGACAGCCGTCGTGTGTTCGCTCGGGCCATACGGTCCGGACGCTAGAGGCGCGCGTACGCGTGCGCCATGACGAGTGTCACGCTCATGATCAACAAGTTTCTCGAGCTGTCGCTGAAGAACCGGTTCCTCGTCGTGGCGCTGTACGCCGGCCTCGGGGCATGGGGCTGGTGGGCGTTGTCCGCGACCCCCATCGACGCGATCCCCGACCTTTCCGACAACCAGGTCATCGTCTTTACCGACTGGGCCGGACACAGTCCCCAGGAAGTCGAAGACCAGGTCACCTATCCGCTCACGGTCAACCTGCAGGGGTTGGCGGGCGTTCGCGTCGTGCGCTCGCAGTCGGCATTCGGCTTCTCGATGATCTACGTGGTCTTCGAGGACGATGTGGAGCTCTATTTCGCCAGAACGCGCGTGCTCGAGCGGATGAGTCTCGTTGCGAAGAGCCTTCCGGCAGGGGTCGCGCCGACGCTCGGGCCGGACGCCACGGGCGTCGGCCACGTGTTCTGGTACACCGTCGAGAGTCCCAGCCATTCCTTGCGCGAGCTACGGAGCCTGCAGGACTGGTTTATCCGGTACCAACTCAATTCCGTGCCCGGTGTCGCCGAAGTCGCCTCGGTCGGCGGCCACGTGCAGCAATACCAGATCGACGTCGATCCCAATCGCCTCCGCGCCTTCAATGTGCCGCTCAGCGCCGTCGTCGCCGCCGTGCGCGACAGCAATCTGAATGTCGGCGGCAACGTGCTCGAGGCGAACGGCGCCTGGCTGATCGTGCGCGGCGTCGGCCTGATTGCATCGGTCGACGACATCAAGAAAGTCGTCGTCGGCGCGACGAATGGGGTGCCCGTGTTCGTCGAGCAAGTCGCGGACGTGCAGATAGGGAATGCGTTCCGCGTGGCCTCGCTCGTCAAGGGAACGGAGGAGGCTGTTGGCGGCGTCGTGGTGGCCCGCACGGGCGTCAACACCAAGGCGGTCATCGATGCCGTCAAGGCACGCATCGCCCAGATCGAACCGGGGCTCCCGGAGGGCGTGAAGATCGTGCCCTTCTACGACCGTTCGGAACTGATCGAGCAGGCCGTGGACACGCTGCGGTACGCGCTGCTCGAGGAAATCGCCCTCGTCACGCTGGCGCACGTCGTGTTCCTGATGCACTTCCGGTCGATCCTGATCGTCACTATTCCGCTGCCGCTGGCGGTGCTGACGGCGTTCGTCGGGATGTACTACGCGGGCATCTCGTCCAACATCATGAGTCTTGCGGGCATCGCGATCGCCATTGGCGTTCTCGTCGATGCCGGCATTGTCGTCACGGAGAATGCCTTTCGCTTCCTCGAACAGAGAGGCGTCGATCCGCGAGACCGGCGGCGTGTGTGGGAGACCGTCCTCGAGTCCACGCACCTCGTGGCCCGGCCCGTCTTCTTTTCGATGGCCATCATCCTGCTGGCCTTCGTTCCGGTGTTCGCTCTGACAGGGCAGGAGGGCAAGCTCTTTCATCCTCTCGCGCTCACCAAGACGTTCGCGGTCCTGGCGGCGACCGTGATTGCCGTCACGCTCGTCCCTGTGCTGTGCACGCTGCTGCTCGCCGGCAAGTTCCGTTCTGAAGAGGCCAATCCGGTGATGCGCGGACTGCGCCGCTTGTACCGGCCAGTGCTCCAAACTGCTCTGTCGCACCGGCTCGCGACCGTGCTGATGGCCGCTGCGCTGTTTGCCGGAGCGCTGGGCGTGGCGCGAGGAATCGGCAGCGAGTTCATGCCGCCGCTGAATGAAGGCGACCTGATGTTCATGCCGATCGCGGACCCGAGCATCTCGCTCGAGGAGAACACGAAGATCGCGGCGAGGCAGAACGACGCGTTGATGACGTTCCCCGAGGTTGCGTACGCCGTCGCCAAGGTGGCACGAGCCGACACCTCGACCGATCCGGCGCCGCTGAACATGACCGAAACGATCGTCCATCTGAAGCCGCGCGACCAGTGGCGCGAGGGCATGACGCTCGACCGCCTGCGCGCCGACATGGGACGGGCGGCGCAGTTGCCCGGCGTGTCGAACATCTGGACCATGCCGATCATCAATCGCATCGACATGCTGACGACCGGCATCCGTTCGGAGGTTGGTGTGAAAGTGTTCGGCGCCGACCTTGGCGTGCTTGAAAGTGCCGCGCGCCGTGTCGCCGAGGTTCTGCGTCAGGTGCCTGGGGCGGGCAATGTGTACCCGGAACAGGTGACGAGCGGCCAATACCTCAACATCCAAATCGATCGGGCGGCGGCCGCCAGGTACGGGATTGGGGTGGGGGATGTGCAGCAGGTGATCGAGAGCGCCGTTGGCGAGACCGTGCTCACCATGACGATTGAAGGGCGGCAGCGGTTTCCTGTTCGCGTGCGCTATGCGCCCCAGTATCGCGCCGATCCCCAGGCGCTCTCGCAAGTGCTGGTCGCGTCGCCGCAGGGCACGCAGGTCCCGCTCGGCCAACTCGCGCGCATTCAGCACGCTCGCGGGCCTGCGATGATTTCGTCGGAGAACGGCCTGCTCCTGGCCACCGTGCTGCTGAACGTCGAGGGCCGGGATGTCGGCGGATTTGTCGACGAGGCCCGGCAGACGGTGGCTCGCGACGTGTCGCTCCCCGCCGGCTACTACATCGAGTGGAGCGGGCGCTGGCAGAACCAGGAGCACGCGCGGCAGCAGTTGCAGGTGGTGATCCCCATCGTGCTGCTCGTCATCTTTGTGCTGTTGTACTTCACCTACCACTCGGCCGTCGAAGCGGCGCACGTCCTGCTCGCCGTTCCGTTCGCGCTCACGGGCGGCATCTACCTGCTCTGGCTGCTGGGCTACAACTTCTCCGTCGCGGTGTGGGTGGGCTTTATCGCGCTGTTCGGCACGGCCGTTCAGACCGGCGTCGTCATGGTCATCTATCTCGAGGAGGCCGTCAGTCGAAAGCGGCAGGAGCGTGGGGGCGATCTGACGCGCGCCGACCTGCGTGATGCCGTGGTGGAGGGCGCGCTGCTGCGGCTGCGCCCGAAAGTAATGACCGTGAGCACGGTCGTCGCCGGCTTGCTGCCGATCATGTGGAGCACGCGCGTGGGCGCCGAGGTGATGAAGCCCCTCGCCACGCCGGTGCTCGGCGGCATGATCTCGTCGCTGCTGCACGTGCTGATCGTCACGCCCGTCATTTTCTTCTGGCTGCAGGAGCGCCGGCTTGGACTGCAGCATCAGTCGCTCGGGACGCCCTCGCGAGCGGCGTTCACGTGGCGTCCCTTGGTGATCGCGGGCGGGGCCCTCGTCCTCGTGGTTGCCGCGCTCTTGACCTGGAGGACGTACGGGCCCGCCGACCGTCGATCCGGCGCCGCAGACGCTGCCGGCGCCGTTATTCAGCGCGTGCAGGCGGGCGAGTTCCAGATCGTGCTGATGTCGCCAACGGGCACCCTTCGCCTCGGGCGCAATGCGTTCACGCTCGAGTTCCGGTCCGCCGACGGTGGACTCGTCGACGCAGGAATGGTCCGTGCCAGCGCCAACATGTCGATGCCTGGAATGGTGATATCGGGGGCGCTTCAAGTCACGCCCTCGAGCGTGCGCGGTCGATATCAGGTGACGGCCGAGTTCGGCATGGCAGGTGCGTGGCCGATGGTGGTGGAGTGGGACGGACCGGCCGGCCGCGGCTCGGTCAATTTCGAGGGACTGGTGCAGTGACTATACGAATCGTTCTTCTCACGTTCGTCTGCAGCGTGGCTCCGAGCATTGGCGTCAACGCTCAAACGAGTCCATCGGCTCCGGCGGGGGGTGTGGCATCGCGATATCTCGACCCAGCCGGATTGAGTCTGGGTCAGGCGATCGTGCAGGCGCTCGAGCGGGAGCCGTCCCTGCGCGCAGTCCGAACGGACGTGGACGTCGCACGGGGCCAGCAGCAACAGGCGGCGGTTCGTCCGAATCCGATGGTCTCCTTCTCGCAGCAGGAGGAGGCGGGTGGAACGGACAGCCAGACACGCGTCGAGGTGGTCTGGCCGCTGGATCTGTTTCGCAAAGCCGGCCGTGTCGCGGTTGCAGAGCGAGAGAGTGAAACCACTCGCCACCTGGTCGCCGATCGAGAGCGGCTGCTGGCGGCGGACGTGCGCTCGAAGTACGGCGATGTCGCGGGGGCCATTCGAGCACTCGCTGTTCTCGACGACCTGATCGCGGCGACCTCGCGGCAGCACGAATTGGTGGCGGCCCGTGTTGCCCAGGGCGCCACACCGCCGCTTGAACGGGACATGCTCCGCGTGGAGCTGCGACGGCTGGAATCTGAACGGCTGCTGCAGTCGGGTGCCGTCGAAGGGGCCTTGATCGAGCTGAAGCGGGTGCTCGGCATGGCGGCCGATGCGCCTCTCATGATACGAGACGATCTCGAGCATCTCGTGGCGACCGACACGGCAACCGCCTCGCAGGCAGACGCGTCGGCGGCCCAGGCGCGTCCCGACGTTCAGGCTGCGCAGTCTCGTCTCCAGCTCGCTGAAGCTCGGATCGAGCAGGTCCGGCGCGAGAGCCGTCCCGACGTGAGCCTCTTCGGCATGTACATGCGGATGGACTCCGGTTTTCCGCAGACCGCCTTCGGGGCCGGAGGGGGCCTCGAACCGATACGTGGCCTCTTTCACTATGCCGCGGCTGGCGCCACGGTGACGATCCCGCTTCGCGATCGGAAACAGGGCGACATCGCGGCGGCCCAGGCGCGGCGGGCGGGAGCGACGGCTGAACGTGATGCGACACAGCTCGCGGCGCAGGCGGAGGTCGCCGCGGCGCGCGTCCGCGATGAACACGCGCGTCAAGCGGTGGCGGTCTACACTGCTGATACGCGGACATTGGGCAGGCAGAACCTGACGGTGGTGAGCCAGACATACGAACTCGGGCGCGCGACGGTGTTCGACGTGCTGGCGGAACAGCGACGGTATCTGGATCTCGAACGCGCGTTCACGAGCGCGCTCAAGGAAGCCTACGACGCACGGCAAGCCCTCCGGAGGGCGTTGGGAGAAATGCCATGACTGCGAACACTGGTGTGAACCTGCGCTGGACGACGGTGGCCCTCGGTGTGTCGGCACTGCTCGCGACAGGCGCTGGCGCGACGTACATGTTGCTCCGGCCCGGAGCGGTGCCTCGTTCGGATGGCCGTTCCGACCTGGCGCCGGCACCCGCATCAGGCGCCGCCGCCTCGACGCCCGCACCGGCCACACCAGCGGGCGCACCGTTGGCCGATGTCGTGATCACGCTCGGTGAAGACGCCGTTAAGCGCGCCGGGTTGGCGGTGTCCACTGTCACTACCGGCCGCGCGGCCGAAGAGCTGCGCCTGCCCGGCGCGGTCGAGCCCAACGCGTACCGGCAGGTGATCGTGACGCCGCTTGTTAGCGGGCGCATCACCAGCGTCCTCGCGCAGCTGGGCCAGCGCGTTCGGCGAGGTGAGACGATGGCGCAGGTCTTCAGCCCCGAATTATCTGAGGCCCACACGCGGTACACCGCCGCTCGTGCCGAACTATCGGCCCACGAGCGAGAACTTGAACGGACCGAGAAGCTCGTGGGGATCGGTGCCGCCAGCCTTCAGGAACTGGAGCGCATTCACGCCGAGCACACGGCAAAAACAGCGGACGTGCAGAGCGCCCGATCCCGGCTCGAGCTCCTGGGTGTGCCCGCAGCCACGCTCGATGTCGCGTCGGGCGGAGACCCGACGGCCGATGTGCCGGCGCCGATCGACGGTGTCGTGACGGAGCGCCAGGCCAATGTCGGCCTCAACGTCGATCTCAGCTCGAAGCTGTTCACGGTCGTCGATTTGTCGAACGTCTGGGTCGTGGCAGACCTCTATGAAAAGGACTTCTCCCGTGTCCGGGTTGGCAGCCCGGCGAGGGTGACAAGCGCCGCCTATCCGGCCCTCGCGTTTGACGGTCGTGTCGGCTACATCGATCCGCAGGTGAGCGCACAGACGCGTACAGCCAGGCTTCGGGTCGAAGTGCCGAATCCGCGAAGCGAACTGCGTCTCGGGATGTATGCCGATGTGCGCGTCACCACGAGCGGGGATCGCGCGGTTGTGCCGATGATTCCGCGGAGCGCCGCGCAGAACGTCGGTGACCGTTTTGTCGTGTACGTGGTCGATGCACAGCAGGCTGGGCGGTTCACCGAGCGTGAAGTGCGCCTGGGCGCGGCGGCCGGTGCGCTGGTCCAGGTCCTGTCGGGCCTAAAACCTGGCGATATCATCGTGACGGAAGGCAGCTTCTTCCTGCGCGCGGAGCGGGAGCGGCTTGGGACGAGGGCGGCGAGCCCGCCGAATTGAACCTGCATGCGGCACCCCTCCGCCACTCCCGCCGATCTCAAGCTGACGGAAGTGGGCGCGCCGATATGACGGTTCCTCCAACTTTCACCTGTCTGCTTGCCACCGAAGATCGTTGCTGCGGGCTTGATGGCGCGGAAGAAGAACCAGTGGTATGCGAGGCCAATGCACGGCCAGCGGAGCGAAGAGGTCGAGGCCGTTCATGCGACGCGTGCAGGCTTGCCATATCGCAGGTACAAGGTCGGCACCACGAACATGTTGAGCAGCGTGGAGGTCGTGAGTCCGCAGAGGATCACGATCGCCATCGGCGTCTGGATCTCACTGCCACTCTGACCGCCACCGAACGCGAGAGGAATCAGCGCCAACCCCGCCGCCATCGCGGTCATGAGAATCGGCACGAGTCGTTCGTGCGCCCCCCGCTCCACCGCCGCGCGGAAATCGGTCACGCCCTCCACCTGCATCAGGTGCTGGATGTGCGAGACGAGCATGATGCCGTTGCGCGTCGCGATGCCGAAGAGCGTGATGAAGCCAATCATCGACGCCACGCTCAGCACGCCGCCCGAGAGGAACACGCCGGCCACGCCGCCAATCAGGGCCAGCGGGAGGTTGATCATGATGAGCGCGGCGTCGCGCGCTCGGCCGAACGCGAGGACGAGCAGCATGAAGAGGCCCGCCACGACGCCGATGCCGAGCACGAACAGACGCTGCGATGCACTCTGCTCGCTCTCGAACTGGCCGCCGTACTCGACGCGATACCCGGGTGGCATGGGGACCGCCTGGACGACCGCCGTTCGAATGTCGTCCACGACGCTGCCCAGATCTCGGCCGGCGACGTTCGATGAGACCACGATGCGGCGCTGGACGTTCTCGCGGAGGATCATGTTCGGCCCCTCCTCGCGCCTGACGTCGGCCAGTACGCGGATGGGTACGGGCACCCCCGCCGGCGTATCGATTGGCAGGTCGGCAATGCGCTCGAAGTCCATGCTGCTTGCCCCGTCGAACTTCACGACCAGATCGAAGGCCGTCCCGCGATCGAAAACGCGTCCCACCGTGGCGCCCGCGAAACTCGTCTCGATCGCGTCAGCCACCTCGTCCGCCCTGAGCCCGTGGCGCGCAATCGCGCTTCGATTGAGCACGAAGCGGACAAACGGCACGTCCATCTGCTGCTCGAGGGAGAGGTCCGCGACGCCCGGGACGCCGGCCATCACGCTCCGCACGTGCTCGCCCAGCCGCCGCAGCGTGCCCAGGTCATCCCCGAATATCTTCACGGCGATGTTGGCCCGAGTGCCCGACAGCATGTGGTCGATGCGATGCGAGATCGGCTGCCCGATCGTGACGTTCGTGCCAGGCAGCGTCGAGAAGCTGCGACGCAGTTCGGCAAGCAGTTCCGCACGCGGCCGGCCGGTCTCCCGCAGGCCGACGTCGATCTCGGCGGCCTCCACGCCCTGCACATGCTCGTCGAACTCGGCGCGGCCGGTCCGGCGCGCCGTGGCGACGACCTCCGGCTGCGCCAACATGATCTGTTCGACGCGGCGGCCGATCTCGTCCGACTTGGCCAGCGACGTCCCCGGCAGCGTGTTCGCCTGCACGGTCAGACTGCCTTCATGGAAGTCGGGGAGGAAGGCCGTGCCGGCGCGCGTGACGGAGATGGCCGCTCCGAGGAGCAGAGCCGCGGCTACGGCCGTGACCGCGATCGGGTGATCCAGCGCGAAGGGGAGCACGCGCGCGAATCGCGTCTTGAGCGTGCGAGCCAGCCACCCGTCGTGTCCGCCCGCGATGGAGGGCGCCGTCGGCAGAAACGCGAAGCACAACGCGGGCGTCACGACGATGGCGACCACGAGCGACGCCAGCAGCGACACGATATAGGCGAACGCGAGCGGCGTGAGCAGTCGTCCCTCGACGCCCGACAGGCCGAAGATCGGCAGAAACACGAGCACGATGATGACCGTGGCGAAGACGATCGACGTGCGGATCTCGAACGTGGCGTCGCGGACGACATCGCTGCTCGGTCGCCGCTCGGCTTCAGGCTTCGCCCGATTCTCCCGAAGACGCCTCACGACGTTCTCGACATCGATGATCGCATCGTCCACGAGCGCGCCAATGGCGATGGCCATGCCGCCGAGCGTCATCGTGTTGATGGTGGCGTCGAAGGCGCGAAGGACGAGCATCGCGGCGGCCAGCGACAGCGGCATCGCCGTCAGCGTGATCGCGGCGGCGCGCAGGTTGGCCAGGAACAGCAGCACGATGACGACGACGAGCAACCCGCCGTCGCGCAGGGCGTTGACGATGTTGCGGACGGCGACCTCGATGAAGTCGGCCTGCCGGAAGATGCGCCGGTCGATCGTCGTGCCCTCGGGCAGCTCGCCCTGCAGCGCATCGAGCTCGCGATCGAGGCGCGCGGTCAGCTCGAGCGTATTGGCGCCCGGCTGCTTCTGGACGCCGACGATGACCGCCGGCTTGCCGCTGCGCGAGCCTTCGCCGCGCTTGAGCGCGCCGCCCTCGCCGACGTCCGCCACGTCGCGGATGAGCACCGAGCGCGACCCGCGGAGCGCCACGACGCTCTCGCCGATCTCTTCCGGGCTGCGCGCTCGCCCGATGGTCTGCAGCACGTACTCCTGCGGCCCCTCCGTGAAGATCCCGGCCGAGGTGTTTTGACTCGCGCCGCGCGCGGCATCGAGCAGCTCCGTCAGCGAGATCCCGTTCGCGCGAAGCCGCTCAGGGTGCGCGATGATCTGGAATTGCCGCTCGGCGCCGCCAATGGGCGTCACTTGAGAGACGCCTGAGACGGCGAGAAGCCGTCGGCGGACGACGGTGTCGGCGAGGGTGCGGAGCGTCAGGGGATCTTCGGAGTCGGAAGAAATCGCAAAGAAGAGGATTTCTCCCATGATCGACGAGATCGGCGCCAGGATCGGCCGCTCGACCTGGGGCGGGAGGCTGCCGCCGACGAGCGCCAGCTTTTCGGCGACGACTTGCCGCGCGGCAAAGATGTCAGTGCCCCAGTCGAACTCGACCCACACGACGGCGATGCCGATCGCGGTGGCCGACCGGACGCGGCGCACGCCCGAGGCGCCGTTGATGGCGCTTTCGAGCGGAAACGTCACGAGCGATTCCAGCTCGTCGGGCGCCATCCCGTGGCCTTCGGTGAGCACCGTGACCGTTGGCGCCGTCAGATCCGGAAAGACGTCCACCGGCATCTCGCGCGCGGTCCAGGCGCCGCCGGCCAGCAGCAGCACCGAGAAGGCCAGGACCATCCAGTGATGATCGATCGACCATTGAATCAGTCGTTTCATCGGCAGCTCCTCAATGGACGTGACCTTCGGCCGGCAGGCCCTTGGCCGCCGACGCCAACTGGATGTCGTAGGCGCCGTGCGTCACGACGCGGTCGCCGGCTTTCAGGCCGCTTCTCACGCCAATCCAGTCACCGTCCCGTGCCGCAATCTCCACGAAGCGGCGGGCAAATCGCTCTCCGCTCGCGTGAACAAACACGTACGGCCGGCCGGCCTCCAACAGTACCGCGGCCTTCGGTACAGCGGGCACGCGCTGACGCCGGCGTTGATAGAGCACGGCCGTGCCGGTCTGGCCGATGAGCAGTTGGCCGCCCGGGTTGTCGACTTCGAATTGAACCGGCAGCGCGCGCGTGACCGGATCGATGACGCCCCCGTCATGCATGTGTTGCGGCCGAAGGATGAGCGGATCGGCGCGGCCGGGAATTTCAAACGCGAGTCCCGCGATATCGCGTGCCGTGGCGGCGTCGGCCGCGGGGACCTGCGCCTGGAGCTCGACTTGATCGGTCCGGACGATCTTGAAGAGCTGCGCGGCTTCCTCGTATGCCGCCCCGAGCGTGGCCGATACTTCCGAGATCCGGCCGGCAATCGGCGCGCGCAGGACATAGGCGTTGCCGGCGGCGGCGCCGCCGCCGGTGCCGAGCGTCTCGTCGCGCTGGGCCAGGCGCGCCT
>JBAUGX010000021.1:0-17584 GCA_049679965.1 Vicinamibacterales bacterium
GACCCGCGCCGAGCTGGCGTCGGCAACAATCGATCGCCATGGCGAGCCGGCCGACGTCTTCGTCACCGAGCGGCCGGGCCACGCGCGGGATCTCGCGAAGGCCGCCGTCGCGCGCGGCGCCAGGCTGGTGATGGCGTGGGGCGGCGACGGCACGATCAACGAGATCGCCGGCGCGCTGGCGTTCGGCCCGGTACCGATCGGGATCGTGCCCGCCGGCTCCGGCAACGGGTTGGCGCGAGAGCTGGGCGTCAGTCGGCGACCCCAGCAAGCCATCGCCGAGGCGCTGGCGGCCCGGCCACGCGCGATCGACCTCGGAGAGCTCGGCGGCCGCTTGTTCGTGAACGTGGCGGGCATCGGCTTCGACGCGTACGTCGCCTCGCGGTTCGGCGAGCCCGGCGACCGTCGCGGCTTCGTGAAGTACGCGGAGATTACGCTGCGCGCGCTGGCGAGTTATCAGGCGGCGCAGTACGTGATTGGGACAGCCAAAGGATCGAGCAGGTCTCGAGCGCTGCTGGTGACGGTCGCGAATTCAGCGCAGTTCGGGAACGGCGCCCGCATTGCCCCGGGCGCGCGGATCGATGACGGCCTGCTGGACCTGGTGATCGTGGAAGAAGGATCCCGCTGGCGTATGCTCTGTCAGCTGCCGCGCCTCTTCAATGGCACAGCGGACCGAATCGTCGGCCACTCGGTGCGCCGCATCGACCAGGCGACGATCGAGTGCGATCAGCCGATGGTCTTCCACGTGGACGGAGAGCCGGTCAAAGGCGGGAAGCGTCTGACGGCCCGCGTGCATCCCGGCGCCCTTCAGATCGCGGTGAGATAGCGACTACGAACCCAGCCGGACGACCCACACCTCGCGAACGGCGCGAATCTTCCTGATTTCGGCGACGGCCGCGTCCAGGGTCCCTGACGTCCCGCCCTCCTCGTCCACGTTGAGGACGCCGATTGCGCCGTCCGCGCCGCGTCCGAGCGCGAAGTTGGCGATGTTGACCTTGTGACGCCCGAGAATCGTCCCCACCTCGCCGATGACTCCCGGCTGGTCGTCGTTGGCGACGATGAGCAGCGTCCCGCCGAGCGGCGCCTCAACCTCGACGCCGCGGACCGAGACCAGTCGCAGGCTGTTGGGCTCGAAGACCGTGCCCTCCACCCAGCGGTCTCCGCTGTCGGTATGGAGCTTGATCGACAAGAGGCTCGTGAAGTGGCGGGAGCGCGAGCTTCGCGTCTCGGCGATGTCGATGCCGCGCGCGCGGGCGACGGCCCGCGCGTTCACAATCGACACGCCGCTCGAGAGGATGGGCCGCAGGACGCCGGCGGCGGCGCTGGAAGCGAGCACGTCAACTCCCGGGCTTTCAACGAGCGCGCCGTAGTAGCGAACGCCGAGCGCGTCGATGCGGGCGGCACCCAGCTGCGCGGCGAGCGTGCCCAGCCGGTCGGCGAGCCGAATCCAGGGCTGGAGCCGCTGCATTTCGTCAGGATGCACGGACGGGAAGTTCACGGCGTTCCGCACGATACCGTCGCGCAGGAAGTCGCGAACCGTCGCGGCTGTTTCGGTGCCGACCAGTTCCTGCGCCTCTTCGGTCGATGCGGCAATGTGCGGCGTGGCAATGATCTGCGGCAGTTGGGCGAGCGACCAATCCTTGGGCGGTTCCTGCTCGAACACGTCGAGGGCCGCGCCGGCGACCACGCCCTGCTCGATGGCGCGCTGCAGCGCAGCCCCGTCGATGAGCTCACCGCGGGCCGTGTTGACGATCCGCATGCCCGGCTTGCAGCGCGCAAAGCGCGCGTCGTTGAACAGATGCTTGGTTTCGGCCGTCACCGGCAGATGCAGCGTGATGTAGTCAGCCGTGGCGCACAAGGCGTCGAGCGGCAGCACTTCGACGCCGAGCGCGCTGGCGATCTCGGCCGAGATGTACGGATCGTGGGCCACGATGCGCATGCTGAAGCTGCGGGCGCGCTGGGCCACCTCCTGGCCGATCCGCCCCAGGCCGACCACGCCGAGCGTCTTCCCGCGAAGCTCGGTGCCGAGGAATTTCTTTTTTTCCCACCGGCTCGCCTTCATGGCGTGATCGGCGGCCGGGACCGAGCGGGCCAGCGACAGCATCAGGGCCATGGCATGCTCGGCGACGCTGATGCTGTTGGCACCGGGAGAGTTGACGACGAGAATGCCCCGCGCGCTGGCCGCCGTGACATCGACGTTGTCCACTCCGGTGCCGGCCCGGGCCACGATGCGAAGCTGCGGGGCAGCTTCGAGCAGCTGAGCGGTCACCTTCGTGGCGCTTCGGACCATCAGCGCGTCGGCGTCGGCGAGGTCGGCAGCGAGTGCGGCCGGCGTGCGGCCAGATTGAGCGTCTACGATCCAGCCGGGTTCGGCACGCAGCAGGTCAAGCGCGGAGGATGGCAGGTCATCGGCAACAATAATTTTCATGGTGGTGTCGTGAACGGTTGGTCGACTCTTGTTGACCGCGGTGACTACAGTATAATCCGACGGTTTTGGATGTCGCGAGCGATCCGCACCGGTACGAGCGCCCTACCATGGTGCAAAATGCTAAAACATTCCAGTTGGCGCTTGACGGCCGCGTAAACAGCGTGCCTTTTCCACAGAGTTTTCCACAGACGCTGCGGAAAAAATCCATCATACGTGGTGACCTGACCTAAAAGGAGTATATGACCGGCACAGCCATCACACGTCAGAGCGGCCGACTCGTCGTGCCCGACGATCCCATCATTCCGTTCATCGAAGGCGACGGCACCGGACCGGATATCTGGCGCGCCAGCGTGCGTGTGCTCGATGCTGCCGTGAACAAGGCCTACAACGGCAAGCGAAAGATCGCGTGGATGGAAGTCTACGCCGGCGAGAAGAGCTTCAAGAAGTTCAACAACTGGCTCCCCGACGACACCATTGCAGCCTTTCGCGAGTATTACGTGGGGATCAAGGGCCCCCTCACCACGCCGGTGGGTGGTGGCATCAGTTCGCTCAACGTCGCCCTCCGGCAGTTGCTCGATTTGTACGTCTGCCTCAGGCCGGTTCGCTGGTACAAGGGCGTGCCCTCGCCGGTCAAGCATCCCGAAAAGATCGACATGGTGATCTTCCGCGAGAACACAGAGGACATCTACGCCGGGATCGAATATGCAGCTGGCTCGCCCGAGGCCCAGAAAGTCCTGGACTTTCTGGCCAAGGAGTTCCCCAAGGACTTCCGGAAGGTGCGTTTTGGCACGGCCGGCGCAGCACGCACATGGCAGGCGCAGCTTGAAGCCATCGGCGGGCCCGCGCGGCCGGTCGACGTTGAAGTGGGCGTCGGCATCAAGGCGGTGAGCCGTCTGGGGACCGAGAGACTCGTCCACAGCGCCATCGAGTACGCGGTCAAGGCCGGTCGCAAGAGCGTGACCCTGGTTCATAAGGGAAACATCATGAAGTTCACGGAGGGCGCCTTCCGTGACTGGGGTTATCAGGTGGCGAAGGAGTTTTTCGGCGCCGTCGAAATCGACGGAGGGCCGTGGTGCAAGATCCCGGCGGGGAAGCCGGGAGCGGGGATCGTCATCAAGGACGCCATTGCGGACATCACGCTTCAGCAGGTGCTCACGCGGCCCGACGAGTTCGACGTCATCGCGACGCTGAATCTCAACGGCGACTATCTCTCCGACGCGCTGGCGGCACAGGTCGGCGGGATTGGCATCGCGCCGGGGGGCAACATCAACTATGTGACAGGCCACGCGATTTTCGAGGCCACCCATGGAACGGCGCCCAAGTATGCCGACCTGGACAAGGTCAATCCCGGGTCCGTGGTGCTCTCAGGTGAGATGATGCTGCGGCACCTGGGTTGGAACGAGGCCGCCGACCTGGTGGTCAAGGGGATGGACGGCGCAATCGCGATCAAGTCGGTTACCTACGACTTCGCGCGCCTGATGACGGGCGCAACCGAGCTGAAGACGTCCCAGTTTGCAGACGTCGTAATCAAGAACATGTAGGGCTCACGGCTCAAGGCTCAGGCCGGCTTCGAGCCTGAGCCAGCTTGAGCCCCCAGTCCTGAGCCTTGAGCCAACGAGCGTAAGGAGATTAGATGAATCGAAAAGTGACAGTGGTGGGTGGCGCGGGCAACGTGGGCGCCACCGTGGCCAGGGGGATTGCGGAAAAGCAGCTCGCTGACGTAGTCGTCGTTGACATCGCGAACGAAAAGGCCGCTGGTGTCGCCCTCGACATGCTCGAGGCGGCACCTGTGTGGGGTTCGGACGCGCGCGTGCTGGGCACGGGCGACTACGCGGAGAGCGCCAATTCTGAGATCGTGGTGATTACGTCCGGGCTGCCGCGCAAGCCGGGGATGAGCCGCGACGACCTGCTCAACGTGAACTACAAGATCATGCAGCAGGTGACCGAACAGGTCGTCAAGCACTCGCCGAAGGCCATCATCATCGTCGTCTCGAACCCGCTCGATGCGATGGCGCAGGCCGTCTACAAGCTGTCGAAGTTTCCCCGGGAACGCGTGCTCGGCATGGCCGGCGTGCTCGACTCGGCGCGGATGCGGACGTTTATTGCGATGGAGCTGAACGTCTCGGTTCAGAACATCCACGCCTTCGTGCTCGGCGGTCACGGCGACACCATGGTGCCGTTGCCGCGCTATTCGACCGTGGCCGGGATTCCGATCACCGAGTTGATGGACAAGGCGACGATCGACCGGATCTGTGCCCGTACGGCCAACGGCGGGGCGGAAATCACGAAGCTCGTCGGCACGAGCGCGTGGTACGCGCCCGGCACCTCCGTCGTCGAGATGGTCGAGGCGATCTTGCTCGACAAGCACAAGATTCTGCCGTGCTCGGTGTTTCTCCAGGGCGAGTACGGGGTCCGTGACCTCTTCGTCGGTGTGCCTGTGAAGCTCGGCGCGCGGGGCTTGGAGAAGATCATGGAGATCAAGCTCACGCCCGAAGAGGATGAGGCGTTCAAGAAATCGGCGGGAGCGGTCAAGGAGCTGACCGCCGTTATCGGGGTCTAGGGGCTAGGAATTCAGGATGAAAATTCACGAGTATCAGGCGAAAGCCATCCTCTCGCGGTACGGCGTGCCCGTGCCGCGCGGCGAGGTTGCATTCAGCGCGGCCGAGGCCGGCGAGGTCGCCAAGCGGCTCGGCGGCAGCGTCGTGGTCGTCAAGGCGCAGATCCATGCCGGAGGGCGCGGAAAGGGCGGCGGCGTCAAGCTCGCCAAGTCGGCCGGCGAAGCCGAAGCGCTGGCCCGACAGATCATTGGCATGACCCTCGTCACCCATCAGACTGGACCCGAAGGCCGGGTGGTCGGGCGCGTGCTCGTCGAGGAGGGCCTGCAGATCGCGCGCGAGCTCTACCTGAGCCTGCTGCTCGATCGCGCGTCGGGCAAGCCCGTCATGATGGCGAGTGCGGCCGGCGGCATGGACATCGAGGAAGTGGCCGCCAAGACACCCGAGCAGATCGTCAAGGTGTACATCGATCCTGGCGTCGGGCTGGTGCCTTTCGAGGCGAGACAGCTCGGGTTTGCCATCGGGCTCGACGGCGCGCAGGTGAACAAGTTCGTCAAGCTGGCCTCGGCGCTTTACGAAGCCTTTGTCAAGACCGACGCCTCGATGGTCGAGATCAACCCCCTCCTCGTCACCAAGGGCGGCGATCTGCTGGCGCTCGACGCCAAGATGAACTTCGACGACAGCGCACTGTACCGGCATCCCGACATCCGCGACCTCCGCGATCTGGGCGAAGAAGACCCGCTCGAGGTCGAGGCGTCGAAGTCGTCGCTCAACTACATTCGCCTGGACGGCAACATCGGCTGCATGGTCAATGGCGCCGGCCTCGCGATGGCCACGATGGACATCATCAAGCTCGAGGGCGGCGAGCCGGCGAACTTTCTCGACGTGGGCGGCGGGGCCAATGCCGAGCAGATCAGGAACGCCTTCAAGATCCTGATGTCGGACAAGAAGACGAAAGCCGTGCTCATCAATATTTTTGGCGGCATCCTACGGTGCGATGTGCTCGCCGAGGGCGTCATCGCGGCGGTCAAGGAGCTCGGCGTGTCGGCGCCCATCGTCATCCGGATGGAAGGCACCAACGTGGATGAAGGCAAGCGGCTGCTCGGCGCGAGCGGCATGAATTTCACGACCGCGGACTCGATGGGCGAGGCCGCCAAGAAAGTTGTTCAGCTGGCGGGATAATGTCCATTCTCATTGATAAATCGACTCGGTTACTCGTGCAGGGCCTGACGGGGCGCGAGGGAACGTTCCACGCCAAACAGGCCGCGGCGTACGGCACGACCGTCGTCGGCGGGATTACACCAGGAAAAGGCGGCACCACACACGAGGGATGGCCCATCTTCGACACCGTGCAGGACGCGGTGAAGAAGACCGGCGCCAACGCGTCGGTGATCTTCGTGCCGCCGCCGTTTGCGGCCGATGCCGTGATGGAGGCCGCCGACGCGGGCCTGGCGCTGGTCGTGTGCATCACCGAAGGGATTCCGACGCTCGACATGATGCGCGCCATGACGTTTCTCAAGGAACGGCCGGCGACGCGCCTGGTGGGGCCCAATTGTCCGGGGCTGATTTCGCCTGGCAAGGCCAAGGCCGGCATCATCCCCGGACACATCTGCAAGGAAGGCCGCATCGGGATCGTGTCGAAGAGCGGCACGCTCACCTACGAGGCCATCCATCAGCTCACCAGGCTCGGCATGGGCCAGACGACGTGCCTCGGCATCGGAGGCGATCCGCTGATCGGCACCTCGCATATCGACGCGCTGAAGCTCTTCGCCGCCGATCCCGACACGACGGCCGTGATCATGATTGGCGAGATTGGCGGGAGCGCCGAAGAAGAAGCCGCGGCCTGGATCAAGACCAACTTCAAGAAGCCGGTCGTGGCCTTCATCGCCGGCCAGACCGCGCCGCCCGGACGCCGGATGGGCCACGCCGGCGCCATCATCGCCGGCGGGAAGGGGACGGCGGCCGAGAAGATGGCCGCGCTCACCGCGGCCGGTGTGAAGGTCGTGAAGAGCCCCGCCGATATGGGAACAGCGATACGCGAGGTGACTGGCGGCTAGTGGCCGGTGACTGGTATACTCTGGCGATTCCCGCCTCGGCGATTGACCGCCGGGTAATCCTCTATATTCATACGTAATAAGGATTTACGAATGCCGCCGACCGATTCTGCCCTACAGGCACAGCAGGCTGCGCCCCGCAAGCAACGCGTCGTCAACGATTTCAGTATTCAGGTCGCCACCGTCAACGGGTCGGGTAGCCAGACCGCCAACCTCGTCCTCCTCCGATCGATTCTCCTGATGGGTATCCCGGTGTCGGGCAAGAACATGTTCCCGTCGAACATTGCCGGCCTGCCCACGTGGTACACCATCCGTGCGAGCAAGCGCGCGTACATCGGGCGCAAGAAGGAAGTCGACTTCCTCGTCGCGATGAACCCGGAGACGGCGAAAGAAGACGTGATGACGCTCGAGCCTGGCGCGGCCGTCGTCTACGACGAGCCGCTCAAGCTCAACGAGCTGCGCAGCGACCTGGTGTTCTATCCCGTGCCGTTCGACAAGCTGGTCGCGCCGGTCTGTTCGGACGCGAAGCTGCGGCGTCTCGTGCGCAACATGATCTACGACGGGATCCTCGCCAAGCTCCTCGAGATCGATCTGTCGTTCATGGAAAAGGCGCTCTTCCGGCAGATGGGGAAGAAGGCCAAGGCGGTGGCCCTCAACATGGGTGCGCTCAAGGCCGGCTGGGACTTCGCCGAGGCCACCTTCACGAAGCAGGATCCATTTGCGCTGGAGCCGCTGAACCTCACGGCCGGCAAGATCCTCATCGAGGGCAACCAGGCCGCGGCCATCGGCTGCATGATGGCCGGCGTGACCGTCGTCGCCTGGTATCCCATCACACCGTCTTCGTCGCTCTGCGAGTCGCTCATCGGCTACATGAAGAAGTACCGCGTGGACAAAGACACCGGCAAGGCGACCTTCGCCATCGTCCAGGCCGAGGATGAGATCGCGGCGCTCGGGATGGTGATTGGCGCCAGCTGGGCGGGCGCGCGATCGATGACCTCGACCGCCGGCCCGGGCATCTCGCTGATGTCGGAGTTCACCGGCCTGGCGTACTACGCCGAGACGCCGGCCGTCATCTTCGACGTGCAGCGCGTGGGGCCGTCCACGGGCCTGCCGACACGGACGGCGCAGGGCGACATTCTCTTTACGGCGGTGCTGTCGCACGGCGACACGAAACACATCATGTTGCTTCCCGCGTCGGTCGAGGAGTGCTACTCGATGGCGATGGACGCCTTCGACCTCGCCGAACACTTCCAGACGCCGGTGTTCGTGATGCTCGACCTCGATTTGGGCATGAACAACTGGATGGCGGACGGCTTCGAGTACCCGACCAAGGGCATCAACCGCGGCAAGTTGCTGACCGCGGAGACGCTCAAGAAGCTCGGCACCTGGGGCCGCTATCAGGACGTGGACGGCGATGGCATCGCGTATCGCACCGTGCCTGGCGACGGCATGCCGGCCTCCTTTACGCGCGGATCGGGCCATAACGCGAAGGGGCAGTACAGCGAGCGCCCGGATGACTACGTGGACAACATGGACCGGCTGGCTCGAAAGTTCGAGACCGCCAGGACCTTCGTGCCCAAGCCGGTCGTCGACACCGTACCCGCCGCGAAGATTGGCCTCATCGGCTACGGCACCTCGCATTGGGCCATCATCGAGAGCCGCGATCAGTTGAGTGAGGAAACCAAGCTCCACACGTCGTACTTCCGGCTTCGCGGCTATCCGTTCAACGACGAGCTTGGCGCGTTCATCGACCGGCACGACCGACTCTACGTGATCGAACAGAATCGTGACGCGCAGCTCCGGCAGCTGATGAAGATGGACCTGTCCACGGAGCGCGTGGCGAAGCTGCGAAGCATCCTGCACTACAGCGGCCTGCCCATCGACGCCCGCAGCGTCACCGACGCGGTGCTGTCGCAGGAAGGCTACGAAGTCGCCAAGCACAACGGCCGCGTCGCCCGCGCCGGGATGACCGGCGGGGAATAGGGAATTGCTGATTGCGGATTGTTGATTGCTGATTGCTGATTGCTGATTGCTGATTGGAGAACACGGATCGTCACATGAGCACACCGCTAAAAGTCAATCGCATCGGGCTCGAACCGCAGATCTACAAGGGCGGCAAGACGACGCTGTGCGCCGGCTGCGGGCACAATTCGATCTCCGAACGCATTATCGAGGCGTTCTACGAGATGGGCGTCGATCCCAAACAGGTCATCAAACTGTCGGGCATCGGCTGTTCGAGCAAGAGCCCCGCATACTTCCTGGGCGGCTCGCACGGCTTCAACACCGTGCACGGCCGCATGCCCTCGGTCGGCACCGGGGCGATGCTGGCCAACAAGAAGCTCATCGCGATTGGCGTCAGCGGAGACGGCGACAGCGGCGCCATCGGCATCGGGCAGTTCGTGCATCTGATGCGCCGCAATCTGCCGATCGTCTACATCATCGAAGACAACGGCTGCTACGGTCTGACCAAAGGTCAGTTTTCGCCGACCGCCGACATCGGTTCCACACTCAAGACGGGCGTGGTCAACGATCTGCCGCCCATCGACATGTGCGCGCTGGCCATCGAGCTCGGCGCGACGTTCGTCGCGCGGTCGTTTTCGGGCGACCGAAAGCAGCTGCTCTCGCTCCTCAAGGCCGCCCTCGCGCATCGCGGGACGGTGATGCTCGACGTCCTCTCGCCCTGCGTGACGTTCAACGATCACGAAGGGTCGACCAAGAGCTACGCCTACGTGAAAGACCACGACGATCCGCTCGAGGAAGTGAGCTTCGTGCCGTTTTTCGAGGATATCGCCGTCGACTACGCGCCCGGGTCGACGCAGGAAGTCACGATGCACGACGGCTCGAAGCTCTTCTTGAAGAAGCTCGAGGAGGCCTACGACCCGACCGACAAGATCTCCGCGCTCAGGCGGCTGCACGAAACGGCCCGCCGGGGAGAGTTTGCCACGGGCATGATCTACATCGAGCCCGATCGCGACGACTTCCTCACGCAGCTGAACCTCGTCGACGAGCCGCTGGCCTTCCTGCCGCTCTCGAGGGTGAGGCCGGGCAAAGAGGCGCTCGATGAACTCATGGACAGCTTCAGGTAATGGAACGCACGCTAGCCATCATCAAACCAGACGCGGTCGAACGGCGGCTCGCGGGGCGGATCATTCAGCGGATCGAGGAGGCGGGCTTCGAGATCCGTGCCCTCCGCCGCATCCACCTGTCGACGAAGCAGGCCGAGGGCTTCTACGCCGTCCATCGCGCCCGGCCATTCTTTGCCAGCCTGACCGCGTTCATGGCGTCGGGGCCGGCCGTCGTCCTGGTGCTCGAGGCTCCAGACGCGATCAAGAAGTGGCGAACGCTGATGGGCGCCACCGACCCGGCCAAAGCCGATGCGGGGACGCTTCGGAAGGAGTTCGCGCAATCAATCGAGCGCAACGCCACGCACGGCTCTGATGCGCCCGACACCGCCGCCGTCGAGATCTCGTATTTCTTCGCCGGGATCGATCTGATCTGACAGACGCGACCACGATGGCAGGGCTTCGTGGGTAGAACGCTCGTCTTCATCGGCCTGGGCATTACGGCCCTCGGGCTCCTCGTCATGTGGGGCATCCCCTTCGGCCGCCTTCCGGGCGACTTCGTCGTCCGCCGCAACAACTTCAGCTTCTACTTCCCGCTGGCGACTTCGATCGTTCTGAGCATCCTCCTCACACTGATCCTCGCGTTCTTTCGGCGGTGATACTCGTGGGATCCGGCTTCAGCCGGATTGATTTTGGGATCCGAGCGGACGTTCGTGGGATCCGGCTTCAGCCGGATTGATCCCCGTGCCCGCTCGCAGGATGGCCGGAAAGGGATTCGCGTCCGCCCGGCCGTGGACGGCTCGCGCGGGAAACGCGGCCTCCGGCCGGAACCTGACGATGAGCGCGCCGCCTGGGGTATGTCGAGCGACAGCCCCAATCAGTTCGGCACCACGCCAAGTTCGATCGGTCGTGGCGAATCAGCGGCGGCGCGAACCGGGACGGCCTACGGCCGCGTTTCCGACTGCCGCGTACGCGCGCGAGGTCCAGCGGCCCGTCGGCCACGAACCCCTTCCCGGCCCGACACTCGTGCGATCCGCCGTCGACACTCGTGGGGTCCGGCTTCCCTGGCCTGAGCGGAGTCGAAGGCAGCCGGATTGAGGATCTGCGCGGACGTTCGTGGGATCCGGCTTTGGCCGGATTGATCCCCGTGCGGTGGCATCTGGCAGACGGCTTATAATGCGGGCCGCCGTTCATGATGTTGACTCCAGGCACTCGCTTCGGCGCGTATGAGGTGCTGGCCCTGCTTGGTGTGGGGGGCATGGGCGAGGTGTATCGCGCCCTCGACACGGGGCTCAAGCGCGAGGTCGCGCTCAAGGTTCTGCCGGAAGCCTTCTCGAGCGATCCGGATCGGTTCTCGAGATTCCAGCGTGAGGCCGAACTCTTTGAGGCTTCAGACTTCACACTTCAGACTTCACACTTGAGACTTACTAATGTCCATAAAATCTGACAACTGGATCAAGCGCATGGCGGTCGAGCACAAGATGATCGACCCGTTCGTGGACGCGCAGCAGCGCAGCGGCGTGATTTCCTACGGCCTCTCGTCGTACGGCTACGACATCCGCGTCGCCGACGAATTCAAGGTCTTCACCAACATCAACAACACCGTGATCGATCCCAAGGCCTTCGATCCGCGATCGTTCGTCGATATCAAGACCGACGTCTGCATAGTGCCGCCCAACTCATTCGCGCTGGCGAGGACGGTCGAGTACTTCCGCATTCCACGCGACGTCCTGACGGTGTGCCTGGGGAAGTCCACCTACGCCCGCTGCGGCATCATCGTCAACGTGACGCCGTTCGAGCCGGAGTGGGAGGGGACGGCCACGCTCGAGATCTCGAACACGACGCCGCTGCCGGCGAAGATCTACGCCAACGAGGGCATCGCCCAGGTCCTGTTCTTCCAGAGCGACGAGCCGTGCCGAACTTCTTATAAGGATAAGAAGGGGAAGTATCAGGCGCAGCTCGAGGTCACGCTGCCGAGGATCTAGGCGACTTCCTGCGCTTATAATCTTGTAATAATTATCAATTTGACAACTAGGCTGCGTCAGCGTTGAATGGGAGCCCGTGGTATCCCAATCGGCGGAAATGACCGTCGCCTATCAAGGCGAGCCGGGTGCTTTCAGTGAGGCGGCCGCGCGCCGCCTGGCGCCGGAGGCGCGCTTCATGCCGTGCCGGAGCTTCGAAGAGGTCTTCGCCGCTGTCGATGCCGGCCAGGCCGCGTACGGCGTGCTGCCGGTCGAAAACTCGATCGGCGGCAGCATTCACCGCAATTACGACCTGCTGGTGACCAACGCCCTGCCGATCCAGGCCGAGATCGAGATTCCGGTCGTGCACCAGCTGCTGGCGCTCCCGGGCACCACGTTGGCAAGTCTGCGCCGCGTGTACTCCCATCCACAGGCCCTGGCGCAGTGCGAGCGATTCCTCCGTTCGCTCAAGGGCGTGGAGATCATCGCGACCTACGACACGGCGGGCAGCGCCAAGCTCATCGCCGACGAGCGCCTCAAGGACGCGGCCGCGATTGCCTCGGCGCGGGCGGGCGAAATCTTCGGGCTGACGGCCCTGGCTTCCTCCATTCAGGACTTCGACGACAACATCACGCGCTTTCTCGTCATTGGCCGCGAACGGTTTGGCACCGCCGTTCCAGACAAGACGAGCATCGTCTTCACGCTGCCGAACGAGGCCGGCTCGCTCTTCAAAGCCCTGAGCGTGTTCGCCCTGCGTGGGGTAGACCTGACCAAGCTCGAGTCGCGGCCGATTCCCGGCCGGCCGTGGGAGTACCTCTTCTACGTCGATCTGGCCGCGGCGAACAGCGAAGTGGCCTGCGAGCGGGCGCTGGCGCACTTGGGCGAATTCGCCCGGTCGCTGCGGGTACTGGGGTCTTACGCCAGCTGGAAAACACACGAGAGCTGGCTCCCGAAGCCGTCAGAGGCCCACGCATGATCGTCAATCCGCAATCACCAATCAGCAATCAGCAATTCACGAGGTCGTCATGGCTTTGACCGGCGCGCAGATCCTATGGGAATCGCTCGTCCGCCAGGGGGTGACCGACGTGTTCGGGTACCCGGGCGGCGCGATTCTTCCCGCGTACGATGCGATGCTCGGCTATCCGATCCGCCACATCCTGGTTCGTCACGAACAGGGCGCAACGCACATGGCCGACGGCTACGCGCGCGCGAGCGGGCGCGTGGGTGTGGCGATTGCCACCTCCGGACCGGGCGCGACCAACATGGTCACAGGTATTGCCACCGCGATGATGGACTCGTCGCCCATTGTCTGTATCACCGGCCAGGTGGGCAGCAAGCTCATCGGGTCTGATGCCTTTCAGGAAATCGACATCACGGGCATCACGCTGCCCATCACGAAACACAACTATCTCGTCACGCGGGCCGAGGATGTCGCGCCGGCGATCATGGAGGCGTTCGCGGTCGCCAAGGCGGGGCGTCCGGGGCCGGTGCTGATCGACATTACAAAGGATGCACAGCAATCGAGCTGCGAGGTGGACTGGGCGGCCGCCGAGCCGCACCTGACCGAGACCTGCGACGAGGCGATGCCCGGGGACGGCGACTACCGAGACGCGATCGCGCTCATCAACGCCGCCGAGCGGCCGTTGATTCTGGCCGGTCACGGCGTCATGCAGTCGGGCGCCGAGCGCGAGCTGCTCGCGCTGGCCGAACGGGCGCACGTGCCGATCGCGGTCACGCTGCTCGGCCTGGGCGGCGTGCCGGCGTCGCATCCCCTCAACCTCGGGATGATGGGCATGCACGGCGAGGCGTGGGTGAATCACGCGATTCAGGAAGCGGACCTGCTCATCGCCCTGGGTATGCGGTTTGACGACCGCGTGACGGGGAATCTCAAAACCTACGCGCTGAATGCCCGCAAGATTCACGTGGATATCGACCGTTCAGAGTTGAACAAGAACGTCCGCGTCGATGTCGGCATCGCCAAGGATCTGCGGACCGCGCTCGTCGAATGGCTGCCGCACGTGGCCTCGCGCGAACGTTCGGCGTGGTTCACGCGCATCGACGACTTGAAGGGCGACTCGGCAGTCCGCGACATCCAGAGCCTGCCCGACGATGGGCACTTGTACGCGGCGCATGTGATTAACGACCTCTGGCGCCTGACCAACGGCAACGCCCTCGTCGTCACCGACGTGGGCCAGCACCAGATGTGGGAGGCGCAGTACTACAAGCACGATCGCTCCCGCTCGCTCATCACCTCGGGCGGTCTGGGGACCATGGGCTTCGCGCTGCCGGCCGCCATCGGCGCCAAAGTGGCGTGCCCGGACGCGGAGGTCTGGGTCGTCTGCGGCGACGGTGGATTCCAGATGACCATGCCCGAGCTCGCGACGATCGTGCAGGAAGGACTGGACGTCAACGTGGCGATCATCAACAACGGCTATCTCGGGATGGTCAGGCAGTGGCAGGAGTTCTTCTACGAGCGGCGCTACGCAGCCACGCCGCTCATTGGTCCCGACTTCGCGAAGCTCGCCCAGGCGTTTGGCATCAGCGGGGTGGCGGTCAGCAAGCGGGCCGACGTGGCGAGCGCCGTCGAAGCGGCGCGGCGCTCCGGCCGCGCGGCGCTGATTGATTTTCAGGTCGAGCAGGAAGATTCGGTCTACCCGATGGTGCCCGCCGGCGCCGACCTGCACAAGATGATTCGACGGCCGTCACCGATCGTGGAGACGGCAGCGGACTGACGAACCATGCTGCATACATTTGCCATCTACCTCGACAACAAGCCGGGCGGATTGAACCGGATTGCGTCGCTCATCCGTCGCCGCGCGTTCAACATCGAGTCGTTGACCGTCGGACACTCCGAGACGGCGGGCGTGTCGCGGATGACCATCGTCGTCGACACCGACGACTACGGCGCGCGACGGCTCGAGGCGCACTTGACCAAGCTCGTGCCTGTCCGTCGCGTCGAGAACATCACGGCGGCCCCCTCGATTGCGCGGGACCTGGCGCTCATCAAGGTGGCGGCGACCGGCGACGCGCGCACCCAGGTGATGCAGTTGGTGGAGGTCTACCGCGCGCGGGTCATCGACGTCAGCCCAGAGTCGCTCGTCATTGAAACGACTGGCGCTGAGGATAAGATAGACAGCTTGCTCGAAGTGCTGAGACCCTATGGGGTCATCGAAATGGTGAGAACGGGGCGCGTGGCCATGGCGCGGGGGGTGGGACCGATCGAAAAAGTCGCCCCGCGACACGCAGCGCCGGCGGCCGTCGGCAGCGACGTCAGCGGCGGATCAGTTTAGAGGGCATGATGGCAAAAATGTATTACGACAAAGACGCCGACCTCGCGATCATCAGAGGGAAGAAGGTCGCGATTCTCGGCTACGGATCGCAGGGCCACGCCCACGCGCTGAACCTCAAGGACAGCGGCGTGGAGGTGCGGGTCGGGCTGCCGGCCGCCAGCAAGTCGCGCGAGAAGGCCAAAGCCGCAGGGCTCACCGTCGGAGACGTCGGCGACGTCACCAAGTGGGCGGACGTGATCATGGTGCTCGTGCCCGACACGACGCAGGCCGATCTGTACCGCGACCAGATTGCGCCCAACCTGGCGCCGGGGAAGTTGCTGCTCTTCGCCCACGGGTTCAATATCCGATTCGGGACGATTACGGTCAGGCCCGATGTGGACGTCGCGATGGTGGCGCCCAAGGCGCCCGGGCACCGCGTGCGCGAGGTATTTGTCGAGGGTGGCGGTACGCCGGCCTTGCTGGCGATTCATCAGGACGCCACCGGCCAGGCGCGCACCGTCGCGCTGTCGTACGCCAAGGGGATTGGCGTCACGCGCGCCGGCGTGATCGAAACGACGTTTGCGGAAGAAACCGAGACGGATCTGTTCGGCGAGCAGGCGGTGCTGTGCGGCGGCGTGAGCGCGCTCATCAAGGCCGGATTCCAGACACTGGTCGATGCCGGCTATCAGCCGGAGATCGCCTATTTCGAATGCCTGCACGAGCTCAAGCTCATCGTGGATCTGGTCTATCAGGGCGGTTTGAACTACATGCGCTACTCGGTCAGCGACACGGCAGAGCACGGCGACTACACCGGCGGGCCGAAGATCGTGACCGAGGAAACCAAGCGCAACATGAAGAAGATGCTCGAAGACATCCAATCGGGCGAGTACGCGCGCGGCTGGATCGCGGAAAACAAGGCGGGGCGGCCCTGGTTCAACAAGATGCGCGAAACCGAGCAGACCCAACTCATCGAGCGCGTGGGCGGCGAGTTGCGCGCCCTGATGCCGTTCCTCAAGCCGGTCACGATCAAGCAGGAGACCAAGAAAGAACCGACCGCGGTGTAGCCAGTGCGCCCTTGACCGTTAAAGCTCTCGGATGGTAAAACTTAGCAGTTTCGGGTATCTCTAGATAGCGGTCCCGTCGCCCCTTTCATGGACAAACTTGTCGAGCGCGAAACCGCGCCCCGGAACTCACTCGCCGCCGCCCCCGCCCTGGCCGTTCAATTCTTTTTGATTCCGCTGGTCGTTGTTGGCGCGGCGGTTGCGGTGTATGTCGGATTTCGAGCCCTCGTCACCGACAATCGCACGGCCACCGACTATCTGATGGAGATTCGGACCGGTGGCACGGATCGGCGCTGGCCGGCGGCGTACGAGCTGTCGCGTCTGATGGCCGATCCCAAGGTTCGCGCTGATGGCGCGCTCGCGCCGGCCCTCGTCGCGGCCTTTGAGCAGTCGAAAGCGGATCCCCGCGTGCGCCGCTATCTTGCGCTGGCCATAGGCCGGCTCGGTCCGCCGCTGCCGGCCGAGGCGATCGCCGCCCTGAGCCGGTCGCTCGAAGAGCCGGACCAGGCATGGAACAAGGACTGGCTGCAGCGCCTGACGGGCGGGAGTGACGGCGAGGCGGGAGAGGCGCGCATCAGCACGATCTGGGCGCTCGGCTCGTCGGGCGATCCCGGTGTCGTACCGAAGCTGCTGCCGCTCTACGACTCTCCCGATGCCGGCATCCGCAAGATGACCGTGTACGCGCTCGGCGCGCTGCCCGGCGACGCCCAGATGGCGACGCTGCGCGCGGCCCTCGAAGACGCGGCGGTCGATATCCGTTGGAACGCGGCGGTGGCGCTCGCCCGGCACGGCAGCGCTGACGGCGCGCCGGTGATTCGTCAGATGCTCGACCGGCAGTTCGTCGAGCAGGTCGTCAAGCGCGACGTGCGCCAGGACGAGGACTTGGATCCGATTGCCGACGTCATGATCAGCGGTCTGCGCGCGGCGGCCTCGCTCAAGGACGCCGAAGCGCGCGCGTCGGTCACGACGCTGAGTCGGCAGGATCGCAGCCTGAGGGTTCGGCAGGCCGCGATGGAAGCCTTAAAAGCGATAGGGTAGCGACACAACCATGGCTGATGAGACCACACCCCCAACTCCGGCGCGTCCGGCGCCTGCGCCACGGCCGCCCGCGGCGCCCATCCCCGATCTGGCCGGCAAGACGACCTCGGTCGCGTCTCCTGGCGGTGCCGCGGTCGTCGCCGCCGCGCCGGCGAAGGC
>JBAUGX010000022.1:0-9590 GCA_049679965.1 Vicinamibacterales bacterium
GTGGAGGTCCCGGCGGGCCCGCGGCGATCCGTCGCTCGACGAATTCACATCACCGCGCCGAACAGCCTGCCCACCACCGCGGTGAGGCCCATGGCCAGGGCCCCCCAGAAAGCCAGGCGCGTCGACGCCTTCAGGATCGGCGCTCCGCCCATGCGCGCGGACAGTGCGCCCAGCCCGGTGAGAAACACCAGCGATGAGCCCGCCACCACCGGGACCACCCGCAGCGCTGGGGCCGCGAATGAAGCCAGCAAAGGCAACGCCGCACCCGCGGCGAATGCGGCAGCCGAAGTCAGGCCCGCCTGTACGGGGCGGGCCATCCCCGCTTCGGACACGCCCAGCTCGTCCCGTAAGTGGGCTCCCAGCGCGTCATGCGCCATCAGTTGTTCCGCCACCTTCGCTGCGAGCTCCGGGGACAGCCCCCGTGCCACGTAGAGCGCCGCCAACTCGCGCTTCTCGAACTCGGGCTGCGCGGTCAACTCGCCGCGCTCGCGCGCGACGTCGGCCCGCTCAGTGTCGGCCTGCGAGCTGACCGAGACATATTCGCCCGCAGCCATCGACAGCGCACCTGCCACGAGGCCTGCAACGCCGGCGACCAGTATCTCGCTGCGTGCTGCGCTCGCAGCCGCTACGCCGACGATCAGGCTGGCGGTAGAGACGATACCGTCGTTCGCCCCCAGAACTGCGGCGCGCAGCCAGCCAATGCGCTCGGTGCGGTGGCGCTCCGAATGAACATTTCGAGGCACGAGGTCGCGCCGATCATACTCGACGAAGGGAATCGAGGATTTGACGTTGAGCGGCTCGTCGCCTCGCGGTACGCTGTTGACTCCATTCGAACGGAGAGATGTCCGAGTGGTTGAAGGAGCACGCTTGGAAAACGACATCGGCGATCGACGCCAATCAACTCCGACACACCGCATCGCGTATCACGTCAGCGAGTTACCCGCCAACACGATCACTCGGTATGCGTCGCTAAACGTCGGTACGGATCGAGGCTTTGAGTGGCACTTATCACAGTCCTATCACAATCCTCTTTTTACATGAGGGAATTGCCCAGCGATTCTGTTTGCTGCTCGTCCCGTCAGCGTAGGTCAAATTGGCCTGCCTCACACGAATGACCTCGTACTCGGTGTGGGCTTCATAAATGAAACCCGCGAGTTCAATCCGTTGCTCATCGGGCACCATGCGCTGAATGTCTTCGGCAGACAACTCGCAGTGCTTTTTCCCAAGATCCTTGCGCAACGGCTTGAACCACCGCGTGGCGTCGATCAGCTGCGCGCGTCCCTTCCGATGGCTCGGTTTGCGATTGGTCAACACCCAGATGTAGGTCGCGATGCCGGTGTTGTAGAACATGCTGAGCGGCAGCGCGACGATCGCTTCGAGCCAGTCGTTCTCAATGATCCAGCGTCGGATGTTGCTCTCCCCCCTGGCCGGCGTCGCCTGTGAACAGCGAGCTGCCGTTGTGCACTTCGGCGATCCGGCTACCGAGCGTGGTGCCCTGCTTCATCTTTGAGAGCATGTTGGCCAGGAACAGCATCTGACCGTCGCTCGACCGGGCGACGAGCGAGTACTCGACGTCGCCCTTCCAGCTCTTGCCGTAAGGCGGATTCGAAAGCATGAAGTCGAACTCGCGAGAGGGGAACGCGTCACTTGCCAGCGTCGAGTGCTCGGGACCGCCGATGATGTTGTCGGCCGCATCGCCTTCACCTTTGAGGACCAGATCGGCTTTGCAGATGGCGTACGTCTCCGCGTTGATCTCCTGCCCATAAAGGTGCGTCGCCACCTGCTTCCCATGCTGCGCCGCGAGCTGCCGCAGCGTGTCCTCCGCGACGGTTAACATTCCGCCCGTGCCGCACACGCCGTCGTAAAGCAAGTACGTGCCGGACTCGATTTCGTCCGCGATCGGCAGGAAGATCAGATTCGCCATCAGCTTAACGGCGTCGCGAGGCGTCCAGTGCTCGCCGGCCTCTTCGTTGTTTTCTTCGTTGAACCGCCTGACGAGCTCCTCGAACGCGGTTCCCATGCCGTGGTTGTCGAGACCGCTCGGGCTCAAATCGATGTCCGGTGAGAGGAGCTTTTAGATCAGCGTGCCGAGCGCGTCCGCTTTCGAGAGCCGCGGAATCTGGTTTCGGAACTCGAAGTTGTCGAGGATGTCCTGTACGTTTGGCGAGAACCCGTCCAGATAGGCCTCGAAATCCGCCTTGAGTTGCTGCTGACTCGTGCGGGCCTTGAGGTCGCGCAGCGTGAACTTCGACGTGTTGTAAAACGCCTGGCCGGCCGCCTGCCGCAACGCCTGGTCCTGGTTCGTGATCTTCGCCTTGTCGAGCGACACTTTCATGTCGATCACGGCCTGTTTCGTCGGCTCAAGAACGCCGTCGAGCCGGCGCAAAACGGTCATCGGCAGGATGACATCTCGGTACTTGCCGCGGACGTACAAATCCCGGAGGACGTCATCGGCGATGCCCCAGATAAAGTTGGCGACCCAGTTCAACTGACCTTGTTCCATGTCTCTCCGCGTGGATTGGAACGCTCGAATCGTCCGTCTACTTCGCACGTTCGGAGACAGGCGGCAAATTACTGACCTTCTCTGCGACCTTTCGACACGCAGTGATAAGGTCGGTGACCAGTCTGTCGTCTACGTCGAGCGCGCCTTCGTACTCAGTCCGATTCCGCATGTCGTGGCACTTCGACAGAATGCGCCAGACCTCCGGGCCCAAGCCAAGCGTGTCCGGCAGCACCTGAAAAACGATGTACCGCTTCGATGGCCGGAATCCGTGGTGCCGTAACGCCGCCAAGCAGAGCGCGTGAGCGGCGCTGTAAGCGAGATCAAACCGGCTGTCGAGCGAGTTCGCTTCTCGCTCGGCGTCCGCCAAGCGCGCCAGGCCCGAACGCACGAGGCCCGCAAACTCCTTCGCGTCGGGAGGTTCCTTCGCGAGAACGTTACCCGGACTGGCGAGACGCTCAAGCGGCGATGGGGAGGTCATCGTCCGATCCAATCACCCAGAGTTTGGGCTGCTCAAGCACCCGCGTCACGAAGGCGTTTTCTGTCCTAGCGCGTTTTGAAAATTCGGCGACCGTGTACACCGTCGGGTTGATCTTCCGGCCCACGGCGTGCGTGACTCGCTCAAGGCCGCCGAAAACCTCGCCGTACGTGAGGCTGTCGCTGATGATCATTAGGTCGATGTCACTTGCCGATTGGTCTGTTGACTTGGCCACGGAACCGTACACGAAAGCCGCGCGAATCGCTGACGATAAGGGCTTCAGAGCATCTCGCAGCGGCTCCGCGAGACCGACCGTTTTCAACACGATATTCAGCAGCTCGGAATACAGCGGTGACGCCGCGTTCGCTTGGTAGTGCTTCTGGTGACCGATGCGTCGCGCAACAAGAAGCCCACTCTCTTCGAGCCTGGCCAGCTCACGTTGAGCGGCGCCGGAGCCAGTGCCCGCGTCCCGAATGAGCTCCGATGCGTAAAAGCTCCGCTCCGGATGGCCAAACAGAGCGCCCAATACGCGCTGCTGCGTTTTGGTGAACAGCGCATCCGCGAGGCCACGTCGACCGGACCGACCCGAACGCTTAGCGGTGCCCAATATGGGTATAACCATGCCCGATATGGGCATGACTGTCAACGGTTGTGAGGGAAACGGTGGGGGTTATACTGGGTCGGGTTGCGCGCCGTCCGTGTTCGAGGACGTGCCCGTAAGTGATCGCGACCCTTAGGGGGTGTATCACAATTCCTATCACAATTTGGGTTTTGGGCTGAGCCACTCGCCCGTAAACTGTTGATTCTACACATGCGGAGAGATGTCCGAGTGGTTGAAGGAGCACGCTTGGAAAGCGTGTGTAGGGGAAACTCTACCGTGGGTTCGAATCCCACTCTCTCCGCCAGTTCTCAATTCGCGATTTCCTGGGCATTCCGCCAGGTCTCCGTCCGACTCTTTGCCATCTGCTTGGGAAATCCTATTCCGATCGCATGGCTACCATCGGCTGGACCGACGCGGCACGGCGAGCAGGGGGGAGGCTGGCGAGGACCGCGACGAGGATGGCAATCGCGGCGCCGACAAGATAGGCCAGCGGCTCCAGTGTGCTGAGGGCGAGGCCCATGTTCTCGCTGTTGAGGCGATTGAGGGCGACGGTGAGGACGACGCCGACGCCCACACCGGGGAGCACGAGCTTGACGACGTCGAAGATGATCATGCCCAGCAGGCGCCCGTGCGACGCACCAAGTGCGGCTCGCACCGCAATCTCACGCGTCCGGGTCGCCACCATCAATCCGACAACGCCGTAGATGCCAAGCGCCGACAGTATCAGGATGACGCCGCCGGCCCCGGCTGCAACGGCCGACTGAGTCAGAAAGTCGTTGATGCTGTTCTGCCGGAGCCTCGTACCGGTGACGATGGCGCTCGACTGGAAATCGGGATCGAGCTCGCGGGCCACGTTCTCGAGCGCCGTGATCAGCTTCTTCGGTTGTTCCCCTGCCGCGCTGCGCGCGATCAGCAGGACGCTCGGCGCAGGGCTCTCATCGTCTGACAACGCGGCCACTGAATCCCGCCGCACACTCGGATGCTGGGCCAGCGGAAGCAGCAACTGCTCGCGCCACGTGCTCATCTGCGACGTGGGAAAATCAGCGGTCACACCGACGATCGTGAGGGTCTGTTGCGTGGCCTCGTTACTGCCGAACGTCAACCGCTTGCCGATGACTTCGGCGTTCGGGTCGAGTCGATCGGCGAGCGGTTTCGACACCACGGTTACGAGCTCGGCGCCCACGCGATCATCCACCGTGAAACCGCGCCCGCGCAGGAGCTGGATCCCCATGGTCCCCAGATACTCGTTGCCGACCCGCGTCACCTGTACGGAAACAGGCCTGGGCGCAACGTTCGCGTCCACCTGAAGCGAGACCCTCTCGCTGCGGCCCCGGAAGTCGAGTGGCAGGCCATCCGCTACCGTCACGGCCTCCACACCGCCGGCCTGCGCGAGCGTGTCGCTGAGCCGTCGAATCTGGAACGCGGCGTTGTCAGTCGTGAGACCGTCGAGCTTGAGCGGCGCGGCGTACAAGCGTTCGGCATTGAATCCGAGAGGCGCGGTCGCCGTCGCGCGGACGCGATCGAGCGACTGACCGCTCATCACGAGCAGGGGCACGGCAATCGCCACCTGCAGCGCGGCCGTCACACGATGCACGCGTCCCGCCCGAATGCCGCCGCTTCCCGCATCGTCTTTCAGGGACGAAATGATCACGGGACGGCTGAAGCGCAGGGCCGGCAGCCATCCGAATGCCAGGCTCGTGAGGAGACAGATCCCAAAAACAATCGTGATCATGCGGAGATTGACCTGCAGTGCCTCCTGCAGTTGTGCCGGTATCACATTGCCCGTGAGCCAGGACAAGAACGGCGGAGCGTTGAAGAGCACCAGCGAGGCGAGCACTCCGCCGGCACACGCCAGCACGATCGCTTCGGAGAGGAGATATTGAGCCAGCCGCGCCCGGCTGGCACCGAGCGCCTGGCGGATCGACAGCTCGCGCTCACGCATCGCGCCACGCACCTGCATCATGCCCGAGATATTCAGGCACACGACCAGCAGCACCATGCCGGTGAGCGTGTAGGCGAGGGCCTGAATGCGCCAGACGTTTGGACGCAGGAGCGAGCGGATCGTACGCCGCGGCGATCCCGGCCTTGAACTCGTTGGTCGCCGGATACGCCTTGGCCAGCTGCGCCGTGACGGCGGCAACCGCTGCGCTCGCCTGCTGAACGCTGACGCCAGGCGACAGCCGGCCGTGAATGATCAGCGACTCCTTCGAGCGATCGCCGCGAACGTTCTCAACGTCGCCAGCAGGGACGGCGCCGGTGCGGGCGAGCAGGCGCGGATGCCGTTCGAGCGGAACAAAGAGGTCCCAGGGAGCAAATCCTCCGTGACCACCAAATTGATCCGGCGCCACACCCACGACGACATGCGGGACGGCATCGATCGTGAGCGTCTTGCCGACGATGTCGGGGTCGGCGCTCAGACGGTTCTGCCAGAACATGTAGGTCAGGATGACGACGGGTTGCGATCTCAGCGGGTCGTCCTCGGACGGGTCGAACCCGGCTCCCCGCGCCAACGCCACGCCGAGCGTCTTGAAGTAGTTCGCCGGCACGAACATCGTCGATACCTGCATCGGTGTTCCGCCGGTCTGCAGCGTGATTCTGCTCTGCGCGCCCATCGAGCCGACGAGCGTGAGGCCGGTATTGGCGTCGCGAAGATCCACGTAGTCCGGATAGGACCACAGCTCGGTCTGCTGGTGCGGACCAACCGTCGTCGTGACGAGCTGGACCAGCTCCTCGGTGTTCACGCCGGGCGGCGTGAGCGTCGTCAGCCGCGACACGTACGGAATCGCGATGACGGGCGCCATACCGATGCCGAGCGACACGACACAGACGAACGTGAACGCCCGGGCCTTCGCCAGCGCCCGGACGGCAGAGCCGAGATCACGCCAGATGCCCTGGAGCATGTTGCTGATCTAAGCACAGTAAATTTTTGCATCGTAAAGTCGTTGGTCCAACTGGGATCCGCCGTTACCACCTCAGCCATGATTTTCGGGCCACGTCGTCGAGCCAGAAGATCTCGTTCCCCTCGATTTCCTTGCCCTCCATCCCCCCGCTGACTGCTGTAAGTCTCGTGCCTTGATTTTGTCACGACGCCGGCCGAGTCGCCCTCGCGGCAATCATGCAAGCCCGTGCGCCACAACGGGATTGCGGGTCTTTGTCCGGCAGGCCCGTTGGAGCGGCGCTTGCCCATTCCAGCGCTGAACGGGAGGGCTCGGCATCGCCGATTCCGGGACTCGTTCGCCGGAGCGGAAGTGGTGGGGTCCATGATCGGCAATCGAGTACGGATAGGATGGGCGGCGCGCGCTGGGCGCGAAGAACGCCAGAAGCGAGCGCGGAATCTCTCTCGTGTGGACCAGTTGCGCCAGGACGACCACCCGGCCGCAGCGGCTCTGCACGAGATACGCGGTCGAGAAGATAAACATGGCGTCGACCGTCTGGGTGATGCGTACGCAGGCATTGGCCTCGAGGCCAAGCCTGGTCATCATCGTGGCAACGGTATCCGCGTCCGAATACGCGTACGCCGCACACGCCGCAGGCACGTGCGCGACCGTCGCATCGCGCTCGCCATTGTCGGCATGGTGTGCGGCCACCAGATCGTCGGCGAGACGGGCGTAGGCGGGGAACGGTGGAGCGAAGGCGACGATCAGGCGCCCGGGCGAATTCCAGGCAGCGTCATCGTCACCCGGAGGCCGGGGTACGCGTTCTCTACGGCCAGCGTGCCGTGGTGCAGATGAAGGGCACGCCGTGCCATCGCCAGGCCAAGACCCATTCCGCCGGTTGATGAATCCCGCGACGGATCCACGCGGTAGAACGGACTGCCCAGCTGACTGAGCGCGTCCTCGGGCACACCGGGACCGAAATCCCGCACGGCGAGCAGAACGTCGGCGCCGCGCGTTTCGCACGACACGTCCACGAGCGTGCCGCGCGGGGCATAGCGAATCGCATTGCGCAAGACGTTTTCGATCGCGCGGCGCAGCACCTCGCAGTTGCCGGTCGTCTGCCAGGCGGAGACCGATTCCACGGCGAGGCGACAGCCGTGCGCCTCGGCCTCGACCTCGCAGTCTGAAACAACGGACCACAGGACGCCCGGGACATCGACCACACCTTGCATGGTCACGCCTTCGCCTTCCTGACGCGTGGTCTCGAGCAGATCGTCCACAAGGTGGCTGAGCCGGTCGGCCTCGCGCTGCAGGCGATTCGCGGAGGCCTCGCGATCGGAGGCCGTGCGTGACAGCTCGATCGCCATGCTCAGGCGCGTCAACGGCGAACGCAATTCATGCGACACATCCTGCAGGAGACGCCGCTCCGCGGTCACCAGCGTTTCGATTCGATCGGCCATCGCGTTGAACGCGCGTCCGAGGTCGCCGATTTCATCGCGCCGCTCTGCCTGCGTCCGTACGTTGAGTTGTCCCTGTCCGAACTGGTTGACGAGAGAGACCATCTCACGCATGGGAGAGGCAATGCCAACCGCGAGCCACCAGGACAGAAAGGCGATCGCCCCGAAGATCAAGGCGATGTAGGGACCGAGATCGCCGATCCCAAGGGGTGGAGGGGCGGCAATCAACATCTGATAGCGTCCATCTGATGTGCGGTGGACGAGGATGTTGCGTCCCTCGCTGTCGCGGGGTTGTCCGTTGCCGGCGCCCGCGACGAGGAGCGCGGACCGGTCTTCCCCCGTGATGACATCGCGGCCGTGCGCATCGACGAGATAGCGCAGCATGCCAGGCTGAGCGGTCTCGATCTCTTCGAAATAGGCTTTGAGCGCCGGTGCGCCGCGCCGCGCGAAGAGGTCGGCGGCATCGTTTGCGAGTACGTCCTCGACGGCGTGCACCTTGCGAAAGACGGCCGGGCGGGAGATGCCGAAATAGATGCCGGCGAGCACGGCGACGGAAACGCCCGCGGCGGCGACCGATGCCATCAAGATTCTGAAATAGAGCGATCTCATACTCACACCAGTGTTCTATAGAGCGGTCGCGAGCGCTCCCGATTTCCGAAGGCTTTACAAATCTTAACCATCGGTGCGTTCTCGTTGCTGCGCGGTTAACTGATAGCCGACGCCACGGACGGTTCGGAGCAGTCGATCGCCGTCGGGGGCCAGCTTCTTTCGCAAGTGGCTGACGTGCACGTCCAGCGCGCGCTCAAAGGGTGATGCCTCGCGCTGATGGAGGCTTGTTGCCATCTCGTCGCGAGACACCGTTCGGCCGGCCGCCCGCATCAGCAGCTCCAGGATGTCGAACTCCATCGACGTGAGATCCAGCTCACGGTCTCCGTTCCACGCGCGCCGGTTGGCCGGATTGAGCACGATGGCGCCGACTCGAAGATCGGCCGATGGCTGTCTGGCTCCCTGCGCGCGCCTGAGGACTGCCCGAATTCGTGCGAGCAGCTCGCCCGGCGCGAACGGTTTCGGGAGGTAGTCGTCGGCACCGACCTCGAAGCCGTGAAGTCGATCGCTCTCACCAGCACGCGCGGTGAGCAGGATGACCGGAACGTCGGAGCGGCGTCGCAGGGTTCGTAGCACCTCGAAGCCATCGAGCCGCGGCAGCATGACGTCGAGGATGATGATGTCGTACGCGCGCTCGTAGGCGCGCGCGAGGCCCGAAGCGCCGTCGTGTATGCAATCGACTGAGTAGGCGTGCGCGGAGAGGTACTCGACCATCATGGCGCACAATTCCTTGTCGTCGTCAACGATGAGGATGGTCATGGGCGTACGCTACCTTAGCGTCGATTGGGCGATGGGCATGCCCCCAATTGGGTAGGGTCGTGCGAAGACGTGGATCGACTGTGTTAAGAAATGTAAACGTTTGCGGCGTGACTGTCCGTGCGGCGTACGATGACGACCACAAGCCGAAGAGAGGTCACGGCATTCTGCTCGGGGACATTCCGCGTTACGGAGGAAACTCGCATGTTGAAGCTCGAAGGAAGGACCGCGACACCTCTGGCGCATCTGCTCGCCGGAGGCGCGCTGATGCTGGTGGTTGGCGCTGCCGGCAGTGCCCCCGCGCAGGGGCAGGCGC
>JBAUGX010000023.1:0-2330 GCA_049679965.1 Vicinamibacterales bacterium
ACTAACGAGACATGTCAATGGTCTCGGAGCAAGACGTCAAGAGGACGCTCGGTGTCGTCAGCCGCCGCCGACGCTCTGTCCGATGGGTGGCTGGACTCGTGGTGCTGGCAGCAGGAACAGGAGCCGCCGGCGCCGTCCTGCGAAACCGGTCTCGCCAACCGGCTGTCCGGTTCCAGACGGTCCAGGCCTCACGTGAGACGCTGACGATTACCGCCACGGCGACGGGCAATCTGGAGTCGCTGACGCAGGTCAAGGTCGGGACAGAGATCGCGGTGTCAGTCGCCGAGAGCGCCGGTCGCTCGCGCACGAAGCGCTGGTGGCCGTCGGTCTCGAGGGACGCGAGCATCACACACCCGGCGAGCTGTCGGGAGGGCAACTGCAGCGTGTGGCCATCGCGCGGGCGAATCGTCGCCAGCCCGTCGCTGCTCTTTGCCGACGAGCCAACAGGCAATCTCGACACAGCCAGAAGTCAGGAAGTCTTGCAACTGCTCGTGCGGTTCAACCGGGAGCGCGCGCTGACCATCGTGATGGTCACCCACGAATCAGACATCGCGGCGCACGCGCAGCGCACCATCCGTTTTCGCGACGGTCACATCGAGAGCGACAGCCGCACCACCATTCACTAGGGGTCAAGACCACGATGACGATGCTGCTCAATGCGTTTCTGCTGGCATTCCGCGAACTGCGGCGGAGCGTCCTGCGGTCGTCCTTGACGACGCTCGTCATTGTCATCGGCGTGGCGGCGGCCATCATCATGGTCACCCTCGGCAACGGCGCAACCAAGATGGTGGCGTCCGACATCGCGAGCCTCGGCAGCAATCTGCTGACGCTGATGCCGGGCCAGCGCATGGGGCCGGGCGGCAATTCAGGCAATGCGCGGGCGTTCCGTCAGAAGGACGTCGACGTCATCGAGCGGGACGTCCCGGATCTCGCCGCCGTGGCGGCCATTGCCTCGCAGACGATGAACGCGATCGCCGGGAACCGGAACTGGTCCACGAATGTCACGGGAACGACCAACGCGTACTTCAAGAGCGGGAACTGGGCGCTCCAGAGCGGCCGCTTCTTCAACGATGCGGAGCAGCGCGGAGGCCGCGCGGTCTGTGTCGTCGGCCAGACGGTGCGGCAGGAACTCTTCGGGAGCGCGGATCCCGTGGGCGAGCGCTTGCGGCTGCGCGGCGTCTCCTGCGAAGTGGTCGGCGTCCTGCGGCCGAAAGGGAAGAGCAGCTTCGGGCAGGATCGCGACGACACGGTGGTGATGCCGCTCCGGACGTTCCAGCGACGGATCGCCGGGGATGAAGATGTGCGGCAAATACAGATGTCAGTCGCAGAGGCCGCGGCGACCGACCGCACGCAGCGCGAGGTCGAGCGCCTGATGCGTGAACGCCGGCGCCTCGGGCCGACCGACGACAACGACTTCAACGTGATGGATCAGCAGGATATCGCGGCCACACTCACCGGGACGACCCGGACATTGACCCTGCTCCTCGTGGCGGTGGCAGGTGTCAGCCTGCTGGTCGGCGGGATTGGCATCATGAACATCATGGTGGTGTCGGTCACCGAACGCACGCGCGAGATCGGCATCCGCATGGCGATTGGCGCGCTCGAGCGCGAAGTGCTGCTGCGGTTTCTGATCGAAGCCGTCGTCCTGTCGGCGTTCGGCGGGCTGATCGGGGTCTGCTTCGCGCTCGGGGTCTCCGCGCTTCTGGCCTACGCGCTCAGTCTGCCGTTCGCGATCGACCTGTCGGTGGTTCTGCTCGCGTTTTCGTCGTCCGCGATTATCGGGATCGTGTTTGGCTTCGTCCCGGCCAGGCGTGCGGCGTCACTCAATCCGATCGACGCGCTCAGGCATGAATAGGGGTGTCCTTCAACGGTCGGCTCTTCGCTGGTATACAATCATCGGCGCCATTCAGGCATCCGATCACGACTTTTCGGAGGTATGTAGCCATGAGCGCAGACCAGGATCCACGTAGCGGCGACCAGAACCCGTCTTCCGACCAGTCACTCTCCCGGCGTGACGTGCTGAAGCACGGCGCCGCCGCTGTCGCCGGAGGGGCGGCGCTGTTCAGCGGTGCGCCCGCCTTCGGCCAGGCCCCCGCTGTTCAGACCAACACGCAGGCAGGCCGCAGGTACCGGGCGTACGTCACACTCCCCGGCACCCGTGGCCGCACGATCGAAACCGTCACCCTGCGCGCGCTGCAGCCCAATCAGGTCCTCGTACGAGTGCAGGCCGCGCAGGCCTGTTACACGATCACGAATCTCCTGAATCCCCCGGCGCCTCCGGCCGCGCCTCCTGCGGGCGCCGCGGGTGCGGCGCCGCCGCCGCCCAACGC
>JBAUGX010000024.1:0-21357 GCA_049679965.1 Vicinamibacterales bacterium
CGGTGGCGCTGGTGCGACGTCTGGCGCTGACGCCGCGGGCGGCGCCGGCGGCTTGCCCAGGCTGATCAGATTCGCGAGCAGCGAATACGCACCGTCGGTCCCGGCCGGCAACTGACGCGACAGACCGAGCGCGATATAGATCCACTGGCCTTTTCCGTACGCGGCCTGGACCAGGGCCCCGCGCTTGGCGCCAGGGTTGTATGGGAATGGATCCGTCATCTCCACCAGATCGCGGTACCGGGCATCCTTGTTGTCGGCGAGGAAATTGAGGCCCCGCTCCTGGACCCATCCCTCCCATGCGGTGTCGGTAATCCTGTTGGGCGTCGTGAAAATGGGATTCGCCGGCTCGAGGATCTTTACGGGCGCGCGCTCGTCGGTGATTCGATTGTTGCTGACCGGCGCCGGGTACGGCCCGAACGCATCGTTGACCGCCGCCCGGTTGTACTGCTCGATGAGCGTGCCGCCGTTGCGGACGTACTCCAGCAGCCGGCTGTTGTTGGCCCGGAGATCGTCGCGGCGTTCGTAGGCGCGTACGCCAATCACGATGGTGTCGAACCGTGCGAGGTCGCCCCATGCCAGCCCTTCAGGCCCGATCAGTTCCACCTTGGCGCCAAGCTGTTCGATGACCGCCGGCACCTCGTCTCCCGATCCCATGATGTAGCCGACGGTCAGGCTCGGCGCCGTCCTGACGTCGAGCACTTTCAGCCGGGCTTCTGCGGCTTCGTAGATGTGCTGCCGGCGAATATGCGGGTACTCGATGACCTCGAAGCCGCGGTCGAACGTCTGTCCTGCCGCCGACACGATGGCACTGACCGCAAAGTCGCCGACGGTCGTGTCGGCCGACGGCCTCACTTGAAAACGAAGCGTCTGTGATTCGTCGGCCCGCGTGAAGCTCACGGTCTGTTCGGCGGGAGTTGAGGTCCAGCCCGGCGGCAGTTGCAGCTTGACCAGCGCCTCGGGCGCCACGCGCTGGCCACCAACCATGGCGGCAGCTCCGCCGTTGAGGATCACGATAGGCGCGTCATTGATCACCGTGACACGGATCTCGCGATCAGGCGCCGGAGTGGGTTCAGCCGCCGTGGCGCGAACTGCCGCTCGTCCCCGCGCCGGCACGCTCGTGGCGGCCGGACGAACCGCCGCCGCGGGAATGATCACAATCTCGGGCGACACCTGCACGGAAAACGCCGGAACCACGAGCAAGTCGGTGCGTTTTTCGCCGCTGAAGATGTTGCCTTCGTACCGGTACTGCACAGGCCGCCCGTCGATCACTTCTTCGCCGCCCGGGAACGCCAGGGTGATCTGCACGTAGAACGGCGTCGGCCGGAGCGGCAGGCCGAACGGGGCGTCGGCGTCGAACACATACCGGCCGGCTTCGCCCACCCGATGCCAGTACGGCTCGGTGACGCGTGCGCCCGTCGGGACGGTCAGCATCACATCGCACCGACCGACCTGATCCATCTTGAGCATCGAGATTGGGGCAGCGGCCGGAGCAGCGGCGCCGCGTCCTCCCCGCCCACCGCCGCCCAACCCACCGCCGGCGGCCGTGACCGGCGTCAGGGCGCACGCAGCATCGCCGTCGAGACCGTTGAACCTGACCTGCTTGATGGTCACGTCCGCGCTGCCGCGGTTGGCGACAATCAGCGACACCTGTACCGGCTGTCCCGGCACGACGATCCCGTCATTGGCCAGCACTTCGACCCGCAGGCCGCTGGCGGCCAGCGCGGCCTGCTGGAATTCACGTTCCTTCTGGCGAAGACGGAAGTCGATCTCGTATCGTGTGGCGTCGTCGATCGCGATGGTCCGGAGCTGACCGCGGAGGGCGCGTTCGGCGCGGAGGCCCGTGAGCAGCGGCTGGAGCGCCGCTTCATCGGTTTCGGTCTCGAACTTCTTCTGCGCGGCCTGCACGGCGGATTGAATCGCGTTCAGACCATCGGACAAATCGCGCGGGACACGCGGGCCGGCCAGCTTCGCGAGCCCGGTCAGGGAGGTATCCACGCCGTCAAACAGCGTCTTCTCGTCGCGGTCCATGGCCCCGGGAATCGTCGTGTCCGAGAGCTGGAAGGTGGCGGCCGACGGGCCGGGCAGTGCCAGCAGCTGGGCCTGGCCCTGGCACTTGTGCATGCTGCGCGCCTCGGTGCCGATCTCGGAGTACGTCCGGCCGAGCATCGAGTCGTACACCGCAAGGTCGCACCGGGTCGTGCGCGAGGCGGCGGGCTGGTTGCCGCCGCCCCCGCCGCCGAACCCGGTGGCGAAGTAGAGCTTCTTCGGCTGCCACGGCCGCAGCCCGTCCCTGATCTGCTCCGGGTACTTCGTCGGATCGCCGGCGAGCTTGTACGCGTCGCCGGCCAGCATCGCGGCGAGCGCGTGATGGGCGTGTTGACCCGGACCAAGCGCCGAGGGGTTCTGTGCGCTGATCACGTCGGGACGAACCATGCGAATCAGACGGACGTAGTCGCCGACGATCTCGTCCCGGCCCCACTTCTGGATCGTCTCTGGGACGTCAATCGTATACCCGAAGTCGACCGCACGCGTGAAGTACTGCTCGGCACCGTCGAAGCGATGCATGGCGGCGAGCTCCTCGGTTCGCAGCACGCCGAGCGGTTCGAACAGCTCTGGTCCAATCTCGTTCTGACCGCCGTTGCCACGCGTCGCCGTCGCCAGCACCGTCCGATAGCCCTGCCCTCGATTGAGCATCACCAGCAATCCGTTGTTCTCATCGTCGGGATGCGCCGTGGCCATCATGTAGATACCGGTGTTGGCCAGGTGCCGCAGGGCCAGCCCGAGCGCCACGTGCCCCTGTTCGTCGTCGAGCGGCGTGACACGCATCTGCGCCCGCGGAATGGTGACAAGCGCGGCAAGAACGACAAGGCTGAAACCGATGACGAGGTGGCGCTTCATGGGGGCCATCTTACACCGGGCCACGGTGGCGGAGAGCGAGCGTCTCCTCGTAGTACGCCTCGTACCTGGGCACAATCTTGTCGGCGCAGAATTTCGCTTTGACGGTGTGCCGCGCGGCATCACCGATGCGCTGGTTCAATCCCGGATCGGTGAGCAGCGCCACTGCGGACCGGGCCATGCCGTCGAGGTCGTCGACGGCATGGAGAAACCCATCACGACCGTGCTCGATGACCTCGGGCAGGCCGCCGATGCGCGACGCCACCACGGGGACCTTGCAGGCCATGGCCTCGAGCGCCGCCAGACCGAAACTTTCCTGAACCGACGGCAGCAGGAAGACATCGGCCATGGACAGCAACGGGAGCACCGAATCCTGCTCGCCGAGGAAGTGCACCCGATCGGTCAGCCCGTACTCTTCGACCAGGCGCGTGGCCTTGTCCAGATCGGGTCCGCCGCCGACCATCAGCAGGTGCGCGGGGACGTCGCGGCACACGCGCGCAAACACTTCGACGACGGCGGTCACCCTCTTGACCGGACGGAAGTTCGACACGTGGATCAGCACCTTCGCCGACCGGTCGCCGATCAGCCGGTCGCGCACCTGGGTGGCATCGACGCGCCGGTGCGCCGCGCAGTCGAGAAAGTTCGGAATGACGCGGATGTCCTTCGTCGGGGCCAGCTCGCGGATGGTCTCTGCCTTCAGACTCTCGGAGACCGCCGTCACGCCATCGGACTGCCCGATCGAGAAGGCCACCGTTTCCGAGTACGAACGATCGTTGCCGAGGAGCGTAATGTCCGTGCCGTGCAGCGTCGTGATGACCACCGGGACGTGGCTCGAGTGTGTCGACGCCAGAATCTGCCGCGCGAGGTACGCGGCGATGGCGTGCGGCACGGCGTAGTGCGCGTGGACGATGTCGAGATGCTCGGCTCGGGCGACCTGCACGATCTTGGTGGCGAGTGAGAGCAGGTACTGCGGCTCGCGGAACAGCGGGTAGCTCGGGGTTTCGACGCGATGGAAGGTGAGGCCGGGCTGGTACTCGCCCAGCCGGAACGGCGTGTCGCTGCTCAGAATGTGGACGTCGTGGCCCCGCGCGGCCAGCATCTTGCCAAGCTCGGTGGCAATAATACCGCTGCCGCCGATCGATGCGTAACAGACAATCCCGATCTTCATTTACAGCGTCGTTTTCATCAGGGTGGGCCGAAGCACCGGTTCGCGCACGACGAAGCCCTCGGCCCAGCGGACGCCCGCCAACGCGCCAAATTGCGCATCGCGGCTCTCGATGAGCTGTCTGAACAGCGGTGTATTAAGACGCGTGTCCGCCGCGTGGGGTGCCCGCTCGAACTGGCTGACGTGGCAGTCCAGGGCTTTGCGCTTCAGGTCGTACTGCTCGCTGACATCGACGACAAACGACGGCGCGACGGCGTCGTTGATGAAGTAGTAGCAGATCCACTCCGCCTTCCACGGCTCTCCGTCCGTGACGTAGCGCCTCAAGCCGGCGTTGAACACGGCTTCGGCGAGCACCGCACTGGCGGCCCCGTGATCGGGATGCCGATCCGACCAATAGGGCGCGACGACCACTCGAGGCCGGTGACGGCGGATGAACGCCACGGCCTCTTCCAGATGCGCGGCCTCCTTGCCGATGCGCCGATCGGGCCACCGGAGGTTCTCCCGCCACTGCGCCCCGAGCACCCTTCCGGCCGCCTCGGCTTCGCGCAGCCGCTCGTCCACCGTTCCATTGCTGCTCATCTCCCCGGCGGTCAGGTCGCAGAGTCCGACCCGCAGGCCGAGCGCGGCGTGTCGCGCGACGCTCGCGCCGGCGCCGATCTCGATGTCGTCGGGATGGGGACCGAACACGAGGAGGTCAACGCTCATAGCGCGTGAAGGCGAAGTGCTCGTCGGCCGGCTCGAGTTCTCCGAGGTGGTGCCGCAGCAGAATGCGGCTCGCGAGGTAGGCGCCGGTCGCGCTGGTGCTCGAATCGCCGAAGGCAAAGAGATGATGCGGGTGGTTGCGGTGGGGGCCGATGAACGGCAACCCGTCGTTGGTTCGGCCGTACGCCGCATCCCATCCGTAGGCGGGCTGGATGCCGGACACGTCCGGATAGAGCGTCGACAACTCGTACATCAACTGCCCGGTGCGCTGCACGATCGTCTTGTCGCGCGTGCGCGGCGGACCCGACAATGTGTCCGCGCCGGCAATCAGGAGACGCTCGTCCTGAACCCACCGGACGGTGTGCGGCGGCGCGGCGGTATCGCGGACGATCGAGGCGCGCGTGCCGACCAGATGCCGAATCTTCGCCGGGATTGGGGAGGTCAACGCGAGGTACGCCGTCCGAAACCAGAAGTGTCTGGCGAGCGATTGATGGAGCGGCGTGGGCACGCCGGTGGCGATGACGACGCGAGCCGCGCGAATCTGGCCATGGGCGGTGAAGATGTCCACGTTGCGACGCCCGAAGGTGATCCGCCGGACCGCCGTGTGCTCGAAGAGCCGCGCACCTCGATCCCGGGCCGCCGCCGCCAGCCCGAGGCACGCGCGGTAGGGATCGAACGCGGCGCCGTCCTTGTCGCGGCTGGCGGCGCCGGCATCGAGTCCGAACTCGCTCCGAATCACGCGGGCATTGAGTGCTGCCGCATTCAGGCCGGCGTCGCGACGGGCTTTCAGGTCGCGCGTGAGCCGCGCGATCTCGTCGGGCGTGACCGCGACGGTTGCGGCGCCCGCAGGTTGGAGGGCGCACTTGATGTCGATGCGCCTCAGCAGGGCGCGAAAATCGAGTGCGGCGCGTCGCCATGCCCGAAAGGTGTCGCGTGCAAGCTTGCGTCCGAGCGTCTTTTCGACGTCCATGAACGCGGCGCCCGGCTCGCCCGCAATCCACCCGATCGCCGACCCGGTGCTGCCGTGCCCAATCCGGCCGGCCTCGAAGAGGATCACATCCACGCCCGCAGCGGCGAAGGCGTAGGCCGTCGCGCACCCGGTCAGGCCTCCACCGACAATGACGACCGACGTCTGAGCCGCACCTCGCTGCCGGGGATACACAGGTACCCGCGACGTCGGGTAGCGGTCTATCCATGGCGACTTGCCGTAGCGGGTCATGCGGGCAGAGGCATTCTACATAGAACCCGCATTTTGGTAACATGGCTGATCCCAATGCGCCGTTTGCTTTTGGCCCTCCTCGGCGTGGTCCTGGTCATGACCGGCGCGCGGGCCCAGCAGGCCGAGCCGCCCACACTGCCGTTGCTGCTCGGCCGGGCCGCGTGGTACGTCGACGATTTCCTCGCGAAGTTCTCTAACGTGGTCGCCGAGGAGCGCTACATCCAGGACTCGACCATTCCGTTGCCGACGGGGCTGACTGTGACCGGCCGAGGCGCCGGACCCTTGGCCAGCGCGATGTTGCTCGGGACGGCGGCTCACCGGGAGATGAAGTCCGACTTCCTGTTCGTCTCGCTTCAGGGATCCTTCGAATGGGTCCCGTTCCGCGACGTCTTCGAGGTCGACGCGATTCCTATTCGCGACCGCGAGGAGCGGTTGACGAAGCTCTTTCTGCAGCCGTCCGCCGATAGCACCCAGCAGGCCGAGCGGATTCGCACCGAGGCCGCTCGGTACAATCTCGGCAGCATGAAGCGGACCATTAACAATCCAGTGATTGGTCTGGCCATTCTGCAGGCCGACTTTCAGCAGCGCTTCCGCTTTTCGCTCGGCCGGCTAGACCCCCTCGTCGGTCCTGGTGTCTGGGTCATCGAGTACAAGGAAACAGGGCGGCCGACGCTGATCCTGGGCCAGGCTGGGATCGACCTGTTTGCGGAGGGACGCCTCTGGATCGAGGAGGAGACCGGCCGCCTGCTGAAGACCGAAATCCTCTTGATCCAGCCGTCGCTGCGCGGGCTGGTCACGACGTCGTTTCAGTTCGACGAGCGGCTGGGCATCGCCGTGCCGACCGAAATGGTGGAGCAGTACATTACAAACAACGGTACGCAAGTGACCGCCAGGGCCACCTACGATCGCTTCCGGCGATTCGACGTGAATACCGAGGAGCAGCTCAAGCGGGATCCGGTCAGACAATAGACGCGTACTGCAGCTGGTCGGTCACGCGCCCGTCTTTGATCGCGCTCTTGCGCAACCGGCCCTCCAGCACGTAGCCGGCCTTCTCCAGCACCCGACACGACGCCGCATTCCCGGCAAACGGCAGTGCGTACACGCGCGTCAGTCCGTGAGTCTCCATGGCGTACGCCGTCAGGGCCACGAGTGCCTCGGTCGCGATGCCCCGCCCCCAGAACGCCTCGCCGATCCAGTAGCCGATCTCGGCCGACACCCGCTCGACGTCGCGCTGGAGCTCGAAGCCGATGCTGCCAACGGCTTCATCGCCGACCGCGATGGCAAAGGCGGTCTCCGGTCTCTGCGCGCGCGTGTGCTCGATGAACTCGCGCGCATCGCGCACGGTGTAGGGGTGCGGAAAGGCGTCGCGCAGGTTGATCCAGATGCTGCGGTTGTTCGCGTGCCCGACGATCGACTGGACGTCGGACGCCCGCCACGATCGAATCACACAGGTCTGCAGGGTCAGGAGCATTGGCAGATGTTACGGCGGGGGCACCCGGCGCGCCGTCGCCTGTTCGAACGCGTAGGCCAACTCGATAAGTCGAGGTTCGCTGCACGCCGTGCCCGCAAAACTGATGCCGAGGGGTGACGCCTTGGCGTCGAACCCTGGCGGAAACGGCGGCGTTGGCGCGTTCGCCACCATGCCGAACGGCACGATGACGGTTGGATAGCCGGGCCTCGCCGCGATAGCCGCGCCGCTCGATCCCGGGAACATCAGCGCGTCGAGGCGCTGGGCCGTCAGCACCTCGTCGATGCCATGGGTCGCGCCGAGCCAGATGTCCCTGGCGCGATCGGCTTCGTACCGCGCCCGATCGCTCTCGAGGTTCATCTCATCCGAGATGTCGAGGGCTGCTTGACCGTACTTGAGGGCGCCGGCCCGCTGATGCGCGACGTTCCATTCGCGCAGGTCGGTGAGCGTCTTGACGGGCGCAGCAGTTCCGAGCGACCTGAGCCATGCATTGAAGTCGCGCTTCATCCCGTACTTCAGGACGCTCGAACAATTCTCGTCCCGGCCCTTCCCTTCGGTCGCGCCCGCACAGATTCCCCAGAGCAGGAAATTGTTCCTCGGGTCGGGGTCGATGGTGCTTGGGATGTCGGCGGGATCGATCACGACGGCACCCTGCTGCCTGACCACCGCAACAGCCTCGTCCATGACGCGCTGCTGCCCGGTGGGGACCCCGCCCGCTGGACGACCGAAGAAAGCCCGGGGGATGCCGATGCGCGCGCCCCTCAGGCCGTTTCGATTGAGAAACCTTGTGTAGTCTCGCGCCGGCGGGTACGTGCAACGACCTGTTGCGGGATCGTTCGGATCGGGTGCCCCTCCCTCGAGGACGCCGAGCAGGATCGCCGCGTCGGTCACGGTCCTGGCCATTGGCCCCGGCGTGTCCTGATCGGCGGTGATGGGGATGACGCCGTGCCGGCTGATCCGCCCAACCGTCGGCTTGATGCCGACGAGCATCGTCTGGCTGGCCGGATTGAGAATGGAGCCCGAGGTCTCGGTGCCGATGTTCGCGGCCCAGAAGCTTGCGGTCGTGCCAACGCCGGAGCTCGAGCCGCCGGTCGTGAGCGCCGGACGGCCGTCAAACGTCGCATCGCGCGGATCCCGCCTGGGGTCGTACGGGTTGTAGGTGAAGCCACCAAGGGCGCTGTAGTTGGCGGGCATCGGCGTCGGCGGGCCCGCGACCCAGTTGGCCAGCTCGGTCATCGCGGTCTTGGCGATGATGATCGCGCCGCTCGCGCGCAGGTTCACCGTCAATGTGGCTTCGTACGGCGGAATCAGGCCGTCGAAGGCGAGCGCGCCGCCCGTCGTCGGCATGTCGGTCGTCTGAATGTTGTCCTTGAGCGCGATCGGGATGCCGTGGAGCGGGCCGCGTAGCCTCCCCCGCGCGCGCTCGCGATCGAGCACGTCGGCCTCGTCGAGCGCGCGAGGATTCACGGCCAGGGCCGCATGCAGCTTGTCCTCGTGCGTCGCGATGCGAGTGAGGTACTGCCGCACGAGCTCGCGCGACGTAACTCGCCGCGCTGCCAGCGCCTCACGCATCTCCGGGATGGTGGCCTCGACTACTGTGAAGGGCTTGCGGGCAGCGGCGGGGGCGCGACCGCTCTGCGCATGGACTGTAAGGATCGTGGCGGCGAGCAGCGCAGCCAGCACCGGCAGCCACGGCCGTTTCATGGCCGCAGAGTTTAGCACGTATATATGTGTAGCACGTATTTACGTGCTAATATTTCGCTGTGAAAGTTCAAAACATAACTCTAAAGGTAGACGCTGACCTTCTTAGAAAGGCCAAGATTATCGCCGCCCAGCGGGGCAGCTCTCTTAGCGCGCTGCTGGCTGGCAAGCTGGCGGAAGCTGTCGGGGAGGATGCGGAATACGAAGCGGCAAAACGTCACGCCTTTCGGAAGCTCGACGTTGGGTGGCATCTCGGTCGCGGCCCTGCCACCCGCGGGAGACGGGCGTGACCGGCAAGGTCTTTGTCGACACCAACGTGTTGGTTTACGCGCACGACCTCGACGCCGAAGAGAAGCGCGCCATTGCCGAGCACGTCGTGCGGCAGCTCTGGGTCGACCGCAGTGGGGTGTTAAGCACGCACGTGCTGTACGAGCTCTACCTCAAAATCACGACGGCGATTGCCGCGCCCGTTTCCGGGCACGACGCTCGCGACCTCGTCAACGCCTATCGGGTCTGGCCCGTGATGGCCATCGAACTCAAGGACATTCTTGCGGCGTCGACCTGTGCCGAGCGGTACCACTTGAGCTTTCGTGACGGGATGATCGTCGCGGCCGCCCTCAAGGCGCGCGCCGACATCATCCTGTCCGAGGCACTGCCGGCGGGCGACGCTATCAGCGGGATTGAAATCCGCAATCCGTTCGTATAGGAATCGACTCCGCGAACGGACCTCAGTTGAAGTCTCAAGCGCGCAGACTTCAGACCTCAGACCTCAGACTCGACTAGCCGAGGGAGGTCCGTTGGACCTCGGCGGCCATTTCCTCACGGTACGCGTGGAGTTTGGCCCGCAGCTCGGGGCGGGATCCGGCGAGGATGGCGACCGCCAACAGCCCGGCGTTGGCGGCTCCGGACGCGCCGATCGCCACGGTCGCCACCGGAATGCCTTTCGGCATCTGCACGATCGAGAGGAGCGAATCGAGTCCGTTGAGGGCCGCGCTCTGCACCGGGACGCCGATTACCGGCAGCACCGTGTATGCGGCGAGGACGCCGGGAAGGTGTGCCGCTCCTCCCGCGCCCGCAATGACGACGGCGAGGCCGCGGCTCTCGGCGGAGGACGCGTACTCGGCCGCCAGCGTTGGTGTCCGATGCGCCGAGAGCACCTTGGACTCGTGCGGGACACCAAACTTCGTCAGCATGTCGGCTGCCTGGCGCATCGTCTCCCAGTCCGACTTGCTGCCCATGATGATGCCGACGAGCGGGGCGACGGTGGTCATAGGCCGCTATTTCACCACGAAGCGCACGAAGGACACAAAGAACGCCTGGCGAGCACGGAGAAAGGGGAAGGGAGCCATGGGGCCCGGAGCGGGAGTAAAATCAGGCGGTATGAAGCCTGCAGCCCTGCTTCTGGCCGTGGCGCTCGTCCTCGCCACCCCCGTGGTGGCCCAGAGTCCGTCACCGCAGATCCGCGTCGACTACACGCAGTTCACGCTCCCCAATGGGCTTCAAGTGGTCATTCACGAAGATCACAGTGTGCCGGTGGTGACCGTGAACACCTGGTACCGCGTCGGATCGGCGAACGAGCAAGCCGGACGAACCGGATTTGCGCATCTCTTCGAGCACTTGATGTTCATGGGCTCGCGCAATGTGAAGTACGGCGAGTTCGACTCATGGCTCGAGGCAGTCGGCGGCCAGAACAACGCCTCGACGAACAACGACTTCACCAACTACTACATCAACGTGCCCTCCAACGCACTCGAGCTGGCGCTGTTCCTCGAGTCCGACCGCATGGCATCCCTGCTCGACGTGATGACGCCCATGACGGTCGACGCTCAGCGTGAGGTGGTCAAGAATGAACGTCGCCAGCGCTACGAGAACACGCCCTACGGCATGGCCAGTGTCGTTCTGGGCGAGCTCCTCTATCCGGAAGGTCACCCGTACCGCTGGCCGGTGATTGGCTACATGCCGGACCTCACCGCCGCGAGCTACGAGGATGTCGTGGCGTTCTTCAAGAAGTTCTACGCGCCCGGCAATGCCAGCCTGGTCGTCGCCGGTGATCTCGAGACGGCCGCAGCGCGCAAGCTCGTTGAGAAATGGTTCAGCGATGTGAAGCCGGGCGCCCCCGTCGCGCCCATGACGATTCCCGGCGTTTCGCTTGCCGGTGTGCAGCGAAGGGTGATCACCGACCGCGTACAGCTGCCGAGGTTGTATCTCGCGTGGCTGACGCCGCGTCTGATGGAGCCGGGGGACGCCGCGCTGGATGTCGCCGCGAACATACTCGCCGGCGGCAAGAACTCGCGGCTCTACAAGCGTCTCGTGTACGAAATGCAGATCGCGCAGAGCGTCAACGCCTTCCAGGCTTCGTCTTCGCTCTCGTCATCCTTTCAGATCATCGCCACGCCCCGCCCAGGCCGTACCATCGCCGAACTGCTGGCTGTCATTGACGAGGAGATCGCTCGCCTGCAGCAGGAGACGCCGAGCGCGCACGAGGTGGAGCGGGCCATCAATCAGTTCGAGGCGTCCTTCTACGACCGGATGGAGAATCTTGCCGGCGTCGCCGATCAGCTCAACGGTTATTTCCTCAGGACCGGCAATCCCGACTGGTTCAACGAGGATCTGGCGCGGTACCGCGCGCTATCTCCGTCCGGGATCAGGGCGGCGGCGGCGCAATTCCTGCCGCGCAATCGCCGAGTCGAGCTCACCGTGATCCCGGAGAGGTAACCCGAGCGCGAGAGTCTACGCTCGAGCGCGAGGTCTTAGAGCGAGTTGGGGGTGGGGCCCCAACGAGCGGAGTAGTAAATGCTGACCCGTCGTTTCGTATTAGCAATAGCTTTGATGGGGTGTGCCGCGACGCTCGCGGCGCAGCAGGCGCCGGACCGCACCCGTCCGCCCCAGCCGGGTCCGCCGCCGTCGCTCAACCTCCCAAGGATCCAGAAGCAGCAGCTCACAAACGGCCTGCCCGTGTGGATCGTCGAGCTGCACGAGGTGCCGGTCGCGCAGGTCAATCTCCTCGTGTTCAGTGGAACCGGTGACGACCCGGCAGGGAAGTTCGGCGTCGCCAGCCTGACGGCGGCCATGCTCGAAGAGGGCGCCGGCGCCAGGTCGTCGCTCGAAATCGCGGATGCGATCGACTTCCTTGGCGCCGACCTCAACGTCACGAGTGGCAGCGATTCGGCAGCCGTACGGCTGCATGTGCCGGTGGCACGCCTGGCCGACGCGCTGCCGATCATGGCCGACGTCGCACTCAGGCCGACGTTTCCCAGAGCCGAGCTCGAGCGCCTGCGCACCGAACGGCTCACCAACATTCTGCAGGCCCGCGACAATCCGGCCACCGTCAACGCCACGGCGTATGCACGCGTGCTCTATGGGCCGACGCACCGGTACGGGACGCCGGGCGCCGGCACGGCCATGTCGCTACGGTCGATCACGACCGAGGACCTGCGCGCGCACTACGCCGCGATGTTTCAGCCGCGGAACGCCGCCCTCATCGTCGTCGGCGACGTGACGCCGGCGAACGTGTTGCCGCTGCTTGAGGGGAGCTTTGGACGCTGGACCACCTCGGCGCCCGCGCCGGCACCGGCCAGGCCTGCCGACGCGCCGCAGCACGCGCTGCGCATCGTCTATCTCGTCGACAAGCCGGGAGCCGCGCAATCAGAGATTCGGATCGGCTGGATTGGCGTGCCGCGATCGACGCCCGACCACTTCCCGCTGCTGATCATGAACACCATCCTGGGCGGGTCATTCAGCTCCCGGCTCAACCTGAACCTGCGCGAGCGCAACGGCTACGCCTACGGCGCTTCGTCAGCCTTCGACATGCGGCTTTCTGCCGGGCCCTTTGCCGCGGCGGCCGCCGTACAGACTGACAAGACATCCGAGGCGCTCAAGGAATTTGTCGACGAGCTGAACGCCATCGCACGGCCCGTCCCGGCTGACGAGCTGGCGCGCGCGAAGAACTACGTGGCGCTGCAGTATCCCGGCAACTTCGAGTCGACGGCCGATATCTCGCGCCAGCTCGAGAACCTGCTGGTCTACCGCCTGCCGGAGGATTACTTCTCGACCTACGTGGCCAACGTCGAGGCCGTCACGGCCGCGGACGTGCTGCGTGTGGCGCGGCGGTACATCCAGCCCAACCGCTTCGCCGTCGTCATCACGGGGGATCGCAAGGTGATCGAGCCCGGCATCGTCGCGCTCAAGCTGGGTGAGATTCGATTGATGACCGTGGACGAGGTCTTCGGCCCGGCGCCAGTTATCAGATAGCTGCTGCGATGTTCTAACCGACGTGGACTCGGGGTCGTCGTAAGGGATCGGGCTCCGCGATCCTCAGTACCTCGCGCGTGACGGGCGCGGTATCACCTTCGCCAAATGCCAGGAACTTCAGCAGGTACGTGATCGGATTGCCTTCGGTCCACCCGAAGTAGACATGCGGGATGTGGCCAGTCCGATTGCGGATGTGGAGCAGGAGCGCCGCGATCGCGTTGGGAATCGCCGGGCTCTGGCACCGCAGCACACGGAAGCCATGTTTCCGGATCCCGGTGACCGTCAGGACCTCGCTGAATTGCGAGGCATCGCCCGGCTGAACCTCGAGGAAGATGATCGGGTCGCTCGCCGTCAAGTGGTGGGTTTCACGCGCCTCGCGCAGCTTGTCCTCGTACTCCTGCCTGTCGCCAGGCCCCGGACGGTTCGCGATGATGTTGACGGTGCCTTCGTGGCGGACCTCCTCCAGGAGGTCGTGGGCCAACGGGTCGTTCTTGACAGCCAGCACCCGCAGCTCGGTTGACCGCATCGCGCGCGAGGTGAGCGACAGGACGACGACGCTGAGGATGAAGACCGACGCGATTCGGATGCCTTCGGGCCGCTCGAAGATGTTCGTGACGGTCGTGTACAGGAAGACCACGGCGATCGACATGAAGATGACCCGCCGGCTCGACTGCCGCCAGGCGGCGACGGCGACGGCGAGCGCCGCCGAGCTCATCAGGACCAGGACGCCTGTGGCGTACGCGCCAGCTTGCGCCTCGACATTGGCCCGGAAGATGAGGGTCACGAAGATCGTGATGCCCATGAAGACAACGACGAGCGGGCGGGTCGCGCGCGCCCATTCGGGCGCCATGCCGTAGCGGGGAAGGTATCGGGGCACGAGGTTGAGGAGCCCCGCCATCGCCGACGCACCCGCAAACCACAAGATGGAGACCGTGCTGGCGTCGTACAGGGTGCCGAAGCCCGTGCCGAACCGCTCGTGCGCCAGATACGCGAGCGCACGCCCGTTGGCGGCGCCCCGGAACGCTTCGGCCGGGATGAGCAGGGTGGACACGAACGTGCTGCCCATGAGCATGACGCTCATGATGAGCGCCGCCGTCACCAAAAGCTTCTTGGCATTGCGAATCCGCCCCGTCGGCTGCTCCTCGGTGTCGGTGTTGTCGCCGCGCACCAGCGGCATGACCGCCACGCCGGTCTCGAACCCAGACAGCCCGAGCGCCAGTTTGGGAAACAGGAGCAGGGCCACCCCTGCCATCATCAAGGGGTTCCCATGCTGCGCGAACAGCGTCTCCCGCCAGTTGGCGATGAGATCGGGGTGTCGCCAAATCTCCATCAACCCATCACTCACGATGATCGCGTTCAGCACCAGATACGCGGCCACCAGCAGGACCGCCAGGCCGATCGCCTCGCGAAATCCCCTGAGGAAGATCCCGGCCAGCGCGACGAGCAGCACCAGCGTCACGAACATCTGGTGATCCATCCACGGCGGCGTCAGGGGGTTCTCCACCATGTGCGCCGCCGCGTCGGCTGCCGAGAGCGTGATCGTGATGACGAAGTCGGTGGCGGCGAAGCCGAGCAGGCAGAGCACGACGACCTTGCCCTTCCAGCGCGGGAACAGCCGCTCCAGCATGACAATGCTGCCCTGGCCGTGCGGGCTCATGGCCGCGACGCGGCCGTACATCGGCAGGGCGCCAAAGAGCGTCAGCGCGACCAGCACGAGCGTCGCCACGGGCGCGAGCGCGCCGGCCGCGAGGAACGCGATGCCCGGTTGGTAGGCGAGTGTGGAGAAATAATCGACGCCCGTCAGACACATGACCTTCCACCAGTGCGCCGTATGCCGCGGGGACGGTTGATCGCTGCCGGAATCGGAAGATCCCTCGAAGAACCAGTTCGTGAGCCGCTGATGCATGGAGGGCGCTGACGGCGAGGGGGGCACTGCGCGAAAGTCTAACTCAAGATTACCCGCGCGGTGTTCTGGCGGGATCGACGGCGCTCGTCGCCAGCCCTACGATGAGGACCGCGACGACGCCGATCACGTTATGCCAGAGGAACGCCACGTTGGTGAACGTGGCGACCGCCGCGACCGACGCCATCCCGGCGATCAGACCAACGAACGCGCCAGTCGCGGTCGCACGCGGAAAGCCAATCGCGAGAACGAACACGCCAAGAATCGAACCGTAGAAGAACGATCCGAACCGGTTGACGACCTCAATCAGCGAGCCGAGCTCGGCCGCCCACACCGCGACCGCACACGCGAACAGTCCCCAGATGCCGGTCGCGATTTTGGACGTGGCCAGATAGTGCGCGTCGGTTGCCGTCGGCCGGACCCAGCGCTTGTAGAAGTCGATGACGGTCGCGGTGGAGAGTGAATTGAGCTCGCCGGCGATGGTGTCGGTCGCCGCCAGCAGGATGGTGACGATCAGAAGGCCGACCAGACCGATGGGGAGCTGCGTCAGGATGAAGGCTGGAATGACGTAGTTGACGTCTGTGAACGTACCGTCGGTCCGGCGTATGAGATCGGTCGCTCTTGTCCTGACGGCCTGCACAGCCGTTTCCCGGTCGCGCAGTACGGACTTCGCTGCCGCTACGCGCTCGGTATCAGGCGTGTCCCGTGCGCTGGCGAGCTCGATCGCCGCCGCGCGGCGTGAGGCGAACGCGGCGTCGAACTCCGACTCGAGTGCCGTGTACTCCTGCGCGGCGGGGCCCTGGCGCATGCGCTGGTCCGTGACAGAGCTGAAGATCATCGGCCCCTGGTTGAACGCGTAGAAGACGAAGACCAGGACGCCGAGGAGCAGAACGACAGCCTGCAGCGGGATCTTCCAATAGGCGCTCATCAGCAACGAATGGCGCGCCTCGTCGGCGGATCGCGCGGTCAAGTACCGCTGTACCTGGCTCTGATCGGTCCCAAAGTAGGAACAGAACAGGAACAGCGCGGCGATGGTCCCAGACCAGAAGGTGTACTGATTCGTGATGTCGAACGAAAAGTCGAAGGTTCGGAGCCGCCCGGTCGCGCCGGCGACCGCGAACCCGTCGGCGACACTGACGCCATCGGGCAGGCCGATGAGGGCCGTCGCAATGACGGCAAACAGCGCGAACACCGTAAGGGCCATCGTCTTCACGTCGGTCCACGTCACGGCTTGAACCCCGCCGAACATGCTGTACACGACCGCCGGCGCGGTGATCGCCAGGGCCGTGGCGGTCAGGTTCCAGCCAAGCACAAGCGAGAGCACGACGGCCGGCGCTGACACCACCGCGCCAACCGACATGCCACGCGACATCAGAAACAGAAAGCTGGTCAGGCTGCGTGTCTTGGCGTCGAAGCGGCGCTCCAGGGTCTCGTACGCGGTGTACACACCCGAGTTGTAGAAATACGGCACGAGCGTCACCGAGAGAACGATCATGGCCAGCGGCAGGCCGAAATAGAACTGGATGAACCGCATCCCGTCGGCGTAGCCCTGCCCTGTGGTGCCGATCATGGTGATCGCGCTCAGCTGGGTTGCCATCACCGACAGGCCGGCGGCCCACCATGGGATGCTGCGCTTGGCGAGGAAATACCCGTAGAGCTCTTGGCTGTCCTTCGTGCGCCTGAGACCGTCGTACATGATCCACGCGGTGAACGCGACCACGACAATCCAGTCGACTGGGTGCATCGGGAGCTAGAGGAACGCCTGTTGAAGGAACCAGAGCCCCGCGAGGGCGATGGCCTGAATGATGAGGACTTTGATGTAGATGCGGGTCACGGAACGCAGAGTATAACGGGTTCCAGGTGCGTGGGTGCGAGGGTGCGAGGGTGCGAGAGGTGCGAGGGTGCGGCTAGTCGTGCAGCCTGACTTGGACTTCGTCGCCGACGATGCGTGTGTCGTGCCGCGTGACGCCGACGCGCGAATCCTGGACGAGCGTGCCGGTCGTGACATCGAATTGCCAGCCGTGCCAGGGGCAGGTGACGACACACTGGGTGAGCCGGCCTTCGGCGAGCGGGCCGCCGCGATGTAAGCAGATGCCGTCGATGGCGTGGAAGGCGCCGCCCACATTGAACAGCGCCACCCACCGGCCGTTGACGGTGACCTGGCGGCCTTGTCCCGCCGGCACATCGCCAACGCGCCCGACCGTGACGAATTCACGCGGTTTGCCCGCAGGAGCAATCATTTTCTTATGGCGCTGGGGCCCCACCCCCAGCGCGAGCTGACGCCGATGCCTCGCCTCGGCGTCAGCTCTTACCGCTCGTGGGGCCCCACCCCCACTCGCTCGCGCTGCGGCGCTCGAAGACTCGCTATCCTCGCGCGAGCCGCGGGCGCATGGCCTCGGCTCGCATGGCCGCAGGCGCAAACTAATATAGCTCGATGCCTGACTGCCGCATCACCTCGCGCCGGCCGAGCGGCGCGCCCGTCGAGCCCCGGTACGTGACCGATCCCGATCGGCTGCGGTCGTTTCTCGAGGACGCCGCCCACGTGCCAGGCGGTCATGCCGCCGCGCTCGTGCTGCCGACGACCGAGTTCGAAGTCGCGGGCGTCATGCAGGGCGCAGCCGCCGTGCTGCCGATCGGTGCGCAGTCGTCGCTGACCGGCGGCGCCACGCCGCGCGGCGAGGTGCTGCTCGGCACGGCGCGCTTTGGCCGGATCATCGACGGCGGCGCCGACTGGGTGCGGGTCGGGGCCGGCGTGACGCTCGCCGAGCTCGACGCCGAACTGGCTCGCACGGGTCGCTACTATCCGCCGGCGCCAACTTTCACTGGCGCGAGTGTCGGCGGTACCGTGGCCACCAACGCGGCCGGTGCCGCGACCTTCAAATACGGCACGACCCGCGACTGGGTGCAGGCGATCACGGTCGTGCTGGCGACCGGCGACGTGCTCGACATCGAGCGGGGCGCCACGCGGGCACACGCCGATGGCCACTTCGACGTCGTGCTCGGCGATCGGACCGCACGTGTGCCGGTGCCGAGCTATCGGCTGCCCGACGTGCCGAAGGTCTCGGCCGGGTACTTCGCCGCGCCCGGCATGGATCTCATCGACCTCTTCATCGGTGCGGAAGGCACGCTCGGGGCAGTCACGGAGGTCACCCTGCGCGTCCGGCCGTCGCGTCCCGCCTGGAGCCTGGCCTTCGTGCCGTTCGCGGATCGCAGGGCGGCCCTCGCGTTCGTCCGTACGCTGCGCGAGACGGCCCACCAGACATGGCGAGTGGATCCACAGGGCCTCGACGTGTCGGCCATCGAGTACATCGACGCGCGCTGTCTCGAGCTGTTACGTGAGGAGGGCGCCGGCGGGCGGTACGGCGTGATGTGGCCCGACGCGACAGCGGTGGCGCTTCTGGTCACTATCGAGCTCCCCGCCGGCACGACCAGCCAGCAGGCGTTCGACGAGATCGGACGTGCGGGCGATCCCGGCGCGCCGGACACGCCGCTCGGGCGCTTCTGCTGCCTCCTCGACCAGACCGGCGTGCTGGACGAGGTCGAGATTGCCGTGCCGGGCGATCGCGCGCGCGCCGAGCAGCTGCTCGCGCTGCGCGAGGCCGTCTCGGCCACCGTCAATTCACGCGTCGGCCGGGCCCAGGCGACCGTCGATCGTCGCATCGAGAAGACCGCCGCCGACATGATCGTACCCTTCGAGCATCTCGAGGACATGATGGCGATCTACGAAGCCGAGTTCGGCCGCCGCGGCCTCGACGTGGCGATCTGGGGCCATGTGTCTGATGGGAACCTGCATCCGAACGTCCTGCCGCGTTCGTTTGCCGATGTCGAGGCCGGCCGTGCGGCGATTCTCGAGCTGGGCCGGGAAGTCATCCGCCTGGGCGGGTCGCCACTGGCCGAACATGGCGTCGGCCGCAACCGCGTCAAACAGCAACTGCTGGTGGAGTTGTACGGCCAGTCAGGCATCGACGAGATGCGCGCCGTCAAGCGTGCGCTCGATCCCAACTGGAAGCTCGCACCCGGCGTCCTGTTTCGGCCGGGGTGGCCTTGATCACGCCCACGACGTGAGGACGACCAGGGTGACCACGAACGGCCTCTCGCCCCTTTAGCGGTTAGCGAGCGAAGACCTTCCGGCCTCGACGTGTGGTAACAGCCGTTGCCCGGGCGCCAGGCCACCAGATCGCGGCCTTCATGCCGAAAACACGGCCGGTGTGCGTCCGGCGATCGCGGAGCGACCGCAACCGCGGTTGGCGAAATCTCGCCCGCCCGGATGCGCTCGTGCAGTTTGCACTGCACTGAGCGGCCCGCTCCGATGGCACGCGGCCCGCCTTGAGGCTCGGCGTGGCCCGGCCTTCGAGCGCGTACGCGCCGCGCGATCCGACTTCCAGCGTCCTGCACCAGATCGTGCGCGAGCATTTCGAGACCTTCCGCGCTCACGCGGCGGTACAGCGGGACGGCGACGGGCTCCCGCGTTTCGTCGAGGAGGAGTTTCGCGCCTTTCTTCGGTGCGGCTGCCTGGCCGGCGGATTTGCCCGCTTTCGATGCACCGCCTGCGGACTGGATCGCCTGGTGGCGTTCTCGTGCAAGGGCCGCGGGTTCTGTCCGCGGTGCGGCGGGCGGCGGATGGCCGAGCGATCGGCGCATCTGGTGGAGGACGTCTTTCCGGACGTGCCGGTGCGGCAGTGGGTGCTGAGTCTGCCGTTCCGGGTGCGGTACGTGTTGGCGTGGGACCACGATCTGTGCCGTGCCGTGGTCGCCGTCACCATGCGCGCGGTGCTCGGCTGGCTGCGGCGTCGCGCCCGGTTGGACGGCGTGCAGGACGGCCGCGGCGGCGCCGTCGCGATCATCCAGCGGTTCGGCGGGGCGCTCAATCTCAACGTGCACGTCCACGCGCTCGTGATGGACGGTGTCTTCACGCGACACGAGGCCGGCGCCCTGGTGTTCCATCCGGCGCCATGCCTCACGGATCTCGATGTCGCCGAGGTACTGGCGACGGTGGAGCCGCGGATCCGGCGCCTGCTCAGTCGGCGAGGCCTCGGGGATGACGACGAGGCCGGCGCGGAGGATGCGTGGGCGACCGACGCGCCGGTGCTGGCCGGGCTGGCGGCCGCGTCGGTGCAGGGGATCGTGGCGCTCGGCCGCCATCGCGGCGCCCGCACGCGGCGACTCGGCGATCCGCCCGAGGCGATCGAGCCGCCCACGCCTAGCCGGTGCCACGCGCGGTCGCATGGCTTCGACCTCCACGCGGGCCTGCGCGTACCGGCCGGGCAGCGGGAACGACTGGAAGGCGTATGCCGGTATGCGTTGCGCCCGCCGGTGGCGCGCGAGCGACTCACCGTGAGCGGCGAGGGTCGCGTGCGGCTGCAACTCCGGCATCGGCGGGCCGACGGCACGACGCACCTGGAGTGGGATCCGGTGGATTTTCTCGGGCGGCTGGCGGTGCTCGTGCCGCGGCCGCGGATCAACCTGGTGCTCTATCACGGCGTGCTGGCGCCGCGGGCGGCCTGGCGGGCGGCGGTGGTCAGGCACACAACGTCGACAGATCGTGACGCCGGGGCGATCGAGTCTCTTCCGGCGGTGTGGGGTCCGTGCGAACCGCCGACCGCAGTTGGGGGCCACGGGCGAAACCGGCTATGGGCCGACCTGATGCGCCGGACGTTCGGATTTGACGTTCTGGCCTGTCCGCGATGCGGCGGCCGGCTGCGCCTGGTGGCGCTCATCGAGCAGGCGGCGGTGATCGAGCGGATCCTCCATCACCTGGATCTGCCCGTGGAGGTCCCCGCCCCACGTCCGGCGCGCGCGCCGCCGCGCTCGGCGCGAGACTTGGACCTCGCCGGGCCGGGCGACAAGGCCCCGATGTGCGACCCGTGCTGCTGACGACGGCCGGACGCCTCGGCGCGCCGGAGGTGTGTCCGTAGGCGCCGCCACACCTCACACGAGGCGTCTGGCGCTTGACGATCCGTCGTCGGAGTCGCACAATCAGCCCGTCAGGGACAGCCAATCCGCGCTGTCGGAGGGGGGAAGGGGGTCAGCCAATCTGTCGGAGGGGGGAAGGG